>CAYTDI010000005.1:50483-95954 GCA_964436595.1 uncultured Eubacterium sp.
ACGGAAACCGTCAGCAACGTCCACAGAATGACCAGAGACAGAGACAGGACGGAAATCGCCAGCAGCGTCCGCAAGGCGATAGAAATAATAACAGAAATGGTCAAAATCGTTCCAACAACCCGAAGAATCGCTTTGAGCAGGAAATCAGTAAATTGAATCAGAATTCTCCTGTTCCAGCAGTAGAAGAAAGAGGAAAAGAAAGTCGTGAACGTGAGAATCGTAAGAACAATAATCAGCGTCACGAAAAGGACATTATGGGAAAGAAGCAGGAACGCTTTGATAATTTAGAAAAGAGTAATAAAAAGAAAAAACAGCAGCCAGCTCCTCAGCCACAGCAGAAAGAAGAAGATACGATTAAAACAATTACTCTGCCTGAAAAAATGACAATAAAAGAATTAGCAGACCGTATGAAGGTTCAGGCATCTGTAATTATTAAAAAATTATTCTTACAAGGAAATATGGTAACTGTAAATAGTGAGATTACTTTTGAAGAAGCAGAAGAAATTGCATTAGAATTTAACTGTATTTGTGAAATGGAAGAAAAGGTTGACGTAATTGCAGAGCTTTTGAAAGAGGATGACGAAGATGAAGCTAATATGGTAAAACGCCCACCGGTTGTATGTGTTATGGGTCATGTAGACCACGGAAAAACTTCTCTGTTAGATGCAATTCGTGATACCCATGTAATCGACCGTGAAGCAGGCGGAATCACACAGCACATCGGAGCTTATATGGTTGAGTGTAATGGCGAAAAGATTACATTCTTAGATACACCGGGACATGAAGCGTTTACTGCAATGCGTATGCGTGGTGCAAATTCTACAGATATTGCAATCCTTGTAGTAGCAGCAGACGATGGAGTAATGCCGCAGACTGTTGAGGCAATCAGCCATGCAAAGGCAGCAGGAGTAGAAATTATTGTTGCTGTAAATAAAATGGATAAACCAAGTGCCAATATTGAACGTGTAAAACAGGAATTAGCAGAATATGAACTGATTCCGGAAGACTGGGGCGGAAGCACCATTTTTGTACCGGTTTCTGCGCGTACACACGAAGGTATTGAGCAGTTATTAGAAATGATTCTTTTAACAGCAGAAATCTGCGAATTAAAGGCAAATCCAAAGAGAAATGCAAGAGGTGTTGTAATCGAAGCACAGCTTGATAAGGGAAGAGGTTCTGTGGCAACTGTTTTAGTACAGAAAGGTATCTTGAAGGTAGGACAGCCAATTGCCTGCGGAAGCTGTTATGGTAAAGTCAGAGCTATGATTGATGACAAGGGCAGAAGAGTGAAAGAGGCAGGACCTTCTACACCAGTGGAAATATTAGGATTGAATAATGTTCCAAATGCCGGGGAAATCTTTGTATGTACGGATTCAGAAAAAGAAGCAAAGAGCTTTGCTGACACCTTTATTTCTGAAGGAAGAGAAAAGATGTTGGAAGAAACAAAATCCAGAATGTCATTGGATGATTTATTTACACAGATTCAGTCTGGTAATGTAAAAGAACTTCCAATCATTGTAAAAGCAGACGTTCAGGGTTCGGTAGAAGCTGTAAAGCAGAGTCTTGTAAAGCTTTCTAATGAAGAAGTAGTTGTAAAGGTAATCCATGGTGGTGTTGGCGCAATCAATGAATCTGATGTGAGCCTTGCCTCTGCATCTAATGCGATTATTATTGGATTTAATGTACGTCCGGATGCAACTGCAAAAGCAACTGCAGAGCGTGAAGGCGTAGATGTGAGATTATATAAGGTTATTTACAATGCGATTGAAGACGTTCAGGCAGCTATGAAAGGTATGTTAGACCCAATATTTGAAGAAAAAGTTTTAGGTCATGCAGAAGTACGTCAGATATTCAAAGCTTCTGGTGTTGGAAATATTGCAGGTTCTTATGTACTTGATGGTGTATTCCAGAGAGGCTGCAAGGTGCGTATTTCCCGTGAGGGTGAGCAGATATTTGAAGGAGATTTGGCATCTTTGAAGAGATTTAAGGACGATGTAAAAGAAGTAAAAGCAGGCTATGAATGTGGTCTTGTTTTTGAAGGATTTAATGATATTCAGGAACAGGATATAGTAGAAGCATATACTATGGTAGAGGTTCCACGATAGGACTTGAGGAAAGAATATGAGAAAAAATAGTATTAAAAATACACGAGTAAACGGAGAAGTTTTAAGAGAATTAAGTAATATCATTCGTGGGGAAATAAAAGACCCACGAATCAATCCGTTAACTTCCGTGGTAGCAGTAGAGGTTGCTCCGGACTTAAAGAGCTGCAAAGCATATATCAGTGTATTAGGAGATGAGGAATCTCAAAAAGATACATTAGCAGGTTTAAAAAGTGCAGAAGGATATATTCGGAGTAAATTAGCAAAGAATATCAATCTGAGAAATACACCGGAGATTCGTTTTGTATTGGATCAGTCCATTGAATATGGTGTAAATATGTCAAAGCTGATTGATGACGTAAATAAGGAGCAGTAAATATGGATAATCTGGCTTCGCAGCTAGAACAGGTAAAGACAGTTGCCATCGCCGGACATGTGCGTCCGGATGGGGACTGTGCAGGTTCCTGTTTAGCGACCTATAATTATATTAAAACATGGTATCCTCATATTGAGGTGGATTTGTATTTAGAGCCAATCCCGAATATTTTTAAGTTTTTGAAAAATGCAGAGAAAATAAAAAACGACTGTGAATCAAATCAGGTTTATGACTTATGCATTGTGCAGGATTGTGGAGATACCGGAAGACTTGGAAATGCAGTAAAATATTTTGAAACAGCAAAAAAGACAGTATGTATTGACCATCATGTAAGTAACGCAAGTTTTGCGGATGAGAACTATATTTTCCCAGAGGCAAGCTCAACTTCAGAATTAATTTTTGAATTATTAGAAGAAGAAAAGATTACAAAAGAGATTGCAGAATGTATTTATGTAGGTATGGTACATGATACAGGTGTATTTCAATATTCTTGTACTTCGGCAAAGACCATGAATATTGCAGGAAAGTTGATGGAAAAAGGAATTGATTTTTCTAAGATTGTAGACGAAACTTTTTACACAAAGACCTTTGAACAAAATAAGATATTAGGTCAGGCATTACTGAACAGTACGTTATACTTAGATGGAGTATGTATTGCCGCTACAATTTCTAAAAAGGAAATGGAGCAATATCATGTGTTGCCAAAGCATTTAGAGGGAATTGTAAGTCAATTACGAATCACAAAGGATGTGGAGGTTGCCATATTTTTGTATGAAAATGAAGACGGAACATGGAAAGTAAGTATGCGTTCTAATGGCAAAGTGGATGTTGCAGCAATTGCCATGAAACATCAAGGTGGTGGACATGTTAGAGCAGCAGGTGCTACAATGAGTGAGTCACCGGAACAAATTATCAGTGTATTGTGTGAAGAAATAAAGGAGCAGTTGTAATTTCGTTATGATTAATGGCATTATTAATGTGTACAAGGAACGAGGATATACCTCCCATGATGTAGTAGCAAAGCTTCGTGGAATTCTCAGACAAAAGAAAATAGGACATACCGGGACGTTAGACCCGGATGCAGAGGGTGTTCTTCCGGTATGCTTGGGAAAAGCAACCAAAGTCTGTGATATGCTTACAGAAAAAGATAAAGTATACGAGACAGTATTGCTGTTGGGAGAAAAAACGGATACACAGGATATTACCGGTACGGTAATAGAAAAAAAAGAAGTTATCTGTACCCAAGAACAGGTAAAAGAAGTAATAGCAGGATTTGTTGGTACTTATGCCCAAATTCCGCCAATGTATTCCGCATTGAAAGTGAACGGAAAAAAGCTTTGTGATTTGGCAAGGGCAGGCATTGAGGTAGAAAGAAAGCCTCGAGAAGTACAGATTTTTTCCATAGATATAGTTGAAATAAAGCTTCCAAGGGTGAAATTAAGGGTGCACTGTTCTAAGGGCACCTATATCCGTACACTTTGTCAGGATATTGGCGAAAGGTTAGAATGCGGAGGATGTATGGAATCATTACTTCGCACAAAAGTATCACAATTCACACTGGAAAATGCTTTGCGCCTAACAGAGATAGAACAGCTTGTAGCGCAGGTTCGGAAAGAAAACGGACAAGAACTTGCCACAGAAGATTTAAAAGATGTAATTCTTAGAGTAGAGGAAGTCTTTGAAGGGTATCCAAAACTTAGCGTTAGAGAAGAATTTACAAAAATGCTTTATAATGGAAATGCTATGCAGCCGGAATGGATAGAAGGATGGCAGGAAAATCTGAATCAGCAAAAGCTTAGGATTTATGATTTCAAACAGCAGTTTATAGGTATTTATCAGTATAACGATAAGTATAAAGATATCAGACCAATTAAGATTTTTAGAGAATAGGACATAATCATGGAATACATAAAAGGAACAACAGAATTTAAAATAGAAAAACCAACGGTTTTGTCTCTAGGAAAGTTTGACGGACTCCACCGAGGGCATGAATTATTAATGGATTATGTGTTTCGAAAGAAGCAGGAAGGATTAAAAGCAGTCGTTTTTACGTTTGACATTCCTCCCAGAAAAAGTGTGGATCATGCAGTAGCACAGGTTCTTACTACAAATGAAGAAAAAAGTCGGCTTTTTGAAAAAATCGGCATTGATTACCTCGTAGAATGTCCATTCACAAAAGATATTATGTGTATGGAACCCGAGTTATTCATTGAATTTATAGTAAAGCAACTCAATGTAAAATGTATGGTGGTAGGAAAAGATTTTCATTTCGGGCATAATCGCCGTGGTGATTATAAAATGCTTCAACAATATGCAGCTAAGTATGGTTATGAAGTTGAAGTAGTAGATAAAATGCAGGAAGACGGAAGAGATATTAGCAGTACGTTTGTCAGAGAACAGATTATAGCAGGAAATATTGAAAAAGCGAATGAATTGTTAGGATATCGCTATTTTATAGAGGGAAGAATTTGTCATGGCAAGAAAATGGGAAAAACAGTGCTTGGGATTCCAACCATTAACTTAATTCCTCCAGAGGAAAAACTATTACCGCCATATGGTGTATACTTTTCTATAACAGAATGGGATGGAAAAGCATATCCGGGAATAACCAATATAGGATGTAAGCCCACAGTAGATGGGGAAAATCCGGTAGGTGTAGAAACTCATATTTTTGATTTTGATGAAGATATTTACGGAAAAGAAGTAAAGGTAAGCTTTATCAGCAAAGTAAGGGCGGAAAAAAAGTTTGAATCATTAGAGGCTTTAAAAGAGCAGATGTCACATGATGTAGCATTAGGAAAACAATATTTCAGAGAAAATCAAGGGTGAAAAATATGGAGCTTATTTTAACATTATTAGGTGGTCTTGGATTATTTTTATTTGGAATGACTTTTATGAGTCAGGGATTGCAGAAAGCAGCAGGAGCAAAACTTCGTAGTATTTTAGAGGTAATGACTAAAAATAAAATTATTGCAGTCATTTTTGGCGCATTATTTACAGCGGTTATTCAGTCATCAGGAGCAACTACGGTAATGGTAGTTAGTTTCGTTAATGCCGGAATTATGTCATTGGCGCAGTCAGTAGGAATTATTTTTGGTGCCAATATCGGTACAACAATTACCTCTCAGTTAGTAGCATTCAATTTAACCGGAGTGGCACCGTTTATTTTGTTTGTAGGCGCAGTCTTTATGATGTTTGGAAAAAAGCCGATGGTGAAGAAAATCGGCGAGGTGATTTTAGGCTTCGGTGCGCTGTTTATGGGAATCAGTATGATGAAAGATTCTATGGCGGATTTAAGAAATTATCAATCTGTTCTCAATGTGTTGGGAAGTCTTGATAATCCGTTGCTTGGGATTTTAATGGGAACTGTAATTACTGTTATAGTGCAGAGTTCTTCCGTTACCGTTAGTATTTTGTTGTTAATGGCAGGACAAGGATTGATAGACCTTTCTGTTTGCTTTTATGTGATTTTAGGATGTAACATTGGTTCTTGTACACCGGCAGTTTTGGCAAGCTTGGATGCGCGAAAGGATGCAAAACGTGCAGCATTAATTCATGTAATGTTTAATGTGTTCGGAATGGTAATCATAGGATTGCTGCTAGCGGTAGGTATGCAGTCCTTTGAACCATTTATTTTGAAAATTTCAGGTTCTGACGTAGGAAGATGTGTAGCAAATGCAGATACCCTGTTCAAAACCTTCCAGACAATTTTGTTCTTACCGTTATCTACTCAATTTGTCGCCTTGACGAAAATGATTATTCCGGGAGAGGACAAGGAAAATCAGGATTATCAGCTTATGTATATTGGAAAGCAAAATATTTTCTCTCCATCTACTGCAGTAGTAGAAACCACTCAGGAAATTGAACGTATGGCAAAAATGGCATATGAAAATTTAGAACTTTCTATGGAAGGCTTTTTTGAAGGTTCTCAGGAAAAAATTCAACATGTATATGATACCGAAAAGCAGATTGACTTTTTGAGCCATGAAATTACAAATTATCTTGTAAAAATCAATCAGTTGCAGCTTCCGGTTGCAGATGCAGAAAGAATTGGCGGATTATTCCATGTAGTAAGTGATATAGAAAGAATTGGCGATCATGCAGAGAATATTGCAGATGCAGCCATTAAGTGTAGTGAAGATGGAATTTCCTTTACGAAGAAGGGAACAAAAGAAATTTTAGAAATGCACAAGAGATCATTGCAGATTTTTAAGGAATCCATGGAAATGTTTATTACTCAGAATGCAGATATGCAGAAAGAAATTATGGAGTTGGAAAACAGTATTGACCGTATGGAACGTGAGTTACAGCAGAATCATGTAAAACGTATGGCAAAAGGAAAATGTTCTCCGATGGCAGGAATTATATTTACGGATTTGGTAACTGGTCTAGAGCGTATCGGAGATCATTCCACGAATATTGCATTTTCTATCTTGGAGAAAGATCCGGAAGAAAACATATAAATATTACATAAATGTTACAAAAAATATTGACAATGTAATTTTGGATTGCTATAATAGCAAAGAAAAACAGTAGAGTATCGTAAATATTCTACTGTTTTTTGTTTACGCAAGTAGCGATGGAAATGCTGTGCTTACATAAGCATTTGACGAGTGGGAGAGTCAGTATGGAGGTCAAATATGAGATATGAAGTAAAAAAAATAATTGCAGCCTGCATGACAGGTGTTACAATTTGTAGTATAGCTCCTACTTATGCAGAAGCGTCTAATGGAGTAAATGCAGGAATTACTGCAGTATTAGGAGAAAGTCTTGCCAGTGGCGCAGGTGTGGGAATGACTGCAGTAGAAGCACAGAATACAACATCTGCAAATCCGGATGCCGCAGCAACTGCCATATGTGGATATACAAATCTTGGAATTGCAAATGTAGACAATCATTTGAATATTCGTGAAGGTGCAGGGGAAGATTATGATTTAGTAGGAAAATTACCTAAAGATGCCGGATGCGAAATCTTAGGCGTAGAAGGTGAATGGAGTAAAATCCAGTCAGGGGATGTTACAGGATATGTAAAAAGTGAGTTTTTATTTACAGGAGATGTTGCAGCACAAAAAGCAGCAGAAGTGAAGTCTATTATGGCAACTTCTAATACGATGACATTGAATGCAAGAACCGAACCTAATACAGAATGCAGTATCTGGACAACCATAGCAGAAGGCGAAGAACTGCAAGTAATAGAAGATTTAGGCGATTGGGTAAAGGTTGATATAGATGGTGATGAGTGCTATGTTGCAAAAGAATTTGTAACTTTAGCAGAAGAGTTACCAAAGGCGATGACCTTAACAGAGCTTCGGTATGGACAAGGTGTATCTGATGTTCGTGTAGATATGATACAGTATGCATGCCAATTTGTAGGCAACCGTTATGTCTGGGGCGGTACAAGTCTTACAAATGGTGTAGATTGTTCCGGATTTACTATGAGAATTTATGAGAAATACGGTATCTATTTGCCGCATTCCTCAAAGGCACAGGCAAATTGTGGTACAAGAATTGATGCTTCTCAGGCAAAGCCGGGAGACTTGTTTTTCTATGGAAGCGGTAAGAGCATTAGCCATGTTGCAATGTACATTGGTGGCGGACAGGTTGTTCACGCAAGCTCTGCTAAGACCGGAATTAAAATTTCAAATGCTTTCTATCGTACACCGATTTGTGTAGTTCGATTATTAAATGAGTAAAAGTGCTTTACAAGCATGGAATACCTATGTTATAATGCATTGGTGCGAATAAGCCCATATTCAGTAATCGGACACTCCAACCATTACTTAATATGCACAATAATAGGGCGATTTTAAAGAATTAGAGGAGGTTATCATTATGATAGCAAAAGAAAAGAAACAGGCAATCATCGCTGAGTACGGAAGAACACCTGGAGATACAGGTTCACCAGAAGTACAGGTTGCTATTTTAACAGCAAGAATTCAGGAGTTAACAGATCACTTAAAAGAGAATCCAAAGGATCATCATTCTAGAAGAGGTCTTTTGAAAATGGTAGGTCAGAGACGTGGTTTACTTGCATACCTGAAGAAAGTTGATATCGAAAGATATCGTACTTTAATTGACCGTTTAGGTATCAGAAAGTAATTTTCTGACAGTTATAGAAAATAGAGCGGAGTTCCGCTCTATTTTCGTAATAAGAAAAATTGGCGGGAGGCACTTCCGAGACCACTGAGATGTGCATAAATGCTTGTGTATAACTCAGTAGTTTCGGTCTCTTCTGCCATAGCGGAGGACAATGTCTTCCGGAATATAAATGAAGGAGATAGAAGAATGTTTAAACAGTTTACAATGGAACTTGCAGGAAAAACTCTTCGTGTAGATATTGGAAGAGTAGCTGCACAGGCAAATGGAGCTGCTTTGATGCATTATGGAGATACTGTGGTACTTAGTACTGCAACTGCATCAGAAAAGCCAAGAGAGGGAATTGACTTTTTCCCATTAAGTGTAGAATATGAAGAAAAATTATATGCAGTAGGGAAGATTCCGGGAGGATTCAATAAGAGAGAAGGAAAGGCATCTGAAAATGCTATTTTAACTTCCCGTGTTATTGACCGCCCAATGAGACCATTATTTCCAAAGGATTATAGAAATGATGTAACCTTGAATAACTTGGTTATGAGTGTAGATCCGGAATGTCGTCCTGAAATCGTAGCAATGTTAGGTTCTGCTATTGCAACAAGTATTTCTGACATTCCATTTGCTGGTCCTTGTGCCATGACACAGGTGGGAATGATTGATGGAGAATTTATTGTCAATCCAAGTCAGGAACAGTGGAAGAATGGAGATTTGAATTTGACCGTAGCTTCTACCAGCGAAAAGGTAATTATGATTGAAGCAGGGGCAAATGAAATTCCGGAAGCTAAAATGATTGAAGCTATTTATATGGCACATGACATCAATCAGAAGATTATTGCATTTATTAATGAGATTGTGGCTGAAGTTGGAAAACAGAAGCATGAATACACCAGTTGTGCAGTACCAGAAGAGTTATTTGCAGCAATTAAAGAAATCGTACCTCCGGAAGCAATGGAGGAAGCTGTTTTTACTGATGTAAAACAGGAACGTGAAGAAAATATTCGAAAGATTACAGAACAGTTAGAAGAAGCATTTGCTGATAATGAGGAATGGCTTGCTGTATTAGGTGAAGCAATTTATCAGTATCAGAAAAAGACGGTTCGTAAAATGATTTTAAAAGATCATAAGCGTCCGGATGGACGAGCTATCAATCAGATTCGTCCATTGGCAGCAGAAGTAGATTTGATTCCAAGAGTTCATGGTTCTGCAATGTTTACCCGTGGACAAACTCAGATTTGTGATGTGGTAACATTGGCACCATTATCTGAGGTACAAAGAATTGACGGATTAGATGAAAATGAAGTAAATAAGCGTTATATGCATCACTATAACTTCCCATCCTATTCTGTTGGAGAAACAAAGCCAAGCAGAGGACCGGGACGTCGTGAAATCGGACATGGTGCATTAGCAGAAAGAGCATTAGTACCGGTTCTTCCAACAGAAGAAGAATTTCCATATGCAATTCGTGCAGTATCCGAAACATTTGAGTCCAATGGTTCTACTTCTATGGCATCTACCTGTGCTTCCTGTATGGCATTAATGGCGGCAGGTGTACCAATTAAAAAGATGGTTGCAGGTATTTCCTGTGGTTTAGTAACAGGAGAAACAGACGATGATTATGTAGTACTGACGGATATTCAGGGATTAGAAGATTTCTTCGGAGATATGGATTTTAAAGTAACCGGTACACATGACGGTATCACAGCAATTCAGATGGATATTAAGATTCATGGATTGACCCGACCAATCGTAGAAGAAGCAATTGCAAGAACAAGAGAAGCAAGACTTTATATTATGGACAATGTAATGTCTAAGGCAATTGCAGAGCCGAGAACAGAAGTTGGTAAATATGCACCAAAGATTGTTCAGATTCAGATTGATCCGACAAAGATTGGTGATGTAGTTGGACAGCGTGGAAAGACGATTAATGCAATTATTGAGCAGACAGGTGTAAAAATTGACATTTCTGATGAAGGCGCAGTTTCTGTTTGCGGTACAGATAAAGAAATGATGGACAAGGCTGTAAAGATGATTCAGATTATTACTACAGATTTTGAAGAAGGACAGATTTTTGTAGGAAAGGTAATCAGTATCAAAGAGTTTGGCGCATTTCTTGAGTTCGCACCGGGAAAAGAGGGAATGGTTCATATTTCTAAGATTTCCAAAGAACGTATTAATCATGTAGAAGATGTTTTGACATTAGGAGACATGGTAAAAGTAGTTTGTCTTGGAAAAGACAAGATGGGAAGAATTAGTTTCTCTATCAAAGATGTTCCGGCAGAAGCATAAAGTATAAAAAGAGAGAAGAGGTTTATTTTCTATTAGAAAACAGACCTCTTTTTTGTGTACAATAGACCCGGTAAATCTTTTTTGCATATAGTAATAGAAAAAAGGAAAACGCAATGGACAGAGTAAGGAGAATTATACGGGCAAATCAGGCATATCGCCGAGGTTATTATGGTGAGGGTGTGGGGGTTGCGGTTTTAGATACAGGAATTTTTTTGCATCAGGACTTTGAAAAAAGAGTGGTTTGTTTTCGGGATTATATAAATGGAAGAACAAGGCCTTATGATGATAATGGGCATGGAACGCATATTGCCGGTATTATCGGTGGAAACGGTAGTGCTTCAGGAGGCAGATATATGGGGATTGCACCAAAGGCACATTTTGTAGTAATAAAAATATTAGACCAAAAAGGAAATGGAAATACCGAAAATGTGGTAGAATCCATTCAATGGCTGGTGGCAGAGAAACTAAAATATAAAATACGAATTATAAATATTTCTATTGGAATGGTATTAGAAGCAGAAAGTTCAGAACGAAGAAGATTGCTTCAGGCGGTAGACTATGCATGGGATAATGGAATTGTAGTGGTGGCGGCAGCGGGAAATAATGGACCACGGGAAAATAGTGTAACAGTTCCGGGAATCTCAAGAAAAATTATAACGGTAGGATGTTGTGATGATACCAAGGAACAGATTGGTGTTTCAAGGCTAAAACCGGACTATTCCGGTCAGGGTCCCACAGAGCATTGTATTGTAAAACCAGAGTTAGTAGTTCCGGGAACAAATATTATTAGTTGTTCTATAACAGGGGATTATGTGAAGAAAAGCGGAACCTCTATGGCAGCACCAATTGTTAGCGGTTGTGTGGCAATTTTATTTTCAAAATACTCTCAATTTTCTCCGGCAGAAGTGAAACTTCGTCTATACGAAAGAGCCTTAGACTTAGGAATGTCGCCATCTAAACAAGGGTGGGGAATGGTAGACATTGGAAGATTATTGTGATAAAGTAGAAGAGATAATGTACATGAGAGGATGATTATGTGAAGAAAATAAAGAAACTTTTAATGGGAAGAACCATGATTGTAGCAATGGCAATTCTGATACAGTTATTGTGGATATTATCTTTTTTAACTGGTGTTATGGCGAAGTATTCTTATGTAGATACTATTGTACAAGTAATTGCTATTATTGTGGTTTTAGTAATCGTGAACAAAAGAAGTAATCCCTCTTATAAGATTGCTTGGAGCTTTGTAATTCTTTCAATTCCAATTGTAGGACTTTTGATATATTTTATCTTTGGACGTTCCGAAATGCTGAGAAGAATAAGAAAAAGAATGGAAGCTATTAATCAGGAACTTGAAAAAGAACTCCCGGATGGAAAAGTATATATGGAGGAGTTGAAGGAAAAGGATAAGAGCATCTATAATCAGGTAAAATATATTAATGACTGGGCAGATTTTCCGGTATACCGAAATACAGAAACAAAGTATTATCCCACAGGAGAAGAAATGTTTCCTGATATATTGGAGGCATTAAGAAGTGCAGAACACTTTATTTTCATGGAATATTTTATTGTGGAAGAGGGTGTGATGTTTAATCAAATACTGGATATTTTAAAAGAGAAAGCAGCAGCCGGTGTGGATGTACGTTTTATATACGATGATTTTGGCTGTGTAACTACCTTGCCGGCAAGATATTATGAAACAATGCAGTCTTTTGGAATAAAGTGTGTAAAGTTTAATCCGTTATACCCAATCATGGCTGTAATTATGAATAACAGAGACCATCGTAAAATTTTAGTGGTAGATGGAAAAATCGGATTTACCGGAGGAATCAATCTTGCAGATGAGTATATCAATGCAGTGGAACGGTTTGGTTATTGGAAAGATACCGGGATTCGTTTAAAAGGAGAAGCGGTTTGGAGTTTTACAGTAATGTTTTTAGAAATGTGGAGCTATATTACAAGGGAAATTTCAACAGATATTACCAGTTTTAAACCGCAGGTATATAAAGAAGAGGAATTTCACAATGATGGCTATGTACAGCCTTATGATGACAGTCCGCTAGACCATGAGACTTCAGGTGAAAATATTTACATGAATATTATTAATCGTGCAAAAGATTATGTATATATTTTTACTCCGTATCTGATACCGGATCATGAAATGATTAAGTGTTTGGAGAATTCAGCAAAAAGCGGTGTGGATGTGCGGATTATTATGCCGGGAATACCGGATAAAAAAATTGTATACTGGATGGGACAGTCTTATTACGAAGAATTATTGAAAAGCGGAGTAAAAATATATCAGTATAAACCGGGCTTTGTACACGCAAAATGTTTTGTGTGTGATGATGAGATTGCAACGGTAGGAAGTATTAATATGGACTATCGCAGTTTGTATTTGCACTTTGAATGTGGTGTATGGATGTATCAATCCAAGGCGGTAATGCAGGTAAAAGAAGATGTATTAGATACTTTGCAGCATTGCGAAGAGATTACTATGGAATTCTGCCGGAAAAGACCGGCAGTTATCCGTACAATGTTAGGTGTTTTGAAAATATTCGCTCCGTTATTGTAAAATTAAAAAAGTTAAGACATAAAAAGAGCATCCAGTGTCCATTTGAAGTAGTCACGGAAGGTTGCTTTTTTTACGGAGTTTTGAAAGAGAATATTAACCGAACCAATTTCTTTCCCATTAAGCTTGTAAATTGCTTTTCCGGCAATAGAAGATTTCTTTTGCGGAGCAGTAATTGTTTTAGGTAGTTTTAATTCTTTGGTGATTTTGGAAAGGTCTGCACCGGATACATCTAAATAAGAAAAGCCGGATTCATAAGCGATTGCAACAGAGCCAGTGACACCACCGGTTACCGATAATTTTGGTAATGCATCTTGATTATCGTCGTGGTAGATATTGCATTTTCCAAATCCATAGTTTAGAAGTGTTACAGCATCTTGAAAACGTACCTTATAGTCAGGAGCTGCCATTACTACGGCAATAAGTTCCATGTCATCACGCTTGGCAGTTGCTGAAAGACAATATTTTGCTTGGGAGGTAGAGCCGGTTTTTAATCCGGTAGCATATTCATATTGTTTGATTAGTTTATTTGTGTTAGTTAAGCCGAACTCGGAAGAACCCTTTGCTGTCACATGGGTAATGGTGTCCATCCAAACGGTGCAGTAGTTATGTATTTGCGGATATTTGGTGATTAATTCACGAGACATCAATGCCACGTCATAGGCGGTAGTCATATGTCCATCCGTATCAAGACCGCAGCAGTTCACAAAAGTGGTGTCTTTCATACCGAGACTTTTGGCACGTTGGTTCATTTGGTTCACAAATTCCTGCTCACTGCCGCAAATATATTCTGCCATGGCAACACAAGCGTCATTAGCACTTGCAATGGAAATGCATTTTAACATAGTATCTACTGTTTGGGTTTCACCAGATTCTAAAAAGACCTGTGAACCGCCCATACTTGCAGCGTAGTCAGATACCGTAACAGTATCTTCTAAGGTGATAGTTCCTTTTTCTAATGCATCAAAGATAAGAATCATAGTCATAATTTTTGTGATGCTGGCGGGATGAAGAGAGGTATGGGAATCCTTTTCGTAGATAATTTGTCCGGTAGAGGATTCCATTAATACAACGGAGGGAGCAGAAACGTTTAATTCTTCCGAAGAAGTCTGAGCGGGCGTTTCTGTGGTAAAAGAAAGTGAAGTAAACAGCATAGATGCTGATAAAAATAGCGATAAAATACAACGCATGGCATAACCTCCAAATATTATAATACAGTTTAAGCCTGATACTTGTCTGTTATTCGCATTTTTGGGTAAAAACGTAACCTTATTGAGAGAAAGGTAGTAAAATGATAAAAATATTGATAATTTTATGTTTCATGGTGGCAGTTTTTGTGATTTGGCAAAAATGGGAATTGACACAGTTTGAAGTAAATCATTATGTAATAGAATCAGAAAAAATAAAAGAAGAACATCGTGCAGTAGTGATTGCAGATCTGCATGGATTTTCTTATGGCAAACATAATGAACGATTATTACAGCAAATAGAAGAACGTTGTCCGGAAATTATATTGATTGCGGGAGATTTGATTGTATCAAAATATTCGGAAACGTTTCCCGTTGCACTGGAGTTTTTAAGGAATTTAGTACAGATTGCACCGGTTTATTATAGTTTTGGAAACCACGAAACACGTTTGCGAGAAGTGCAAAGAAAAAATCATAAGGCGTTTGAAAACTATATGTCAGAGGTGGAAAAGTTGGGTGTGAGGGTGCTAAATAATGAAACCATTTCATTGAAAGAGTGTGAGGGAATACGAATTACCGGTTTGGAACTCCCTATAACATATTATGAAAAAGGAAAAATTGTACCTATGGCAGAAAATTACCTGAAAGATTTTTTGCCAAAGCCAAAGGAAGAAACTTTTGATATTTTGCTTGCACACAATCCGGCATATGCAGAACAGTATGCTGCATGGGGAGCAGACATAACTTTTTGCGGACACAATCATGGTGGTTTGGTACGAATTCACGGAATTGGAAGCCTATTGTCTCCACAGCTCACCCTTTTTCCAAAATACGATGCAGGAAGATTTCGTTTTGGAGATAAGAATGTTATCATCAGTCGTGGTCTTGGGACACATACCTTCCATATTCGAGTATTTAACCGAGCAGAGTTATTAGATATCAGCTTTGTACTTAAAGATGCAAAGGAAACTCAGTAAATTCCCCTTGAATTTTCCTAGAATAGAAGGTAAAATAGAATATGTTAGATACTATGGGAGCATGTATATGGAATTAACAGTAAAGTTACAGGTGTTTGAAGGTCCTTTGGATTTACTATTACATCTGCTTGAAAAGAATAAAGTAAATATTTATGATATTCCGATTGTGGAGATTACTAATCAGTATTTAGAATACATTGGTGAAATGAAACGTCAGGATTTGAATGTAATGAGTGAATTTTTGGTAATGGCTGCTACATTGATTGATATTAAGTCAAAAATGTTGTTGCCAAAAGAAGAAACAGAGGAAGAGGAAGAAGATCCTCGTGCTGAATTGGTACAGAAATTATTAGAATATAAGATGTACAAATGTATGTCATATGAGCTAAAAGACCGACAAATGGATGCGGAAAGAGTATTGTTTAAGGTGCCAACCATACCGGATGAAGTAAGACAGTATGAAGAACCTGTGAACATAGAGGAATTAGTTTCGAATATTACTCTTACAAAGTTGAATGCCATATTCAAATCCGTAATGAAAAAACAGGTAGATAAGATTGACCCTATTCGTTCTCAGTTTGGTAAGATTGAAAAGGAAGAAGTATCCTTAGAGGAACGTATGTCTTATCTGGAAGAATACGCTATGGAACATAAGAATTTCAGTTTTCGTGGGTTGCTTGAAGAACAAAGCGGTAAGATGGAAATTATTGTTACTTTTTTAGCAATTTTAGAGTTGATGAAAACAGGAAAGATTTTTATATCACAGGAAAATATTTTTGATGATATTTTTATTGAATCAAAGGTTGCAGCCTAGGAATATAAGGAGTAAAATAATGGTATTAGAACAAAAGGAAGCAATTATCGAAGCAGTTCTTTTTTCCATGGGAGAGTCAGTAGAACTTGAAAAGATAGCAGAAGTATTAGAGTTAAGCAAGGAAGAGACAAAAGACATTATTTATAGTATGATGGAAAAATATGAAAAGGAAAAGCGAGGCATTCAGATTATTGAAATAGAGAATGCATTTCAAATGTGTACCAGAAAAGAAATGTACGAATATTTAATCAAGATTGCAAAGCAGCCTAAACGCCATGTGCTAACCGATGTTCTCTTAGAGACACTGTCTATCATTGCCTACAAACAACCGATTACAAAATTAGAAATTGAAAAAATACGAGGTGTTTCTTGCGACCATGCAGTAAATAAGTTGGTAGAATATAACTTGGTATGTGAGCTCGGAAGATTAGATGCACCGGGAAGACCATTACTTTTTGGAACAACAGAAGAATTTTTGCGAAGTTTTGGTGTACAATCACTAGAAGAACTTCCAATGTTGAATCCGGAGCAGGTGGAGGAGTTTAAGCAACAGGCAGAAGAAGAAATGCATTTGAAACTTGATGTATAGTGTATCATAGAAAAATATCCCCCGTAGTGCAAGATGTCTACATAGTGGGTAAATTAAGGAGGAATTTATAAATGGGAAACGAAAGCAGAATTTTGGAAGAATTAAAGGAAACAATGCCATTGTTTCAACAGTTAGCAACAAATGATATGCACCTTGCGCTATTTAGTAGAACGGAAGTTCTCGGTGTATGGAAAGCAGATGGATTTCAGATTGAGTTTATGCAGGCAGGGGAGATTTTGAATGCCTCAAATCCAAAGCATGAATTTATTCTTAATGCAATGGCAGATGGAAGTGCAAAAGAAGTAGAAACATCAGGAGAAGTGTTTGGAATACCAATAAAGGGAAAAACGATTCCAATTTATGAGGATGGACAGGTAGTTGGACTGTTGATAAGTATTGTTTCTGCTGAAGAAAAGGTCAAAATTGGAGAATTAACAGATTCCTTAGATTCTAATCTGATTGAGTCTTTAAAGAGTATTGAAGAAATTGCAAAAGGCGCCAATGGCTTATCAGAGAAGTTGAATAATATTCATACTACATCTGAAATGGTAAGAGAGCAGGCAGATAAAGCATCTAAGTTAGTAAGTGCCATTCAGGGAAATGCATCACGTTCTAATATTTTGGCATTGAATGCATCTATTGAAGCAGCAAGAGCTGGAGAAGCAGGAAGAGGATTTGCAGTAGTAGCAAACGAGATGGGAAAATTAGCACAGGTAAGCGGAAGCTCTGCAAAAGAAATTGACACATCTCTTACTGATATTTTTGAAGCTATAAAAAATGTAACAGACGAAGTAACACAGGCGACAGAGGTTGCAACAGCACAGGCAACAGAAACAGATAAGATTATTGCGACTTTAGAAGATATTGTTTCTTGGGCAAGTAGATTATCAAACTTTGTTAAAAATTCTTAAAAACAGGCTGTTCGCCTGAATAAAATGTCTCTTATGCAAATAAGCGTGAGAGACATTTTTTTACGGTTCTACCGTAAAAGAAAGTCGCATATAGTAGATGAAAAAGCAGAAAAGAAGATACAATGATAAAAAAGAAATATATCCTGATATTTTTATCTGTTATCTTGAGCTTGCAAATGTGCAGTTTTTTATCTGTTCCAATCTGTGCGCAAGAACAAGTGAACTTGAATCTTTATGCGAAAAGTGCAGTATTGATGGACGCAGATAGTGGAAGAATACTATATGAAAAAGACGGGCATACACATATGCCAAATGCCAGTACCACCAAAATTCTGACCTGTATTTTAGCAATTGAACATGGTAATTTAGACGATGAAGTTAAAGTAAGCAGTTATGCTGCGTCTATGCCCAAAGTGCGTTTAGGAATGACAACAGAAGATACTTTTTATTTAAAAGATTTGTTATATTCACTTATGTTAGAATCGCATAACGATTCGGCAGTTGCCATTGCGGAACATATTGGTGGAAGTGTAGAAAAATTTGCAAATATGATGAATAAAAAAGCAGAAGAATTAGGATGTACAGATTCCTATTTCATTACACCAAATGGGTTAGATGCACAGGATGAGAAAGGAGTTCATGGAACAACGGCGGCAGATTTAGCACGAATTATGAGTTATTGCATTAAGGATGAGAAATTTTTAGAGATAACCAGAACGCCAAATCATAGTTTTTCCAACGTTGCCGGAACAAAAAATTATAGCTGCAACAACCACAATGCGTTTTTACAAATGATGGAGGGAGTACTATCGGGAAAAACCGGCTTTACAGGAAATGCAGGGTATTGCTATGTGGGAGCATTGCGTCAGGATGACAGAACATTCATTGTGAGCTTGTTGGCTTGTGGCTGGCCAAACAATAAAACCTATAAATGGTCTGATACAAAACAGTTAATGAACTATGCATTAGAAAATTATCATTACGAAGATGTATTTGAGCACGATAAGCAGTTTTCGGAAATCGTTGTAGAGAATGCAGTTCCTAAAAATGAGCAATTGTATCAGCAAGTCACTATGCCGATAGAATTAGAAGAAAATAATTTGCGTGTGTTAAAACGAAATGATGAACAAATACATACTGTATACGATATCCCAAAGAAATTAAAAGCACCTATTCAGGCAGGAGAAAAAATCGGAGCAGTAACTTATTATTTGGATGAAAAAGCAATTGGAAAATTTGCAATAAAGGCAAAAAAAACAGTAAAAGAAGTAGATGTCGGATGGTATATTCAATATATAATGGAACGATTTTGGATGGTGAAAAAATTATGTATAAATAAATAATGGAATATGCTGGAAAATAACGAAAAAATAAACAAAAATAGGAAAATGTCTATTGAAAAATATGTGCAAAAGATATACAATTATATTGGATAAGAAGTTAGAAAAATTAAAAATACACATGGAGGTTTAAGGAATGAGCAATACTACAAACTCAGCAAGACAGAGAATTATCAGTCTTCTTGACGAGAAAAGCTTTATGGAAATCGGTGCTCTGGTGACTGCAAGAAACACAGATTTTAATTTACAACAGTCCCAAACCCCTTCAGATGGAGTAATTACCGGTTATGGTCTGATTGATGGAAATTTGGTGTACGTTTACAGTCAGGATGCATCCGTATTACATGGAACAATTGGAGAAATGCACAGTAAAAAAATTGCAGCTATTTATGACATGGCAATGAAAATGGGTGCACCGGTTATAGGATTGATTGATTGTGCAGGTATGCGCTTACAGGAATCCGTAGATGCATTGAATGGATTTGGTGAGATTTATGCAAAGCAGGTGCAGGCAAGTGGCGTGGTTCCACAGATTTCAGCTATATTTGGCAATTGTGGCGGTGGATTATCCGTCGTACCTGCATTAAGTGATTTTGTGTTTATGGAAGAACAGGGAAGAATGTTTGTTAATTCACCAAATGCGCTTCCGGGAAACAATGTTGAAAAGTGTGATACTGCAGATGCTAAGTATCAAAGTGAAAATAATGGATGCATTGATGGAGTTGGAACAGAAACGGAGATTTTGACACAGATTCGAGAACTTGTTTGTATGCTTCCGGGCAACAATGCAGGTGGAGGAAGAGAAGAAGAGTGCACAGATGATTTGAATCGTGTTTGTGAAAATCTGGAAAGTTGTGCAAAAGACCCTCGTCTTGTGCTCTCCAATATTGCGGATGATAATCTCTTTATAGAAACAAAGGCAGATTATGCAAAAAACATGGTAACAGGATTTATACGCTTAAACGGAATGACCGTAGGCGCTGTTGCAAATGGCACTACTGTTTTTGATGAAAATGGAGAAGTTAAAGAAACTTTTGACAAAGGACTTTCTGCAAGAGGATGTAATAAAGCAGCAGAATTTATACAATTTTGTGATGCGTTTGACATACCGGTATTGTCCCTTACCGCAGTAGAAGGATTTGCAGCAAGCTTATGCTCAGAAAAGAATTTAGCAAAGGCAATGGCACGTATGACAGCAGCATTTGCAAATGCCACAGTTCCTAAAGTAAATATTATCGTAGGAAATGCATATGGAAGTGCCTCTGTTATGATGAACAGCAAATCTATCGGTGCAGATTTGGTATATGCATGGGAAAATAGCAAGGTCGGCATGATGGACGCTTCATTAGCTGCTAAGCTTATGTATGGGGATGAAAGTGCAGAAGTAGTTGCTCAAAAGGCAAAAGAGTATGAAGAATTACAGTCTTCTGTACAGACTGCTGCGAGACGAGGACTTGTGGATTTGATTATTTCTCCGGCAGATACCAGAAAGTATGCAGTAGCAGCATTTGAAATGCTTTATACAAAAGGTGCTGGTGAACCAGTGAAAAAGCATATAGCAAAATAGAAAGGTGAAGCTTATGAAGAAGAAAATAGCGCTCATATTGAGCCTATG
Organism: uncultured Eubacterium sp.; assembly: GCA_964436595.1. GTDB lineage: Bacteria > Bacillota > Clostridia > Lachnospirales > Lachnospiraceae > Petralouisia. The sequence goes on from CAYTDI010000005.1 coordinate 71,346, forward strand.
TCTTATGGTACTGGGATTGACAGCGTGTGGAGAAGATCCGAAAGAGGTAGATTATAACGGATATACCTATGACCAGTTGAAAGAAGAGGTACAGTCAACGGCAAATGGGTTATTGGCTATAAGTGACGAGCAAATAGAACAATACAAGAGCAATGAAGATGAACAGTATAAAATGCTTGTCGATATGGTAACACGCTGGGATGAAGCCACAGAAGATGTAGGAGCATATAAAGAGTTAGGAGATTTTACAATCACAAAGTCAGGAAAGACCCTTACTTGTGAGCAGGAAATTGTTTTTGAAGAAAGATCTGTCATTTTAACCTTTGTTTTCACATATTACAATATGCAGTTGGATGACGTTACTGTGGATGCGGTGCAGACATTAGGTGAAAAAATGGCAAATGCAGGACTGAATACTTTAATGGGAATGGGAGTTGTATTTGCAGTTCTGATTTTAATCAGCTTGATTATTTATTGTTTTAAAATATTCCCATATTTGGAACAGAAGATAAAAAAGAATGACAAAACGACTGTTCCGGTAACAAGTGAAAAAGTGCAGGAAGTACAGCCTGTTGCAGCAACGGATGATTTAGAACTAGTAGCAGTAATTGCAGCGGCGATTGCGGCATCTACGGGAACTTCCACTGACGATTTTGTGGTGCGTTCCATTAAGAGAAGATTTTAATAGAAAGGTAAAGAAACTTTACTTAATATTCAGGAGGAAATTAAAATGAAGAATTATACAATTACCGTGAATGGAAATGTTTATGATGTTACAGTAGAAGAAACAGGAGCGTCTCAGGGAACAGCAACACCAAGAAGAACAGCTCCGGTAGCTCCGGCCGCATCAACTGCACCAAAAGCAGTAAGTGGTACAGGTAGTATTAAAATCGATGCAGGAGCAGCAGGAAAGGTATTTAGTATAGAGGCAAAATCCGGAGATAGTGTAAAACGTGGTGATACAATATTGGTATTAGAGGTTATGAAAATGGAAACACCAGTTGTTGCACCGGAAGACGGTATCGTAGCAAGTATTGATGTAACCGTAGGACAGGCAGTAGAAGCAGGTGCATTATTAGCAACAATGAATAAGTAGTCAGGAGGGCAAAATATGAGTTACGTAGGAGAAACATTATCAAACCTCCTGCATCAAACAGCATTCTTTAATCTGACATGGGGCAATTATGTTATGATTTTAGTAGCATTTATCTTTCTCTTTCTGGCAATTAAGAAAGGGTTTGAGCCTTTGCTGCTGGTTCCAATCGCATTTGGTATGCTGTTGGTAAATATTTATCCGGATATTATTATTTCTCCGGAAGAATCCAGTAACGGTGTAGGTGGGTTACTCTATTATTTCTATTCATTAGACGAATGGTCAATACTTCCGTCATTGATTTTCCTAGGTGTAGGAGCAATGACAGACTTTGGACCATTGATTGCAAATCCAATCAGCTTTCTGCTTGGAGCGGCGGCACAGTTTGGTATTTTTGGAGCATATTTTTTGGCAATTTTGCTAGGCTTTAATAACGAAGCAGCAGCGGCAGTGTCTATTATTGGAGGAGCAGATGGACCAACTTCCATCTTTTTAGCAGGAAAGCTCGGACAGACCGGACTGTTAGGACCAATTGCGGTAGCAGCATATTCGTATATGGCATTGGTACCTATTATACAACCTCCGGTTATGAAGTTATTTACAACAAAACAGGAACGTGCAATAAAAATGGAAAACTTACGTCCTGTTTCAAAATTAGAAAAAATATTATTCCCAATTATCGTAACAACAATTGTTTGTTTGCTGTTACCAACAACAGCACCATTGGTAGGAATGTTGATGTTAGGAAACCTATTTCGTGAGTGTGGTGTAGTTCGTCAGTTGTCTGAAACAGCATCAAACGCATTAATGTACATCGTAGTTATTTTATTAGGAACTTCTGTTGGTGCAACTACCAGTGCAGAGGCATTTTTAAATATTACTACATTAAAAATCGTATTTCTTGGATTGGTAGCATTTATCTTTGGTACGGCTACAGGAGTATTATTCGGAAAATTATTATGCAAGCTTACACATGGAAAAATCAATCCTTTGATTGGTTCGGCAGGAGTATCTGCTGTGCCGATGGCAGCTCGTGTATCACAGAAGGTAGGAGCAGAGGAAGATCCGACCAACTTTTTACTTATGCATGCAATGGGACCGAATGTTGCCGGAGTTATCGGTACTGCCGTAGCAGCCGGTGTATTTATGGCAATCTTTGGAATATAAAACAGTTAGAAGTCGTAAGGCGGAATGAGAGGTAAGAAAATGGCTGAACAGATAAAAAAACCGGTAAAAATTACCGAAACAGTACTGCGTGATGCACATCAGTCTCTGATTGCAACTCGTATGACAACAGAACAGATGTTACCGATTATAGATAAGATGGATGATGTAGGATATCATGCAGTAGAGTGTTGGGGCGGAGCAACTTTCGATGCATGCCTTCGTTTCTTAAAAGAAGACCCATGGGATAGATTGAGAAAATTAAGAGATGGGTTTAAGAAAACAAAGTTACAGATGCTATTCCGTGGTCAGAACATTTTGGGATATCGTCCATATGCAGATGATGTGGTAGAATACTTTGTGCAAAAGTCTATTGCAAATGGAATTGATATCATTCGTATTTTTGACTGCTTAAATGATATTCGCAATCTTCAGACAGCGGTAAGTGCATGTAACAAAGAAAAAGGACATGCACAGGTAGCATTATCCTATACTCTTGGAGATGCGTATACATTAGACTATTGGATGGAAATGGCAAAACGAGTAGAAGATATGGGGGCTGATTCCTTGTGTATCAAGGATATGGCAGGACTATTAGTTCCGCAAAAGGCGGATGAACTGATTCGAGCTTTGAAAGAATCTACCAGTCTGCCAATTGAGCTCCATACACATTATACAAGCGGTGTTGCATCTATGACCTATATGAAAGCAGTAGAAGCCGGATGTGACATTATAGATACCGCAATGTCACCATTTGCACTTGGAACCAGTCAGCCGGCAACTGAAGTTATGGTAGAGGCATTTAAGGGCACAGAATATGATACCGGATTGGATCAGACGAAGCTTGCAGAAATTGCAGATTATTTCCGACCAATGCGTGAAGAATGTTTAGAAAGCGGCTTAATGAATCCAAAGGTATTAGGTGTAAATATCAAAACCTTATTATATCAAGTGCCGGGCGGAATGTTATCCAATCTGCTTTCACAGTTAAAGGAGCAGGGAAAAGAAGATAAGTTTGAAGAAGTGTTGGCAGAAGTGCCACGAGTAAGAAAAGATTTAGGAGAACCACCATTGGTAACACCATCCAGTCAGATTGTAGGAACTCAGGCAGTATTTAACGTACTGATGGGAGAACGATATAAAGTGGCAACAAAAGAGACTAAGGATGTGTTGCTTGGTAAGTACGGACAGACTGTAAAACCATTTAATCCGGAAATTGTTGACAAAGTATTAGGAGACGAAAAGAAAAATGCAATTACTTGTCGTCCGGCAGATTTATTAGAACCGGAGCTTGCTAAAATTGAAGAAGAAATGAAACAGTGGAAACAGCAAGACGAAGATGTGTTATCTTATGCATTATTCCCACAGGTTGCCACTGAATTTTTCAAGTATCGGCAGGCACAGCAGACAAAAGTAGATGCTGCGATTGCTGATAAAGAAAATAAAGCATATCCGGTATAAAAATAAATATAAAGATTTCAAAGAAAAGGTAGAATGAAAATTCTGCCTTTTTCTTCTGCTTTTGTTTGAAAAATAGTGGAAAATGTCGGAAAATATGATAAAATAAATATAAGAATTAAGTATTTAGAAGTAACGGAGGAATGGGATTATGGGAAAAGGTAATTTGAATCAAGGACTTGTATATACGAATGAAAGTTGCGCAGGGTGCAACCGCTGTATTTCAGCCTGTCCCGTATTAGGAGCGAATTATTCGTTATTAGATAATGGTGAAAATGTAATTCATGTAGATGGTGATGCCTGCATAGAGTGTGGAGCGTGTATGGATGTTTGTCATCACGAAGCAAGAAGTTATAAGGATGATACAGAAGAATTTCTTGCCGCACTAAAAAGAGGCGAAAACATTAGCATTTTGATTGCTCCTGCATTTATTGCAAATTATCCAAAAGAATACCGCAAGATATTAGGCTATTTAAAGAGCTTGGGTGTAAATCGCATGATAAGTGTAAGCTTTGGTGCAGATATTACTACTTGGGGATATTTGAATTATATTACTAAGCATAATTTTAAAGGCGGAATTTCCCAGCCATGTCCGGCAATTGTAAATTACATAGAAAAATACGTTCCGGAACTTACAGAAAAATTAGTACCGGTTCACAGTCCAATGATGTGTGCAGCAATTTATGTAAAAAAATATATGAAAGTTACAGACAAGCTGGCGTTTATCAGCCCTTGTATTGCGAAAAAAATGGAGATTACACGTCCTGAAAATAAAGATTACATTTCCTATAATGTAACATTTACACATTTAATGGAAACATTAAAGGGTGTTAATTTATCAAACTATGATGCAGTTGATGAACTAGAATATGGAATGGGAAGTTTATATCCACAACCTGGCGGATTAAAGGAAAATGTAGAGCATTTTCTTGGAAAAGATGTATTAGTACGTCAGGTAGAGGGAGAACAGCATGTATATCATTTCTTAGAAGAATATGCCAAACGTGTAAAGAGTGGAAAACCACTTCCGTTTTTAGTGGATGCTTTAAACTGTGCCGGTGGTTGTATTCATGGAACAGCAACAGAACCGGGCATGGATGATAATGATGATGTGATTTTTGAAATTCATAATCAAAGACTTAAAGCAAAAAAAGACGACAAGAAAAATCCTTGGGCAAAAGAAATTAGTTATGAGAAACGTTTGCAGAACTTTAATGAACAGTTCGCAGGATTGAATATAGAAGATTTTATGTGCAAGTATCATCCGGCAGAGAAAAAAATTAAAGTTACAGAGCAAGAGTTACAAGAAGGTTTCCATGAGCTGAAAAAACATACACCGGAAGAACAAAAAATTGATTGTGGAGCTTGTGGATATGATAGTTGTCGCAAAATGGCAGAAGCAATTGTATTAGGATGTAATCAGAAAGAAAATTGTATTCATTATGTTAAAAATGAACTGATAGAAGAACAAAAAACAATCAAAGAAATGACACTGCAGGAAAGAGAAAAACAGCAGAAAAAGGAAGTTTTGTATCAGGAAATAATGAAAGATTTCCAGCAAATCAAAGATTCTATTGCAGAATTAGCCATAGGAAATCAAAATTCCGCAGAAGATGCAACTTCTATGGCACAGGCAGTAGGAGAAATTTCAGGATTTACAGATACATTGCGGGATTCCATGGGACAAGTAACAGATGCGGTAAAAGGATATGATACCATTAATGAAGCAATCATTAAGATATCCAATCAGACTGGTATGCTTGCGTTAAATGCAGGAATAGAGGCGGCGAGAAGTGGAGAGGCCGGAAGAGGCTTTGCGGTAATTGCAAATAGAGTACGAGAATTATCCGAGCAGACAAAAGAAGCCGTTGTTACCGGAAAAACACAGAGCGATGTCCTAATGCCGGCAATGGAAGATTTGGGAAGAGAGACAAACGCTTTTATTGAAAATATAGAAGATATTAATACAAGAACATCTGCATTAGCTGCCAGCAGTGAAGAGATTGCTGCTCAAACAGAAGTGATTGAAGAAGTGGTTAATCGTGTGGCAGAAAAAATGAAAGATGTAGTTGCAGAATAAAAAACTATTGAGATAAAAGTAGCTTTTTGATATAATAAAAAAAGCGACGGCGCTCATGGCAATGTGCCAGAGCGCCATTTTTATGCAAGTAGTGAAAGCGTGTTTTTCATAGTTTGGGAGGCGGAAAAGTGGGAAATACCAATGACTTAATCAATCGAATTAATGAGCGGTATGGAAGTTTGAGCAAGGGACAAAAAGTGCTTGCCGCTTATATTACAGATAATTACGATAAGGCAGTATTTTTTACGGCTGCTCGCTTAGGAGAAGTAGTGGGTGTTAGCGAGTCTACTGTGGTACGGTTTGCTACGCATTTGGGGTACAAAGGTTATCCCGAATTTCAAAAAGCATTGGAAGAGCTGGTTCGCAATAAGCTGAATTCCGTACAGCGAATGGAAGATACTTATGGTCGAATTAGTCAATCTAAAATCTTAGAAACCGTATTATCATCCGATGCAGAACGGATTCGTGATACACTGGAATCTATTGACGAGCATGCTTTTGATTTGGCGGTAGATACGATTTTAAAGGCGAAAAATATCTATATAATCGGGATTCGAAGCTGCGCACCGTTGGCAGAGTTTTTGGCATTTTATTTAAATCTCATATTGAAAAATGTACACTTACTTCATACAAACAGTTCCAGTGAATTATTTGAGCAGATGGTGCGTATTGGCAAGGAAGATGTCATTATCGGAATTAGCTTTCCACGTTACTCCATGCGTACATTAAAAGCACTGGAATTTGCAAATAACCGCAGTGCGAAAGTAATTACCATAACAGATAGCGTTCATTCCCCTATGAATTTGTATTCCTCCTGCAACTTAATTGCAAAAAGTGATATGGCTTCCATAGTAGATTCTTTAGTAGCTCCTTTGAGTGTTATTAATGCCTTGATTATGGCATTGTGTATGAAAAAGCAAAAAGACGTGGTTAAGACCTTGGAAATGCTGGAAAATGTATGGGAAGAGTATCAGGTGTATGGAAGTGATGAAATTAATTACATTGATGATACGATGAAAATGCGTTATAGAGGATTAGGAGAAAAGAATGAGTAAAGTAATTGTAATTGGCGGCGGAGCAGCAGGAATGTTTGCTGCAATCCAAGCCGCAGAAAAAGGACATACCGTGGTTCTTTTGGAGAAAAATGAAAAACTTGGAAAGAAAATTTATATTACCGGAAAAGGACGCTGTAATATTACAAATGGTTGTGATACAGAAGAATTATTTCAAAATGTAATGAGAAACAGCAAGTTTTTATATAGCGCATTTTATACCTTTAGCAATTATCAGGTAATGGACTTTTTTGAACAAAATGGATTACCCATTAAAACAGAGCGTGGAGAACGGGTTTTTCCTCAATCAGACCATTCCTCTGATGTAATAGCGGTATTAAAGCGTGTATTAGAAAAGCATGGTGTAGAGATTTGGCTTCATTCTGAAGTAAAATCTTTGCAAATAGAAGATAATCGGATAAAGGGTGTAATTTTATCAAATGGTAAAGCATTAGAAGCAGAGCAGGTGATTGTAGCAACAGGAGGATGCTCCTATGTATCCACCGGTTCTACCGGAGACGGTTATCGGTTTGCAAAAGAGGCAGGGCATACGGTAACGAACTTACATCCGGCATTAGTGCCGCTGGAAGTGGAAGAATCATGGATTCAGGAGCTTCAGGGATTATCCTTGAAAAATGTTTCCATAAAGATAGAAAAAGACGGCAAAGGACTTTATGAAGCTTTTGGAGAAATGTTATTTACTCATTATGGAGTTAGCGGACCACTCATACTAAGTGCCAGCAGTGCAATCAATGATTACATTGAAAAAATGCCGTTGCGGATGACCATAGACTTGAAACCGGCACTTACTGACGAACAGTTAGATAAACGGATTTTGCGGGATTTTGAGGAAAATCAAAACCGACAGTACAAGAATACGGTGCAAAAATTGTTTCCGGCAAAATTAATACCGATAATGATTCGTTTGAGTGGAATATCACCGGAGAAGAAAGTAAATGAAATTACCAAAGAGGAGCGGCAACACTTAGCGAAGTTGATAAAGCATTTTCCGTTGACGTTATCACGGTTTCGTGATTTTAACGAGGCAATTATCACAAGAGGCGGTGTCAGCGTGAAACAAATCAATCCTTCCACAATGGAATCAAAACTGGTAAACGGACTGTTTTTTGCAGGTGAAGTATTAGACTTAGATGCGTTGACAGGCGGATTTAATTTACAGATAGCATGGTCTACCGGATATTTGGCAGGCGATAGTATAAAATAAAGGAAAAGAGGAAAAATATGGCTTTTAATATAGCAATTGATGGACCGGCAGGAGCTGGGAAAAGTACCATAGCAAAAAAAGTAGCAAAAGAATTATCATACATTTATGTAGATACCGGAGCAATGTTCCGTGCCATGGCATTATATTGTATCAGAAATGGTGTAGATAAAGAAAATGAGCAGGAAGTGTCAAAGGCTTGTGAAGAAATTAACGTGTCCATTTCTTATGAAAACGGTGAACAGCAGGTGCTGTTAAATGGAGAAAATGTTAACGGATTCATTCGCACAGAAGAAGTTGGAAATACTGCTTCTACCATAAGTGTCTATGGAAAAGTGCGTATAAAGCTTTTAGAATTACAGCGTAAACTGGCAGAAACACAAGATGTCATTATGGATGGAAGAGATATTGGAACTTGTGTGCTTCCAAATGCACAGGTAAAGATTTACTTAACTGCAAGCGTAGAAACCCGAGGAAAAAGACGTTTCTTAGAATTGCAGGAAAAAGGACAAAAGTGCAATTTAGAAGACATCTGCGCAGATATCAAAGATAGGGATTACCGAGATATGCATCGTGAGATAGCTCCATTAAAGCAGGCAGAGGATGCGGTATTAGTAGATAGCTCTAATATGACGATTGATGAAGTGGTTGCAGAAATTCTAAATTTAGTAGAAAAGAAGAAGTAATAGTATAATAATAGTAACTGGAAAAAGAGGACATAATTTATGGAAGTGATACTCGCAAAAAGTGCCGGATTCTGTTTTGGGGTAAAACGAGCGGTAGATACCGTATATCAGCAAGCAGAAGAAAAAAATGGTAAAATCTATACCTATGGTCCTATTATTCACAATGAGGAAGTAGTGAAAGACTTAGAAAAAAGAGGCGTTACCGTAATAGAAACAAAAAAAGAATTGAAAAGTTGCAAAGACGGTACAGTAGTAATTCGTTCTCATGGTGTTGGAAAAGAAATTTATGATTTACTAAAAAGAGAAAATATTTCATATGTAGATGCAACCTGCCCTTTTGTATTGAAAATACATCGGTTGGTAGAAAAGTACAGCAACGATAATTATCATGTGGTAATCATAGGAAATGAAGAACATCCGGAGGTTCAGGGAATCCGTGGATGGAGCAGTAATCCGACGGAAACCACAGTGATTTCTAACTTGCAGGAGGCACAAAATTTTACCTTAAAAACAGATAAAAAAATATGTGTGGTTTCCCAAACGACATTTAACAACAAGAAATTTAAAGAATTAGTTGAAATTATTACAGAAAAAGGTTATGATATAATTGTTTTAAATACAATTTGCAATGCGACACAGGAACGGCAGGCAGAAGCAAGAAAAATTGCCGGAGATGTGGATGCAATGATTGTAATTGGAGGAAAGACCAGTTCCAATACGCAAAAGTTATTTGAAATATGTAAAAAAGAATGTGAAAATACTTGCTATATACAGACATTGAAGGATTTGGATTTGTCTAAATTACAGTCCATTAATAGCGTAGGTATTACCGCAGGGGCTTCTACCCCAAACAAAATTATTGAGGAGGTTCAAAAAAATGTCAGAAATGAGTTTTGAACAAATGCTGGAAGAATCATTTAAAACAATAAGAAATGGAGAGGTAGTCGACGGTACCGTTATTGATGTGAAACCAGACGAGATCATCTTGAATATTGGTTACAAGTCCGATGGAATCATTACCCGTAACGAATATACAAATGAACCAAATGTTGACTTGACCACTGTTGTATCCGTAGGAGATACCATGGAAGCGAAAGTGCTGAAGGTAAATGATGGTGAAGGTCAGGTATTGTTGACATACAAACGTCTTGCTGCTGAAAAGGGAAGCAAGAGATTAGAAGAAGCATTCAATAGCAAAGAAGTGCTTACTGCAAAAGTTGCACAGGTATTGGATGGCGGCTTAAGCGTAGTAATTGATGAAGCAAGAATCTTTATTCCTGCAAGTCTCGTATCTGATACATACGAAAAAGATTTAAGCAAATACAAAGATCAGGAAATTGAATTTGTAATTACTGAGTTCAATCCACGCAGAAGAAGAATTATCGGTGACAGAAAACAGTTATTAGTTGCAAAGAAAGCTGAATTACAGAAAGAATTATTTGCAAAAATTAAAGTTGGTGATGTAATGGAAGGAACTGTTAAGAATGTAACAGATTTCGGTGCATTTATCGACTTGGGCGGAGCTGACGGATTGCTTCATATTTCTGAAATGTCTTGGGGCAGAGTAGAGAATCCTAAGAAAGTATTCAAGGTTGGCGATGTTGTTAAAGTATTTATCAAAGACATCAACGAAAATAAGATTGCATTAAGCATGAAGTTTGAAGATGAAAACCCATGGAAAGATGCAGCTTCTAAATATGCAGTAGGAACTGTTGTAAATGGCGCAGTTGCAAGAATGACAGACTTTGGTGCATTCGTAGAGCTTGCTCCGGGAGTAGATGCATTACTTCATGTTTCCCAGATTTCCAAAGAACATGTAGAAAAACCGTCAGACGTATTAAGTGTTGGACAGGAAATCGAAGCTAAGGTTGTTGACTTCAACGAAGAAGAAAAGAAAATCAGCTTAAGTGTAAAAGCATTATTAGCTCCGGAAGAAGATGAAGCAGAAGACGCAGAATAGGAACATCTGAAAACACAAGAGAGTAGGTGAATATAGTTATGTTTACCGGATATGAAGAATTCAAAAAAGATATTTTTGGATTAACTAAAATTGATTTGAATGCTTATAAAGAAAAGCAAATGAAGCGTAGAATCGATACGCTGATTACAAAAAATAGTATTAGTAACTATAAAGAATATGTGGCATTAATAAAAAAAGATCCTGAGAAGTTTGAGCAGTTTGTAAATTTCCTTACCATTAATGTGTCAGAGTTTTATCGAAATCCGGAACAATGGCAGATTTTAGATAAAGAGGTATTTCCTGCATTAGTTCAAAAGTTTGGAAAGAATCTTAAGATTTGGAGTGCAGCATGTTCTACTGGTGATGAACCATACTCGTTGGTAATGGCTTTATCAAAGCATATACCATTGAATCAAATTAAAATTATTGCTACTGATATTGATAAACAAGTATTAGATAAAGCGAGACTCGGACTTTATAATGAAAAGAGTATTACATCTGTACCGGAAGAATTTAAGAAGAAATATTTCAAAAAAATCGGTTCTTCTTATCAGATTGCGGACGAGATTAAGCGCCAAGTTGAGTTTAAAGAGCATAATTTATTAAAAGATTCCTATCCAAGTGGTTGTCACTTAATCGTTTGTAGAAATGTATTAATCTACTTTACAGAGGAAGCCAAGGAAGATATATATAAGAAGTTTAATACTGCTTTAGCAAAAGATGGTGTTCTTTTCATTGGAAGTACTGAGCAGATTATGAACTACAAAGAATTGAATTATCAGAGAAAACAATCATTTTTCTTTGAAAAGCTATAACTGTGAGAAACACGCTTTGCAAGTTTCTCAAGTTATCGCGGTGCTCCTTAAATGCTTGTGCAAGCACAGCATTTTCATCGCTACTCGCGTAAATAAGCGAAAAGAGGAATTCCAATTTCGGAGTTCCTCTTTTTGTTTAAGTAAGTAGTAGGTAAGATAATTAAGCCTTTGTTGTTAATAAATATTTCAATAAATGTAATCCATATTTTTTTTGTGCATCCGAAGAATCTGTAAAATCTTCTGTCATTTCAAAGTATAACACCTCATCGTGAAATTCTAACTTAAAGTAAGGAACAAAGATTTCTTCGTATTGAGGTAAAAAACAGCCTGTCTTTTTGCTGTAACAGGTGGCTGCTTTTGCACGGGTGCGATAATTCTTGTCTACATAGAAAGCAACGCTTTTATGAATTGCCATATCCTCTTGTGGAAGATAATAGTAATCCTTATAGTTTGAGTAAAAGTACTTCAATTCTCCCTGATAGATTTTAACTTTAAGCTTCACATTAGTTTGAAAACCGGTAAGGTAAATGTCTTGAAAACCGTAGGAAAAGCGTTTAGGTAAAGGAAAAGCAAGTTTTAACTCCATACGAAGTTCCAAAGATTTTCCACCTTCATACTCTTCATAAGTACATTTCTCATAGCCTGTCACTTCAAAGTTTCCCTCAAACAATTGAACATAAGAAAGAATCGGGAGTAAATCAATCATTCCTGTTACATCTTCATAATTATGAAGCCGAAGAAGATGAAGTGCTTCTTCGGTAGGTTCTTTTACATAACTGTCATATATATTGATAAGTTCACCACCGGAGTATAAATCTTTTCTTTGAATTCCCAGAAACAACTCAATAGTCTTTTGTTTTAAGTTTTCCAACTTTAAAATATGCTTATATTTCGAGAGTGCTTTATAAATATCAAGATATTGAAAATTCGCAAAGGGGTCTTTCAAAGAATGATATTCATATCGTCCTTGAAGATATGGAATATCAAAGCCAATTCCGTTAAATGTAATTAAAGTGTTATAATGAGTTAATAATTCGGAAAAAGCATTTAAAATCAGTTTTTCGTCTAAGGAACTTTCTGCAAAAAATTGAGTGGTGCAAATTACATTTCCCTTACGGGCAGCACAGCCAATTAAATAAACCTGTGTGTGTTTTGCAGAAAAACCGGTAGTTTCAATATCAAAAAATAAAGCATTCTCTGAAAAGAGAGTTTCGGTAATGGGGTTGTCCTTACAAAAAGGAATTTCATTCTGCCAAGTTTTCATAAATCTAAATGCTCCTTTCCAGACAAGTATAACATATTTTCTAATTCGGTCAAAGGATTATAAATACAATTACTAGTATAAATAATACAAATAATACGAAAAAAATCGGCAGGAGTATGTAAAAAAGTACAAAAAATATATACTATTGTGAGAAAATTGTGCTATAATTGTATTGATAAAGTTATTCATAAAGAAAGTAAAATTCTTTATAGAATAACCAATATAAGAAATATACATTTTATAGAGAAAGTGGGGCACGAAAAAATGGGTTTAATGACATTTAAAGGTGGCGTTCATCCACACGATGGAAAAGAATTTTCCAAGGATAAGCCAATTCGTGAATTATTACCCAAAGGCGAACTGGTATATCCAATATCACAACATATCGGAGCACCGGCGAGTCCTGTCGTAGCTGTAGGTGATACAGTGTTGAGAGGACAGAAGATAGCAGAAGCAGGAGGTTTTGTATCTTCACCGATTTATTCATCTGTATCTGGTACAGTTAAGGCAATTCAGCCGCGCCGTGGAGCCGTTGGGGACATGGTAAATTCCATCATTATTGAAAATGATGGGGAAATGAAAGAAGTGGAATATCACCCGGTAGATGATATTGATTCTCTTTCAAAAGAAGAGATTATCAACAAGGTGAAGGAAGCCGGAGTAGTAGGAATGGGAGGAGCAGGATTCCCTACCCATGTAAAATTATCTCCAAAAGAACCGGAAAAAATTGACTACATTATTGCGAACTGTGCAGAATGTGAGCCATACCTGACAGCAGATTATCGTCGTATGATTGAAAATCCTGAGCTGTTAGTAGAAGGTATGAGAATTGTCCTGAAACTTTTTGATAATGCAAAGGGTATTTTCGGAGTTGAAAATAATAAGCCTGATGCCATTGCAAAATTACAGGAGCTTGTAAAAGATGAGCCACGCATGGAGGTCTGTCCTTTACAGACAAAATATCCACAGGGTGGAGAACGTCAGTTGATTTATGCAACTACACATAGAGAAATTAACTCAACAATGCTGCCGGCAGATGCAGGATGTATTGTTGATAACGTAGAAACATTGATTTCTATATATAACGCAGTAAAACTTGGAAAGCCTGTTATGAATAGAATATTTACAGTTACCGGTGATGCAGTAAAAGAGCCGGGGAACTTTAATATTTGTATCGGTATGAGTTATGCTGAGATTCTTGAGGAAGCAGGTGGATTCAAGACACAGCCGGAGAAAATGATTTCTGGTGGCCCAATGATGGGATTTGCTATGTTTGGATTAGATATTCCAACAACAAAGACATCTTCCTCTTTACTTTGTCTTACAAAAGATGACGTAGCAGCAAGTGAAACCACTGCATGTATTAATTGTGGACGTTGTGTAGAAGCTTGTCCGGAACGAATTGTACCTTCCAAGCTTGCAAAAATGAGTGAACATGGAGACATGGAAAGCTTTGAAAAATGGAATGGAATGGAATGTATTGAGTGTGGAAGCTGTAGCTTTATCTGTCCGGCAAAACGTCCGTTAGCACAGTCCATTAAGACAATGAAGAAACAAATACTTGCAGAAAGAAGAAAGAAAAATTAACGAAGAAAGAGGTGGCTTATTGTGAGTGATTTATATAACGTATCTTCATCACCACATGTCCGTGCCAAAGATACAACAGCCAGAATCATGCTTTATGTAATAATTGCGTTATTACCGGCAAGTGTTTTTGGTATTTGGAATTTTGGATTAAGAGCATTAGTTTTAATAGCAGTTTGTATTGCAACCTGTGTGGTTTCTGAATGGGTTTTCGAATTGCTGATACATAAAAAAAGTACAATTAACGATTTAAGTGCAGTAGTAACCGGTTTGTTGCTTGCATTGAACCTTCCATGTGAATTGCCAATTTGGCAGGCAGTATTAGGAAGCGTATTCGCAATTGTAATTGTTAAGATGATGTTTGGTGGACTTGGACAGAACTTTATGAATCCGGCCCTTGGTGCAAGATGTTTCCTTTTAGTATCTTTTGCAGGAACTATGACAAACTTTAACTGCGATGCATATACAGGAGCAACACCGTTAGCTTTGATTCGTAACGGTGAGAGCGTAGATACCATGAAAATGTTAATTGGTACTACTGCAGGAACCATTGGTGAAACATCTACCATTGCAATTTTGGTAGGAGCGATTTTCCTGATTTTAATGGGTGTTATTAATTTAACAATTCCGGGAACATACATTGTAAGTTTTGTTGTATTTATCGCATTATTCGGTGGACATGGACTTGATGGAAATTACATCACAGCACAGCTTTGCGGTGGTGGACTAATGTTAGGTGCATTCTTTATGGCAACTGACTATGTAACATCTCCGATTACCCCGTTAGGTAAAGTTGTGTATGGTATTCTTCTTGGTGTTTTAACCGGATTGTTCCGTATATTTGGTGCTAATGCAGAAGGTGTGTCCTTTGCAATTATTTTGAGCAACCTGTTAGTACCAATCATTGAGAAATTTACCATTCCAAGAGCATTTGGTCAGAAAAAGGAGGTAAAGCAGCATGAATAAAAAAATTGTGCATGATGCATTAGTATTAACTGCATTTACCTTAATTCTTGGATTTATCCTTGGAGCAGTAAATGAAATTACCAAGGAACCGATTGCTAAGGCAAATAAAGCAGCACAAGATGCAGCATATAAAGAAGTATTCAAAGATGCGGATTCTTTTGAAGAAAATGCAGACTTTACTGCTGAAAAAGCAGCAGAAATTATTGCAAAAAGTGATTACACCAATGATGAGATTATCGGTGTAAATAATGCGCTTGACAAATCAGGAAATGTAATTGGTTATGTAATCAATGTTACTTCCCATGAAGGAAGTCAGGCAGATATTACATTTTCCGTTGGCATTCAGGCAGATGGAACTGTAAATGGATATTCAATTACTTCCATTAGTGAGACACCGGGTTTAGGTATGCTGATAAATGAAGATGACTTCAAAAAGCAGTTTAATAATAAGAATGAGGAATCATTTTCGGTTGTAAAGACTACACCATCTGCAGATAATGAAATTGAAGCAGTTACTGGTGCAACAATTTCCTCCAAAGCCATCGCAAATGGAGTAAATGCATGTCTGGTATATTTCAGCACAGCATTACAAGGAGGTAACTAAGTATGAATAAGTATGTTGAAAGATTATATAATGGTATTATTAAGGAAAATCCTACCTTTGTATTAATGCTTGGAATGTGTCCAACACTTGCAGTTACATCATCTGCAGTAAATGGACTTGGAATGGGACTTTCTACAACAGTAGTTTTAGTTATGTCCAATCTGTTAATTTCAGCATTTCGTAAAATTATACCAGATGGTGTGCGTATGCCGGCTTACATCGTCATTGTTGCATCATTGGTTACCGTAGTACAGTTCTTAATGCAGGCATATACACCTTCTTTATCTTCTGCATTAGGTGTATATATTCCGTTGATTGTTGTAAACTGTATTATTTTAGGTAGAGCAGAAAGTTATGCTTCTAAGAACCCAGTTGTACCATCTATTTTCGATGGACTTGGAATGGGACTTGGATTTACAATCGGTTTGACTTTAATTGGTTTAGTTCGTCAGATTCTTGGTTCTATGCTTGGAATTACTGTATTTGTTATGGCACCGGGTGCATTCCTTGTACTGGCATTTTTAGTAGCAGGTATGAACGTAGTGCGTGACAAGATGGAAAAGAAAGGTAAGCCTTTAGCAAAACCATCCGGATGTATTACTGGTGATTGTGCAAGTTGTTCACAGTCTGCTATGTGTACCGGAAAATCTGATACCAAGAAAACAGCAGAATAGGAGGCAGATTTAGATGAGAGAATTATTAATTATTGCAATCGGCTCTGCCATTGTAAATAATGTAGTATTAAGTCAGTTCCTTGGAATCTGTCCATTTCTTGGTGTATCTAAGAAGACAGAAACCGCAGCAGGAATGGGAGGAGCAGTTGTATTCGTTATTACCTTATCCTCTTTTGTAACAGCATTAATTTATAAGTATATATTGGCGCCTTTAGATATTGCCTATTTACAGACAATTGTGTTTATCTTAGTTATTGCGTCTTTAGTACAGTTCGTTGAAATGTTCTTGAAAAAGAATATGCCCCCACTGTACGAGTCCTTGGGAGTATATCTTCCATTGATTACAACAAACTGTGCAGTATTAGGAGTAGCACTTACTAATGTAACTAAGGCATATGGAATTCTTGAAAGTGTTGTAAATGGATTTGCAACAGCAGCAGGATTTTTAATTGCAATTGTAATTATGGCAGGAATTCGTGAAAAGATTGAATACAATGACATTCCGGAACGTTTTAAAGGAACCGCCATCGTGTTGATTACAGCCAGTTTAATGTCAATCGCCTTTATGGGATTCTCAGGCATGATTTAGGAGGGAATGAATATGAATTTTACAGCAATTATCATTGCCGCCCTTGCCGTAGGCGGAACAGGTATTATACTTGGATTTTTCCTTGGAATTTTCGGAGAAAAATTTAAAGTAGAAGTAGATGAAAAAGAAGAAGCTATTTTAGGTGTTCTTCCGGGAAACAACTGTGGTGGATGTGGATATGCAGGTTGTTCAGGGTTAGCAGCAGCAATTGCTAAAGGAGAAGCTCCGGTAAACCAATGTCCGGTAGGAGGAGCCCCAATAGCTGCAAAAATCGGTGAAATCATGGGTGTCGCAGCAGAAGAGGGTACACGAAAAGTTGCATTTGTAAAGTGTGCCGGAAATTGTGAAAAAGCAAAACATGATTATGAATATACGGGCGTTGAAGATTGTGCAGCAATGGCGTTTGTACCAAATGGCGGACCAAAGTCCTGTAACTATGGATGCCTTGGATATGGAAGCTGTGTGAAAGCATGTCCGTTTGATGCAATACATATTGTTGATGGAATTGCATTAGTAGATAAAGAGGTTTGTAAAGCATGTGGTAAGTGTGTTGCAGCATGTCCAAAACACTTAATCGAGCTTGTACCTTATGATGCAAAACAGAAAGTACAGTGTAGTTCTCAGGATAAAGGTAAAGATGTTATGGCAGCATGTTCTGTTGGATGTATTGGTTGTCATCTTTGTGAAAAGAACTGTCCAAACGGAGCAATTACTGTAACAGATAACATTGCTCATATTGATTATGAAAAATGTACCGGATGCGGTGTGTGTGCAGAAAAATGTCCAAAGAAGATTATTACTATTCAGTAATAATAAGCTGTGACAAGATAACGTACAATTAAAAACATATGAAATGATGAAAACCACTTTTGGACTAAATTATGAGATTTAGTTAAGAAGTGGTTTTTTTCATAAAATTATGTTATACTTGTCAGGTTATTATTACTAATGAAGAAATAGAGAGGACTCGTGATGAATCAAAAAACGTTAAAAAAATATATTGGAACGAAAGATTTTTATAAAATGGTATTATTAGTAGTAATTCCCATTATTATCCAAAACGGAATTACCAATTTTGTAAGTCTTTTGGATAATATCATGGTAGGACAGATAGGAACAGAACAAATGAGCGGTGTTGCTATTGTAAACCAGCTAGTTGTAGTGTTTAACATATGTGTATTTGGAGGAGTATCCAGTGCTGGAATTTTTACTGCCCAGTATTATGGTCAGGGAAATCGAGAGGGAATGCGTAACACCTTTCGCTTTAAATTCCTTATCTGCATATTTATGGCAATCTTTGCCATGGGACTGTTTTTCTTCTTTGGCGAAGATTTAATCATGTTATATTTACATGAAGGTTCTCAAGAGGGTGATATTGAAAAAACCTTACAATTTGGAAAAGAATATTTGTCCATAATTATGATAGGATTAATTCCCTATGCAATTTCTCAAACCTATGCAAGTACGTTGCGTGAAACAGGAGAAACTCTTGTACCAATGAAAATTGGAATTGTTGCAGTTCTAATGAATATGATTGGAAACTTTTTCCTGATTTTCGGAAGTTTTGGAGCACCAAAACTTGGAGCAGTTGGAGCAGCTATTTCTACGGATATCGCACGTTTTGCAGAATGTTTTATCCTAATTTACTGGACGCATAAAAATCGTGAGCGACACAGCTTTATTGTTGGAGCATACTCCAGTATGCGAATACCAAAAGCCTTGACATTTGATATTATCAAAAAAGGAATTCCTCTGCTATTAAATGAAGTGGCATGGTCTGTGGGACAGGCATTTTTAATGCAGTGTTATTCTGTTCGAGGATTGGCGGTGGTGGCTGGCTTAAATATTTCAAGTACCGTTTCTAATCTATTTAATGTAGTATTTTTGTCGATGGGAAGTGCTATTGCTATAATAGTTGGTCAGCTTTTAGGGGCAGGAAAGATGGAAGAGGCAAAGGATACCGACAGAAAGCTATTGGTATTTACCGTAGCAACCTGTGTGGTATTTGGAAGTTTATTGGCAATTATATCGCCATTTTTCCCTAAGATTTACAATACTTCTACTAATGTGCAGGAACTGGCAAGTCGCTTTATTTTAATCGCAGCAGCGTGTATGCCATTGTACGCTTTTATACATGGATGCTATTTTACCTTAAGGTCAGGTGGTAAAACATGGATTACTGTATTATTTGACAGTGTATATGTATGGTTGGTAGATATTCCACTTGCCTATGTACTATCAAGATTTACAGGAATACCAATTGTGTGGGTATACCTGAGCTGTCAGTTAATAGAGACAATTAAGTGTTTTATGGGTTACGCTTTGGTGAAAAAAGGAATTTGGTTACAAAATATTGTTTCTAATTCTTAATACAAAGGAGAAAAAGAAAAGATGCTGTTTAGCGGATACGAAATCGCATGGTTATTTTTTATATACAGCTTCCTAGGGTGGACTTTAGAAGTAATCCACGCAGTATATGGAAAACGAAAGCTGGTAAATCAAGGATTTTTAAATGGAATTGTTTGTCCGGTGTACGGATTTTCCATGGTATTTTTGTCAATATTTATGGATTCTTTAAGGAATGAATGGTTTTATCTGTTTTTAGGCTGTATGCTTATCAGTTCTGTGATTGAATTAGTGACAGGTGTTGTATTAGAAAAAATATTTCAAATACGGATGTGGGATTATTCAAATATGAAATTCCAAGTGGGTGGTTATGTTTGTCTGAAATATGCAGTAGTTTGGGGAATTTTAGGCACGTTGCTGATAAAGTTAGTAAATCCCTTATTGCTTGGTATATTTCCCAAAATTCCATACCTTTTGGGAAATATTTTGTTGATTGTTTTTGCGGTGTTATTGCTATTAGATACTGTGACAACATTAGCAGTACTGTATCGAGGTAAGAAAAATACAGTCCATATGGATGAAATCGCAGAAGGTTTTTCACAAGCTTCTAAGTCACTTCGTAACGCAATTACCACAAGGGTAGAACGACGTATGGAACGCGCTTTTCCCGGACAGAAGACAGAACCGGAAAGCGAAGCAGAACAACAAGAAAAGCAGTTAAAGGAAACAATTTTTGCTTATGGATGCGGATTTCACAAAATTGTCTGGATTTTCTTTTTAGGCGCATTTTTAGGAGATATTACAGAAACAATTTTCTGCTATTTCACAATGGGGAAGCTTATGAGCAGAAGTAGTGTTGTTTATGGTTCGTTTAGTTTAGTATGGGGAATTGGAGTTGCGGGTATTACCATGCTTTTGTATCGGTATCGTAATAAAGAGGATCGCTATATGTTTTTAGCAGGAACATTTTTAGGCGGGGCCTATGAATACATATGTAGCGTGTTTACAGAAATATGCTTTGGTACAGTATTTTGGGATTACAGTGACATTCCTTTTAATCTGGGTGGACGCATTAATCTTTTATACTGCTTTTTCTGGGGAATTGCAGCATTAGTATGGATGAAGCTGTTTTATCCGTTCTTTGCCAAGTGGATTGAACAGATTCCTATGAAAACAGGAAAAATCTTGAGTTATATCATTATAGTATTTATGACCGTAAATGTTATTATTTCTGCTGGTGCATTAGCACGATATAGTGACAGAAATCAAGAAAAGAAGCCGCAAAATGCAATAGAAGAATGGCTGGACAGTCATTTTGATGATAAACGTATGGAACGGATTTATCCAAATGCAAAAATGACAGAATCGTAGTTTTTTGATTTTAGTCTAGGCTTTTTCACTGAAATGTGATAAAGTAATAAGGTGTATATACAGGCAATGAGAATAATAAGCCAAAGGCAAGGAAATGAGTATGAAAACAAAGGAATATTTAAAAGATAAAAAACGAGTAGTTGTAAAAATAGGTTCTTCTTCATTGATGCATGAAGAAACAGGCGGTCTTAATTACCCTAAGGTAGAAAAGCTGGTACGAGAGTTGTGCGATATTCATAATCGTGGAATTGATGTGTGCTTAGTAAGTTCCGGTGCTATTGCAGTAGGAAGAAAAGTAATTGGTTTAACAGAACGTCCAAAGAGTATTTCTACCAAGCAGGCATGTGCGGCGGTAGGACAGGCGAGACTAATGATGACCTATCAGCGACTTTTTTCAGAATACAATCATATTGCAGGTCAGGTATTGATGACAAAGGGAACGATGTTAGATAATGTTTCCAGAAAAAATGCACAGAATACTTTTGAAGAACTGTTTCAAATGGGTGTAATTCCAGTTGTAAATGAAAATGACACCATATCTACTTATGAAATGCAATTTGGTGATAATGATACCTTATCTGCCATTGTAGCTTCCCTGGTAGGAGCAGATTTATTGATTTTGTTATCGGATATTGATGGTTTGTTTACGGATGATCCTCATAAAAATCCAAATGCAGAATTGATTAAAGTAGTAGAAAATTTAGATGAAAGTGTCTTATCTATGGCAAAAGATACACCGGGAAGCGATGTTGGAACCGGCGGAATGGCAACGAAGCTTACCGCAGCCAAAATAGCCACTCTTTCCGGAGCAGATATGATTATTGCAAATGCAAAAGATGTAGGAGTTCTCCATGAGATTTTTGAGGGAGAATTTACAGGAACACTGTTCCGGCAACATAAAAATGAAGACTTTTACATAGCAGATTTTATAGAAGAAAGTATAGGATAAGGAGAAAAAGCATGGAAAATAGTAAAATTGAACGTATCAACGCATTAGCGCGCAAATCAAAGGCAGAAGGATTAACAGAAGAGGAAAAAAAGGAACAGGCACTTTTGCGTCAGGAATATATTGCAAGTGTAAAGAGAAATTTGCAGGCACAGCTTAATAATATTGATGTAGTAAATCCGGATGGAAGCATTGAAAATCTGGGAGAAAAATATGGAAAGAAAACAGCAAATTAGAGCTGAACTAAAGAAAAAACGCAATGCATTGACAAGTGAACAACGAAAAAGTTATTCTGACATTATATGCGAAAGGATATGGAATATCATAGAAAAAGAAAATGCCGAAATGATATATTGCTATTATCCTTTAGAAAATGAAGTAGATATACTTCCCTTGGTAGAAAGAGCATTGACTGAGGGAAAGAAAGTGGCATTTCCAAGAACTAATGGCGAAACAATGGAGTTTTACCAAGTGACTTGCTTAACAGAGTTTCAAGAGGGAGCTTTTCATATTATGGAACCGTTAGGAGGATATCCCCTTGATGCGAAAAATCCTTTTGTGGTTGTACCGGGACTTGGATTTGATAAAAACAAAAATCGGATTGGATACGGAAAAGGATTCTATGATAGATATTTTGCAAGATTTCCGTCATGTCGAAAAATAGGTGCAGCTTATGAGGCACAAATAATAGATTATATACCGACGGATAAGTATGATACAAAAATGGACATAATTATAACAGAAGGAGAGGGAATAGAATGAATAGTACATTAGAAAAAATTGGAAAAAATGCCCGTGAAGCCGAATCTGCATTGCGTGTATTAACTGTAAATGAAAAAAATAAACTATTGGCTACAGCCGCAGACTATTTAATGGCGGATATGAAGCTGCTGTTAGATGCAAATGCAATAGATATGGAAACTGCAAAAGAAAATAATATGCCAATGGCATTACAAGATCGTTTGCAGTTGACAGAATCCAGAATTGCACAGATGGCGGAGGGGTTGCGTCAGATTGCAGCATTAGAAGACCCAGTGGGGGAAGTGTTGTATATGAAACAGCGTCCAAACGGGTTGATGATTGGCCAGAAACGTGTTCCACTGGGAGTTATTGGAATTATTTACGAATCCAGACCAAACGTTACAGCAGACGCTTTCGGACTTTGTTTTAAGGCAGGAAATGTGGTGATTCTTCGAGGTGGAAAAGATGCCATTCATTCCAATAACGCAATTACACGCACACTGCAGGAAGCACTTCGCAAATGTGAATTGCCAATTCATGCTATTCAGCTTATTACCGATACCAGCCACGAAACGGCAGAAGAATTTATGCGTATGAATGAATATGTAGATGTTTTGATTCCAAGAGGTGGTGCAGGCTTGATAAGAACAGTGGTAGAAAAAGCAACGGTTCCGGTAATTGAAACAGGCACCGGAAACTGTCATGTTTTCGTAGATGAAACAGCAGACTTAGATATGGCAGTTGATATTATTTTCAACGCCAAAACACAGCGAATAGGTGTATGTAATGCTTGCGAATCATTAGTAGTTCATGAAAAAGTCAAAGACGAACTACTTCCAAAATTGGCAGAACGTTTAAAGGAAAAAAATGTAGAATTGCGTGGCGATGAAAAGAGCAGAGAAGCTTGTGCTGCAATTCAGACTGCAACAGAGGAAGATTGGGGAAAAGAATACCTAGATTATATTCTTTCCATTAAAACAGTATCTTCTATTGAAGAAGCAATCCGACATATTAATAAATATAATACCGGACACTCAGAATCAATTATTACCAAAGACTATGAAAATGCGCAAAAGTTTTTAAATGAAATTGATGCTGCAGCCGTATATGTAAATGCTTCAACTAGATTTACCGATGGATTTGAATTTGGATTTGGTGCAGAAATCGGTATCAGCACACAGAAGCTTCATGCAAGAGGTCCTATGGGATTAAAAGCGTTAACAACTACCAAATATATCATTTATGGAAATGGTCAGGTAAGAGAGTAGGCCATTTGCATGATATATAAAAAATTAAAGCAGGAAGAAATTGAACTTTTTTTATTTCAGGGGTTTCGCCGTCATCAAGTTGTAACACAATGCTGGCGGAAAGAATCAGGAAAGTGGCAGCTTAAAGACGTGCCGTTTATTGACAATTGGACTAAAGAACAATATATGTTTTTGGTAAAATGCTTGAAAAATACAGTGAATACCAAAGGTGCAGTATTCGGAGCATTTGAAGATGAACGTTTGGTTGGCTTTGTATCGGTAGAGAATAGTTTCTTTGGCTCTGAAAAGCAATATTTACAGCTTTCTTGTATTCATGTTTCAGAGGAAAGCCGTGGAAAAGGCATCGGAAAGCAATTATTTTCTTATGCCGTAGAATCGGCTAGAGAATTAGGCGCTGGAAAGCTATATATTTCCGCACATTCTTCCAAGGAGTCTCAGGCATTTTATCATGCACTTGGATGTATCGAAGCCAAAGAGTATAATCGTGAATTAGCAGAAGCAGAACCTTGTGATTGTCAATTGGAATTTGAATTGTAGTTACAATAAGAAAACTATGAGAAACACTGTTAAGAGTTTTAAGTTTACAAGCTCTTGGCAGTGTTTTTATGGCTCTTTGTCAAGAGTTGGGGTAAAACCCTTATGAGAGGAAATGAAAGTTTCCTCTCATTTTATATAGTTAGGATAGATTTAACAGAATTCTATTTCTAAAGTTATTAAAATTTCTAT
>CAYTDI010000006.1:0-92636 GCA_964436595.1 uncultured Eubacterium sp.
CCTTAATGATAAATCCCCTATCCCTTATTTACTTATCCCTCTAAACTCTAACTTCGATTATTGTAGTATTCTTGGTATATTTTGTCAACGCTCAATATTCAAAATCAGCATTAATTAAATTAGCATTACTCCCAATAAAACTCCTTTTCCTCACTTCTTCACAAAGAGCCAAAAAGGAGCCGGATTTCCGGCTCCAAAATTTCAATCACTTCTAAAATTTAATTGATTTTACTCATCCCAGTTATGATATACTGCCTGTACATCATCATCCTCTTCCAGTAAATCTAAAGTTCTCTGAAGAGATTTTATTGCATTTTCATCAGTAAGCTCTACATAATTCTGCGGAATCATGGTAACTTCTGCAGATGCCATTACAATGCCTTCTTCTTCTAACTTCTGGCGCACTTCACTGAAAGTATCCGGATCTGTAATGATTTCATAGCTGTCTTCTTCATCAGAAAAATCCTCTGCTCCTGCATCTAATGCAAGCATCATTAAATCATCAGCCTCCATCTCACACTCTTCTTTATCTACAATAATCTGACCTTTTTTATCGAACATATAGGACACACATCCCGGAGTTCCTACATTTCCGTTTCCCTTTGTAAACGCACTTCTTACATTTGCTGCCGTACGGTTCTTATTGTCTGTTAATGCATCTACAATAATTGCAATTCCGTTAGGTCCATATCCTTCGTAGGATGCATATTCGTAATTTACAGAATTTGCATCTCCGGCAGCTTTCTTAATTCCACGTTCAATGGTATCGTTTGGCATATTGTTTGCCTTTGCCTTTGCAATTACATCACGCAGTCTGCTGTTATTATTCGGATCTGCCCCACCTTCTTTAACTGCAACTGCAATTTCTCTTCCGATTACAGTAAAGATTTTTCCCTTTGCTGCATCATTTTTTTCTTTCTTATGCTTAATATTTGCAAATTTAGAATGTCCTGACATTACTTTTTCCTCTTTTCTATTTCTCTTTTCTTATGATTCTGCAATCACTTTTTTAATCTGATTACAATCTTCTTTCTGTGCCCATTCTGACACAGTGAGCCTTTGCTATTCTACCACTTTCTTGGTATTCTGACAAGTATCTGCCTTATCACTTTCTGCTATTGACTCATTTGACACCTCTAACTTTTTTACTTTTACCATCTGAATCATTTTATTTTTTACTGCAATTGCATGGAACTGCCACCCTTGATTTTCCACTTGAAATCGCTCATTATCTCCCGGAATCTTATCAATCAGAGAAATCAAATACCCGTTTAACGTTTCGTACTCGTCCTCCTGCATGTCCAATTCCAATGTCTTACAGACTTCATCAAACGGCGTCATTCCGTTCATCAGAAAACTTCCATCCGGCTGTTCCACAATCATGTTTTCTTCTTCGTCATACTCATCCAGAATGTTTCCTACAATTTCTTCCAAAATATCTTCCATTGCTACCAATCCAGCTGTCTGACCATACTCATCTACTACAATCACCATATGAATTTTCTGAGACTGCATATTTTTAAATAATTCATTAATATTTCTAGTCTCCGGAATAAACACCGCTTCCCGCACAAGTCCCGGAATATCCTGAACTGCCCAGTCCTGATACTGCTTATTACGGCTTTGCATCATTACGTCCTTAATATGTATGATTCCAATAATATTGTCAATATCCTCACCATATACCGGAAATCTGGAATTATTCTTATCCAACATAAATTCCAGTACCTCTGAAAGAGACATTGCTCCATCTACTGCAACGATATTTTTACGATGCGTCATAATATCCTTTGCTTCTTTGTCATCAAATTCAAAAATATTATGAATCATTTCGGCTTCACTTGCCTGCAATACTCCTTGTTCATGTCCCTCGTTTACCATAGAAATAATTTCTTCTTCTGTCACATCATCAATGCTGGCATTGGGATCAATTCCAAATATACGCACCACAAGATTTGATACTTTTTCCGCCAGATAAGAACATGGTTTTAGAAAAACAATAATTCCATGCATCAAACCTGCTAAACGAAACAACCATTTTTCCGGACATCGTGCTGCAATTTTCTGTGGTGCAAGTACACCAACTGACGTAAAAATAAAAATACCAATCAATGCAGCTCCGGCATAACACAGAAAATGCCAATATATCTGCGCTCCCTCTTGAAGGAAATTTTGAATCAGTAATCCTCCAAACAGACGCACCTGATAAATACCAAATACCACGCTGACAAAGGTTGACATAATCTGAATCGTATGTCTTGTTTTATACGGAGAATCTAAAACACGCAATAACCACTCCGCATGCTTATTTCCATCCTCTTTGCGTTTTTGAATCTGACTTTCTGTAATTTCTTCTAATGCAGTGAGAAATCCGTAAAAAATGCTATCCATCACCAGTAACAATAAAAATATTATCAGTCCTATGACCGTACTCCCGCCGTCATCCATTTTCTTTTTCTATCTCCTTTTGCTTTTTGTATTTTCGTTCTGCTTTACACAATAAACACTTGAAATATACCATTTTAAGGCATATTAGTCAAGATTTATGTATATAATTCCAAACTGATCTTCAGCGCTTTCTCTACTTTTTTCATAACTTCACAATCTAACCGACACACCTTATCCTTTAATCGCTGCTTATCAATGGTACGCAATTGTTCCAATAATACTACGGAATCTTTTACTAAATCATACCGCGAAGCATCTAGCTCTACATGCGTAGGCAACTTGGCTTTGTTCATTTTAGATGTTATTGCAGCGCAAATCACCGTTGGGCTGTGTCTGTTCCCAATATCATTTTGTATAATTAGTACCGGACGTATGCCTCCCTGCTCAGAGCCTAACACTGGCCGCAAGTCTGCATAATAAATGTCCCCTCTATGAATCATCACGTTATCACACTCCAAAACTTTTATAGGTTATTTCCTATTCTTCCCAATTTCTTCGTGTGTATTCAGTTTATTCTCCAAAATAATCTTTGGTTTCTACTACTTCTCCATTTTTTACATAAACTCTCGGTATTCTCTTTCCTAAATCACAGGCAAATTCATAGTTAAATCTTCCTGATAAATCACCAATTTCTTCCATTGTGATTTCAGCTCCATGGTCTTTTCCTACCAAAGTTACTAAGTCACCTTCCTGTGCTTCTGGAATATCTGTCACATCTACCATAAACTGATCCATGCAAATACGTCCGCAAATCGGTGCTTTTTTTCCATGAATCAACACATATCCCTTGTTAGACAGACTTCTTGGATAACCGTCCCCATAACCAACCGGTATAGTTGCAATTCGCTGATTCTTAGTAGTCTTATAAGTAGCACCGTAACTGATAGTTCTTCCTTTTTCTAATTCCTTCAAAAATACAATACAACTTTTTAATGACATCACCGGCGCAAGGTCTATGTTCTCTTTTTTCACTTCATCCGAAGGCCACATACCATATAAACTGATTCCGGCACGAACTACGCTCATATTTGCTTTTGGCATATCAATAATTGCGGCACTATTGGAACAATGAATCATCGGTATCTCTACGCTGCGTTTCTCAAGCATTTTTTTCATGCTCGCAAATGTCTCCATCTGATGGTTTGCCATTGTCTTATCTTTTGCATCAGACTTTGCAAAATGAGTAAACATTCCCTCTACTATAATATGTGGCATTTGAGAAATTCGTGCTATTTCATCTGCTGCCTCTTCAGTTACCTGAAATCCCAATCTGCTTAAACCGGTATCTATTTTAGCATGTACTATAATTTTTTTATTCATTTTTGTGGCAGCCGCCTCCATCTGTTCTGCCTGTCTTATGGAATATAAGTTTACACGAATCCCTAGGTCTGCCATGGCTTCATACTGTTCCGGAAATGTTGCTCCCAATACCAAAATCGGCTTTTCTAATCCGTTTCTTCTAAGGATTTCTGCTTCTTCTACTGTTGCAGTTGCATAGCCCCATGTGTAATCAAGCTTTTCTAATTCTTTTCCGATAGGAACTGCACCATGTCCATAACCGTCCGTCTTGATAACCCCCATAATTTTTGTATCTTCTTTTAACAATTTACGCATCTGCTCCATGTTATAAAGCATTGCATCTAAATTGATTTCTGCATATACTCTACTGTATGTTTTCATCTTATATTCCTTCCTTATCTATTTCTTTCAGTACCTGACGAACACCTTCTATGATATCTTGTGCCATCATGCCATAAGTACCTGTCTGTTCTATCATCCAATCTGCACCTGTTCCGTGTAAATACACTCCTAAGGGTGCAGCCTGTGTTATCTCCATTTTCTGAGCAAGCAATCCGGCAATAACGCCTGTCAGTACATCTCCTGCTCCTGCTGTTGCCATTCCATTATTTCCACTAGTATTAATAAATTTCGTTCCATCTGGCAATGCAATCGCGGTTCTTGCATCTTTTAATACACATATTACATTATATTCCTCTGCAAATTCTCCTGCAACCTGCAATAACTGCTTTTGTATGTCAAAAATGCTTTTTTCTGTTAATCTTGCCATTTCTCCGAGATGTGGTGTAACGATAAGCGGCATATTTCGCTCTTTTAGCCACTCTTTATGATGAGATATAATGTTTAAACCATCCGCATCTAAAATCACCGGTACTTTTGCATTTTTCAATATAATTTTTATAATAGCCTCAGATATTTTATCCATACCCATTCCCGGTCCTGCTACTATTACATTTGCCCATGATAAACTGCTTTTCAATTCATTTTCTATATTTTCTTCGATTGCTTTTTCTATCTCTTTGTTTATCTCATATGTCTCTAAAACTGCCTCCGGTAACAATTCTTGTATAATCGTTCGATTCGACTCTTCGGTATATACCTTTACTAAACCGGCTCCAGTGGCATAAGCTGCTTTTCCACTAAAAAAAGCTGCTCCTGCCATATTTTTATGGCCTGCTGCTACTAACACTTTTCCATAAGTTCCTTTGTTAGAATAATCTAAACGCTTTGGGACTGAATAAATATCACTTTTTTCAAGACAATATGCCATGACTTTTTCTTCTAAAAATGATTCTTTACCGATTCCAATATCCTTTACCACAACAGTTCCAGCATAGCCTGCTCCCGGATATATCATAATTCCAATTTTTTCAAAAGCAAATGTCACCGTTATATCAGCCTGAAAGGCAATTCCCATAACTTCTCCTGTATCTGTATGGATTCCTGATGGGATATCTACTGCAACTTTCCATGCTTTCTGCTGATTCATTTGCTGAATGATTTCATAATAGTTTCCCTGAATTTCCCGATTCACTCCAATGCCAAAAACAGCATCTACTACGACATCGTATTTCTTATCCGGAATGGCATCCAGGATATTTGCCCCATATGCTGAACAGATTTTTATCTGCTGCTTTGTCTCCTCAGAAACTCTTTCCTTATTTCCGGCTAATACGAAAGTAACCGCATATCCTCTTTGTGCTAAAATTCTTCCTATGGCAAAGCCGTCTCCACCATTATTTCCAGTTCCGCACACTACCAGTATATTACCAGAAAAGTCTACCTGCTTTTCTATTTCTTCTACGACTCCAAGTGCTGCTCGTTCCATTAATACCAACGAAGGAACTCCATAATGCTGAATCGTATTACTATCACATTGTCTCATTTGTGCGCTGTTTACCAAAACTCTCATATGCATTCCTCCATTTATTTTCAAACTAAGTGTGCGCCAATCAAACTCTTTTTTCTCTTTATAGGAATTTGCAGCGAAATTTCCTATAAAGAGAAAAGAGACAGTTCTTATTCTCTCTTTAAGACTGCCTCTCTTCCTCTTCTTTCTGTGTAGGTTCCTTCTCATAGGTCAAATCAAAAATATCTATGATGTCGGCGCCGAAAATATCATGCATGTAAGAATAAATTTCTCTGTTCTTATCCTGTACAGTCTGCCTGCGTGCTACTTTTTGCTTTACTTCTTCTTTGGCTTTTTCTAACCATTTTCGAATTGCTTCGCTTTCTACTTCATTGGCACGCATTTTTTCATAACAATATTCCATGGATTCTACCAGTAAGGCTTCATTTACGGCATCCAACTCCTTGGGAATTTCTTCTAACTCTCCATATGCCCGACGCAGTTTTTCGTTAATTTCAGAAATCAATCTATGATCTTCCCGAAGTCTTATGGATTCCTGCTCTCCTTCTGTTTCATCCATGTTCGCCATAATATTTTTCATCAATTTTTCCTTCAGTTTTTTCAAATCCTTAATATCTTGATTTAATCTTGCCTGCTTTTTCAGATATTCGTTTGCCTTTTTTTCTAACTTTACAATACTTTTTGGCTTTCCGCCATCTGAAAACAGACCATGCCATTTTTGATCTAAAATCACCAATGGTATCTTCTTTCCCTGAAGTGCTGTCTGAAATTCATGATTTGTTGTTTTTCTTCCACCCATCTTACCACTTTCTTATCTCTTTTCCTCTGGCTTTCCATGATTGGCAATATTATAGGAAAGCTGCATTAAGCTATCTGTAAGGTGAACGTTCTCCACCACCACATGCTCCGGAAGCTCCAAATCTAAATGTGCAAAATTCCAGATAGCATTGATTCCGTAACTAACCAACATATTTGCTACTTCACTTGCCTTGGTCTTTGGCATAGTAAGTGCTGCAATATCCACCTGATTATTTTTCAAAAAATCTTCTAATTCATCCATCATTCGAATATTTATTCCACGAACAGCCACACCTTTTAATGCCGGATTTACATCAAATAATCCGATAATTGCAAACCCTCTCTTTTCAAACTTCACATAGTTTGCAAGAGCTTGTCCCAGATTACCGGCACCAATTACAATGATGTTATGCTTTTGATCCATCCCCATAATCTTGCCGATTTCATCATATAGATACTTTACATTATAGCCATAACCCTGTTGTCCAAAACCACCAAAATTGTTCAAATCCTGACGTATTTGGGAAGCAGTTACTTTCATTCTCGTACTTAACTCATTGGATGAAATACGTTCTACTCCGTCATCTAACAAGTCCCCTAAATAACGGTAATACCTTGGCATTCTTCGGATTACTGCCTGTGATATTTCCTTTTCCATTGGTGTTCCTCCTAAACTGCATTTCTCCCATGCACATACTATCTTTATTATAATGAATCCTTTGCTGGCTGTCAATGTGTTAAAGAATTAACATTCTTTTTACATCAGAGTTTCCCATTTTTCATAAAGTGCCTCTAATTCCTGCTGACACTTCGCATATTCCTCATGTACTTCCTGCAATTTTGCAGAATTTGTAGCTATCTCTTCCTTAGAAAAGTCTTCCTCCAGCTCACCAATATGCGCTTCTAACTCTTCAATTTTTTCTTCTGTGCGTTTTCTTTCATTTTCTATTTTACGAAGTCTTGCCTGTTCTTCCTTTTGCTGTTTCCAGTCTAGTTTGTTACTGCTTTCAGTCTCGACTTTCACTTCAGCTTCTTTTTCACCTACATAAATTTTTGTAAGCTCCTTGCATTTTTCCATGTAATAATCGTAGTTTCCGATATAATTGACAATGGTTTCCCCTGTCAGATTTAAAATCCTTGTAGCTGTTTTGTTAATAAAATATCGATCATGAGACACAAACAACACTGTACCAGTGTAGCTATTCAATGCCTGCTCTAAAATTTCTTTGGAGGTAATATCTAAATGGTTGGTTGGCTCGTCTAATATCAGAAAATTTGCTTCTGACAGCATAAGCTTCGCCAAAGATACACGACCTTTTTCCCCACCACTTAAATCTGCAATCTGCTTAAACACTTCATCTCCGGTAAACAAAAATGCCGCTAACACATTTCGGATTTCCGTATTGGTAAGGCTTGGATAAGCGTCTGAAATTTCTTCTATCAGATTTTTTTCTTTATGAAGTACCTGATGTTCCTGATCGTAATATCCGATATTTACGTTCGTTCCAAGCTTGACAGTGCCGCCATCCGCTTCTATCATATCGTTAATAATTTTTAAAATTGTTGTCTTTCCAGTTCCATTATCTCCTATAAGTGCTACACGCTCACCACGTTTAATTTCAAAGGAAATATCCGAAAACAATTTCTGATTTGGATATGTTTTTGCCAGATGTTCTACCGATAATACATCATTTCCGCTCACCACTCTCGGCTCTAAGTGAAGATGAATGTCTGTATTTTCTTCTGTTGGTTTTTCTATGCGTTCTATTTTATCCAGCATCTTTTCACGACTCTCTGCCCGCTTAATTGATTTCTCGCGATTGAAAGACTTCAACTTGGTAATTACTTCTTCCTGATGCTTGATTTCACGCTGTTGGTTATAATACTGCTTTAACTGTGCCTCTCGCACCTGTGCACGTTTTTTTGCATAATCACTATAATTCCCCTGAAAAACAGATACTTTAGTACGATCTAATTCTACAACTTTACTCACTACTT
The DNA here is from genome assembly GCA_964436595.1 of uncultured Eubacterium sp. Classification (GTDB taxonomy): domain Bacteria; phylum Bacillota; class Clostridia; order Lachnospirales; family Lachnospiraceae; genus Petralouisia. Next base: position 8,414 of record CAYTDI010000006.1, read on the forward strand.
TGTCTAAAAAATAACGGTCATGGGAGACGATTACCACTGCACCCTTGTAATTTAGCAAAAAAGTCTCCAGCCAAGCAATAGAATTAATATCTAAGTGGTTTGTAGGCTCATCCAATAAAATTACATCCGGTTTCGTTACCAGCAGCTTACCCAGACATACTCTGGTTTTTTGCCCGCCTGACAACTCCTGCATATGTTTTTCAAATTCTGCTTCGGAAAATCCCAGTCCTTTTAACACTCCTACAATTTCACTTTGATAAGAATAACCGCCCTGAAGCTCAAATTCATGGTTCAGCCGATTATAGCTTTCCATAAAATCTTCTAATTCCTGTCCTTGGTACTGATTCATTTTACTTTCCATATCTCGAAGTTTTTCTTCCATGGAAATAAGTGCTTCCTTTGCAGAAAGCACTTCCTCATAAATCGTATGATTACCGGATACATCAGGATTCTGTGGCAGGTAGCCGATTGTCTTATCTTTTGCAAGAACTACCTCTCCCTGATCTGCCGGAGTTTCTCCCATAATAATCCGAAGCAGGGTTGTTTTCCCCGCTCCGTTAATTCCTACAATTGCAGTCTTTTCATATGCTTCTATATGAAAAGATGCGTGTTGGATGATTTCGTCTGTGCCAAAGGACTTACTGATATTTTGGCAGGCTAAAATCATATTCGTTTCCTCTTCTTTCTTCTACCTTTATATTTTATAAAGACTTCTCTAATGTTTCACGAATTGCTTTAATGAATCCTTCACTGCTTAATACGGTAGGATTTTCTAATGTAGTAATCAGTGCAAGGTCTTTTGTCATTTTACCAGATTCAATGGTATCTAAGCAAGCCTTTTCTAACTTATCAGCAAACGCTTTTAACTCTGGAAGATTATCTAATTCTCCACGTTTTCTAAGAGCTCCTGTCCATGCAAAAATAGTTGCTACGGAGTTTGTAGAAGTTTCTTCTCCCTTTAAGTGTTTGTAATAGTGACGCTGAACAGTTCCGTGAGCTGCTTCGTATTCATAATATCCACCCGGAGATACTAATACGGAAGTCATCATAGCAAGAGAACCAAACGCACTTGATACCATATCGCTCATTACATCGCCGTCATAGTTCTTACAAGCCCAGATAAATCCACCTTCTGCCTTCATGATACGAGCTACTGCATCATCAATTAATGTATAGAAATATTCGATTCCGGCAGCTTCAAATTTTGCTGCATATTCTTTGTCATAAATTTCTTGGAAAATATCCTTAAATGTATGGTCATACTTCTTAGAAATAGTATCTTTTGTTGCAAACCATAAGTCTTGTTTCGTATCTAATGCATAGTTAAAACAGCTCTTTGCAAAGCTTTCAATGGAATCATTCAAATTATGCTGTCCTTGTATAACACCTGCACCTGTAAAGTTATGAATCAATTCTCTTGTTTCTGTTCCGTCTTCTGCAGTGTATACTAATTCACATTTTCCTGCTCCCGGAATCTTCATTTCAGATGCCTTATATACATCTCCATATGCATGACGTGCAATGGTAATTGGCTTTTTCCAATTTTTTACACATGGTTCAATTCCTTTTACAGTAATCGGAGCTCTAAATACTGTACCGTCTAAAATTGCACGGATTGTTCCATTTGGGCTCTTCCACATTTCTTTTAAATCATACTCTTTCATACGAGCTGCATTTGGTGTAATGGTTGCGCACTTTACAGCAACTCCATATTTCTTTGTTGCGTTTGCGGAATCTATCGTTACCTGATCATTTGTTTCATTACGATATTCCAATCCCAAATCATAATACTCTGTTTTTAAATCAATAAAAGGCAGTAACAGTTCATCCTTTATCATTTTCCAAAGGATACGGGTCATTTCGTCTCCGTCCATTTCTACCAATGGTGTTGTCATTTTGATTTTTTCCATACTAAATAATCCTCCTGCAAATTGTCTTTTTGTTTGTCTGTTATTTTGTTTCTGTGCTATTTACAATCTTGTCCCAGCCACAGCTATCAATATTTTTAATGGTATTCAAAATATGCTGATTGGCATATTTTTCCGCTTTTTTCGCATCACGTTCCTTTAATGCCTCCAGAATCTGTCTATGTTCTTCATTAGATTCCACAGAACGTTTTTCGGATGCCAGCGTTACCTTGCGCACACTTTCCAGATAATGATGATAATCACGCATTGCATGCTCTAATATCTTACTTGCACATGCTTCATATAAAACTTCATGGAAACGAGTATCTAACTCCACAACCTGTTCCACATGTTTCTTTTTTACATGAAATTCCGTAAGGTAAAGAATCTCTTCTAATTCTTCTAATTGCTCTTGAGTGGCTTTGACTGCTGCACGTTTTGCACATAACCCTTCTAACACAGAACGTATCTCATAAATATCCTGAATATCTTCTACGGATAATCCTACCACATAAGCTCCCTTGTTTGGAATAATCGTTACAAGTCCTTCAAGTTCTAATTGCCGGAGTGCCTCTCGCACCGGAGTACGGCTCACCCCCAGCTCTTCTCCGATGGTCTTTTCCTTCAGTTCCTCATTCTTTTTATATTTACCTGCCAAAATATCTTCTCTTATACGATGAAAGACACGTTGACCAAGTGAATGATTATCTTCGCTCAAAAAAAGTCCTCCTTATAGTTATAATACAATTCCCAATTTATTACAACAGTCAGTTATAACAACTACTAATTCATTATCAGTAATTACTGTCACACGCCCTTCGTCGTACTGCTTATCCACCCATTCTTTTACCGTTTTTACCAATTCAGAATTCTTATCTACTCTTCTTTCGTCTGTTAAGCGGTAATATGTATTAATCCAATGAGCTATTCCCGCAAGACCGGAGGTATTTGATACAGAAACCAATGCCGGACGGTTTAAGAACTTTCCGGTATCAAATATATTGTAAATTTCTTCGTTTTTCAACAGTCCGTCTGCATGAATTCCGGCTCTTGTTACATTAAAGTTCTTTCCGCAGAATGGTGTCCTCTCCGGCATATGATATCCCAGTTCTTTTTCAAAATACTCTGCTAATTCAGTAATAACAGTTGTCTCCATGCCATCCAAAGTACCCTTTAACTGTGCATATTCAAAGACCATTGCTTCCAAAGGAGTATTTCCGGTACGCTCTCCGATTCCGAACAGAGAACAGTTTACACCACTTGCACCATACAGCCATGCAGTTGTTGAGTTATTAACTGCCTTGTAGAAGTCATTATGTCCATGCCACTCAATCATTTCAGACGGTACACCTGCATGTGTCATAAGTCCATAGATAATTCCCGGTACACTTCTTGGAATGACTGCTCCCGGGAAGTTTACACCGTATCCCATGGTATCGCAAGCACGCACCTTAACCGGAATCTGATATTCTTTACTCAGCTTCATAAGTTCTAAACAGAATGGAATTACAAATCCATAAATATCAGAACGTGTAATGTCCTCTAGATGACATCTTGGACTGATTCCAGTCTCTAAACATTCACGAATTACACTTAAATAATGATTCATTGCTTCTCTTCTTGTCATCTTCATTTTATAGAAAATATGATAGTCAGAACAACTTACCAGTATTCCTGTTTCTTTCATACCAATTTCTTTTACTAACTGGAAGTCCTGTTTACTTGCACGAATCCAACTGGTAACTTCCGGAAATTTGTATCCACGTTCCATACATTTATATACAGCATCACGGTCTTTTTTGCTGTATAGGAAAAATTCGCTTTGACGAATGATTCCCTTTGGTCCGCCTAAACGATGCAGATAATCATAAATGGTTACAATCTGCTCTGTGGTATATGGTGCACGAGACTGCTGTCCATCACGAAATGTGGTATCGGTAATCCAAATATTTTCCGGCATATGATGTGGAACAATACGGTCATTGAATGCAATTTTCGGTATCTCTTCATATGGGAACAGATTACGGAATACGTTTGGTTCATCCACATCTACCAATTGATAAAAATGTTCCTCTAACTCTAACAGATTAGTATGCTGATTCATTACAACTTCTCTCATGGCTAACACTCCTCTTGGCTCAATCACTTTTTATACATATTTGTCGTATATTCTTTCATGTATAATTGTATACAATCATACTAATTATATTATTGTATGCAATTATACCTTGTCAAGAGAGAATTTTAACATATTTCAGGTACAAAATTAATCTTTCATCTTTTTTATTACTTTTAAACGGGTAAATTCTTCCCTTTCTTTTTCTTCCAGTGACTCCTGAATGTTTTTTGCCAGTCCCTCGTAATGAGGAATTGTAATATTCTGTAACGCATTTGCCCGCTTCTGGGTTTTTTTGATGTTGTACGCCAAACGATATGCGGAAGTTTCTACCTGTGCAAGATGAATGGTAAGCTCCTTTACCTTTTGAAATTTTTCACAGGCTTCGTCTAATGCCATCTTCGTTCCCCAAAAGGCATAGTGTGGCTTTAATTCTTGTTTCTCATATTCTACCTTTGGAATTTCCGTTCCCATAACACTGCGCCTTTTAATAACAATTGAATCTTCTGTGGGAATTTTCAGGCTTAATGCTTCTACTTCATGGATTCCCATTTGAATATTGGCTTTTTGCAATGCCTGATAGGCACTTGTAAAGGTTGCATCAATCTCTTTTTGTATATCAGATGCTTCCCCGATTAATTCCATTAGTTCCCGAATCAGAATATTTCGTTTTTTATCCATTAGCTCAAATCCCTGCTTTGACAATGCAAGTGAATTTTTTGCTAATATCAGATTTCCTTTTGTTGGAAACTCTTTTGGATCCATACGCTATTCCTCCCAATATTTCTCCAACAACTTCGTATCAATTCTATCTAATTCTTCTTTTGGTAAAATGTGTAAAAGTCGCCATCCGATTCGCAACGTTTCTTCCATAGAACGATTTTCATTTACCCCTTGGGCTACAAACTGTTGTTCAAAGGCAGTTCCAAATTCCAGATATTTTTTATCGGTAGGCGATAATTCTTCCTCACCAATAACACTTGCTAAATCTCGTGCTTCTCCCACTCGTGCATAAGAGGAAAACAACTGATTTGCCACATCCTGATGGTCTTCTCTGGTATATTCTGCTCCAATTCCATCCTTCATCAAACGTGATAAAGATGGCAAAACATTAATGGGAGGGTAAACATTCTTCTGATGCAGTGCACGTTCTAATACAATCTGCCCTTCGGTGATATATCCGGTTAAATCCGGTATAGGGTGTGTAATATCATCATTAGGCATGGTAAGAATTGGTATCTGTGTAACACTTCCCTTACAGCCTTTTACAATGCCTGCCCGTTCATACAAGGTTGCCAGTTCACTATACAAATACCCCGGATATCCCTTTCGGCTTGGGATTTCTCCTTTTAATGAAGACACTTCACGCATAGCTTCTGCATAAGAGGTCATGTCTGTTAATATCACAAGAATATGCATATTTTTTTCAAAAGCAAGATACTCTGCTGCTGTTAACGCAACCTTTGGTGTAATTAAACGTTCCACTACGGAATCATTGGAAAGATTCAAAAACATTGTTACATGAGAAGCCGCACCGCTTTCTTCAAATCGTCTCCGAAAAAACTCTGCAACATCATATTTTACACCCATAGCAGCAAACACTACTCCAAATTCTTCATCAGAATCTGCACCAAGAGAAGCCTGCTCTACAATCTGCGCCGCCAACTGGTCATGAGGAAGTCCATTTCCTGAAAATATTGGAAGCTTTTGCCCTCGGATTAACGTTGTTAATCCATCAATGGCAGAAATCCCTGTTTGAATATAATTTCTGGGATATTCTCTGGTACAGGGATTCATTGGCAGTCCATTCACATCACGCACTACCTCTGGTTTTATTTTTCCAAGTCCATCAATCGGCTCTCCCATTCCGTCAAACGTTCTTCCCAAAATCTCCTCTGAAAGTCCGATTTCCATAGGATGCCCATTTAATCGAGTGTGGGTATTTTTCAAAGACATATCATCTGTGGTATCAAATACCTGTATCACTGCTTTGTCTTCTTCTAATGCCACAATTCTTCCTTTTTTAATTTCATTTCCATCTACCACAAACTCAACCATTTCCTCATAAAAGGCATCCTGTACCCCTTCTAATACAATGAGCGGTCCATTGATTTCACTTAAGCCTAAATATTCAATTCCCATCACACATTCTCCTATGCGTTGAGTTCTATCAGCTTTTGATAAAACTCATCAATTAACTGTCTATATGCTTCAAACTTATCCAGTTCTTTATTTGCTACCTCATACTTGATTGCAATTATTTTTTCAAAAATATTTTGTTCCCGCAAAATTGCCATTGGCATACCCATTCCAATAAGACTTTGACACTTTTCATTCAGATATAGGATTGTTTTCATCATTTTTAATTGTTTTTCCATTGGAACAAAAGTATCTTCTGCATGAAATGCGTTTTGCTGTAAAAATCCCAAACGAATCACTCTTGCTATTTCCAGTATCAATTTCTGGTCATCCGGAAGTACATCACTTCCTATCAATTTTACAATTTCATTCAGTCGACTTTCCGTAGTAAGAATATTCATCAATTCGTTTCTGCACGAAATAAAGTCCTTTCCTACCTTGACTGCATACCATGGTGCTAAGTCATTAAGGTATTCCGTATAACTGGTAAGCCAATTAATAGCGGGATAATGTCTGGCATAAGCAAGGGATTTATCCAACGCCAAAAAGCAACGTACAAATCGCTTGGTATTCTGTGTTACCGGTTCTGAAAAGTCTCCGCCTTGTGGCGATACTGCACCAATAATAGTAACACTTCCATCTGTTCCGTTTAAATTTTCTACATATCCTGCACGTTCATAAAACGCTGATAGACGTGAAGCAAGATACGCCGGAAATCCTTCTTCTGCCGGCATTTCCTCTAATCTTCCCGATAGTTCACGCAACGCCTCTGCCCATCTGGAAGTAGAATCTGCCATAATTGCCACATGATATCCCATATCCCGATAATATTCTGCTAAGGTTAATCCTGTATAGATACTTGCCTCTCTGGCTGCCACAGGCATATTTGAAGTATTCGCAATCAACACAGTTCGTTCCATCAAAAAACTTCCGTTTTTAGGGTCTATCAACTGTGAAAACTCCTCTAACACGTTTGTCATTTCGTTTCCACGTTCTCCACATCCGATATAAATAATAATATCTGCATCACACCATTTTGCTAGCTGATGCTGTGTCATAGTCTTTCCTGTGCCAAATCCTCCCGGTAACGCCGCTGTTCCGCCCTTTGCAATAGGAAACAAGGTATCTAAGATTCTCTGTCCTGTCACCAACGGTCTGTCTGCCGGATACCGCTTTTGAATTGGACGTGGAATTCGAATCGGCCACTGCTGTGTCATCGTAAGGGTTTGCTCTCCGTTTTTTGTTTGAATGGTAACTAATGGCTCATCTATGGTGTATTCTCCATCCTCAACTACTTTTATGACAGTTCCTTCTAATTGAGGCGGTACCATAATCTTATGAACAATAGAAGTTGTCTCTGGAACTTCTGCAATAATTGTTCCACCAACTACCTTATCGCTTTCCTTTACCAACAGTTTTGTCTTCCACTTTTTCTGTCGGTCTAAAATATCCACTGTAACTCCTCTTGGAATATAAGCACCGTTTTTTTCTCCGATAATCTGAAGTGGTCGTTCAATTCCGTCAAATATATTCGTTAAAATTCCCGGTGCTAAGGTAACACAAAGTGCCCTGCCGGAGCCTTCTACCATCTCACCGGGATGAAGTCCGGTCGTTTCTTCAAATACCTGTACCGTAGTAATTTCCCTTGTCAATGCAATAACTTCTCCTACCAGACGCTTTTCTCCTACATATACCATCTCAGACATCTTAAATCCAAGATTCCCTTTCATGGTTATAATCGGGCCATTAATTCCATATATCTTTCCTGTTGTATTCATAGATAGGCTCCTCCAGCTTAACATATATATGAATTCTTTTCCTGTTCTAACTTCGTACGAAAAGATTCATCCATTAAAATATTTTTAGTAGGAATAACTGCACGGATTCCACCACCAAAATCAACATCACTTACCGTAAGTGTCACTCCTGTTTTTTCTTCCAACATCTGTTTCTTTTCCTTGTCGGTAGGATTAATGTATATAACAACTTCTTCTTTCTTTGCAAAGTCAATGGCTTTTTTTATCTGCACAACCAGATAGTTTTCATATTCTTCTGTTTGTCTGAATACAAGGAGGTTTTGCTCTACCATTTCAAATATGCTTTGTTCTTTCTCCTTTTGACACGTTTTTAAAATCTGTCTCTGCCTCATGCTTTCTGCAGATATTTTTCGATTTACTTCTCTTTTTAGTCTTACCTCTTTCAGTTGAAAAGTATTCTCTAATTCCTGCTGTTTCTTTTCTCTGAATTCTTCTAATTCTTCCTTGCATTGTTTCTCATATTCCTCCAATTGCAAATGGCTTTCCTGCCTTGCCACTTCGATGGTAGATTGCCGAAACACTTTTAACTTTTCTTTTATCTGCATATTTTCACCCCTATAACTTCAATCCAATGGCTTCACTGACATAATCTGTAATAAAGCTTGCTTTTCTTCCTGTCCCATGACGATCCGGTATCTCCACCACCAACGGAAGCCTGCGTTCCATTTTAGCTTCATTGACTAAATCCGGGAAATCTCTTCCAAATTTTTCTGTCAAAAGTAAAATTCCAATTTCACTATCCTGATAAACTTTTTCCAAGGCTTCTTTTAATTCTTGCCGTTCATGTACCACGATGCCTTCTACACCGGCAAGTCTCATTCCTGTCTGCGTATCCCTATTATCACTAATCAGATACATTTTCATATGGATTCCTCCTACCCCAAAATAGAGAACGAAATCAGCAGACCATATAATGCAATGGATTCTGCCAACGCAACAAATATCAATGCTTTACCCATAACACTTGAATCTTCACTCAATGCACCTAACGCTGCACTTGCCGCACTTGCCACCGCAATACCTGCTCCGATACAAGAAAGTCCTGTTGACAATGCAGCAGCCATATAACGCCATCCTTCCCCGCTTGCAGCAGTCTGTGCCACCTCTCCGGCAGCATATACATCCCCTTTAAACAGTAAGATATCTGCCACTACTACCGTTCCAAAAAAGAAAAATATATTACTTGCAAGCGCTGCTTTAAGTCCTCCCTTTTTCTTTTTGCTAAGCAAAAATCCGCCAAACGGTACTATAATACTACACAATAAAATTGCCACAATAATAACCTTCACTGTCATATTCATTTCCTCCTGTTAAATGCTACAAATGGTTTTCCATTTCCCTTATAAAAACGACTAAACATCTCATAATACTCTAAACGCAATACTTGGATTCCTACCACCAATCCTTCCAGACCTGCCACTAAAATATTTCCGAATACAATCACTATCCAATTTGGATTTCCCTTTTCTAATCCCGCCAATGTCATAACTACCCCCATCATTCCTGCATGGCTTAATGCAAACGCTCCTACACGCACAAAGGAAATCGTATTTGTTGCATAGCTTAATACTACATCAAACACTTCTACCAGTGCCTCTACTAAAAACATTGCCTTACTGCCCTCTGGCACAATAGGCTTCTTTTTCTCTACAAAATGACTCAATGGCTCTTTTAATAAGATAGCAATCAACGGAACTCCTACTGCCAGACCTATGATAACTGTTGCAGGAAGTCCATGACCTGAAAGCATTAACAATGCACATACTGCCACCGTTCCATAACAAATAATTCCCATAAGTCCACTTTGATTAAACAAAAGTCTTCCATATTCCCGGGCACGAACAGCATTAATCACGTTTAGTACCATAGCAATCAAAATCAATAACACTCCAAACCCAATTGCTAACATCAAAACATTCATAATATTGTCCATAGGCTTCATCCATACTGCCGGAATTAACTCTTCAAATCCAAAGATACTTCCGTACATCACACCAAAAAACACTGACCACAGACCTGCTACCGATATGATTCCTGCCAACCGAACTCCTTTTAACCGATACAGTAAAAACCCTCCAACAACTAATGCCAAACCTTGTCCCACATCCCCAAACATGATTCCAAACATCAATGTATACGTTAATGCAATAAATGCCGTTGGGTCCATTTCGTTATATGCCGGCAGTCCATACATTTCTACAAACATTTCAAACGGCTTTAACAGCTTTGGATTTTTCAACTTTGTAGGTGGTATCGTACTTAATTTCTGATCTGTTTCTTCCTCTACCATACGAATTTTTGCATCCTGTTCCATTTCTTGTTCTAACTTCTTTGCTTCTGATTTTGGCAGCCAGCCATATAAAATATAACTTTCCTCTCCATCTTCTTTTCTGGTACAAGCTGCATATTTTCGTATTTCAAAGTTTTCACAATAAGCCGTTACCGTTTGATATGCAATCTGTATCTCTTTTTCCTGCTGCTGCAATATTTCTTGTATTTTTACCTGTATGCCCTGCTTTTCCATTTTGTTTTTTTCTAATTGCTGTGCTTCAGCGGCAAATGCTTCTCCCGGTGTTCCTTCTAAATCCTTTGGGATTGGTATCTCTTCAAAATGAAAAGACGCATATACCGCTTCTTGCTCACTCATATGCAGATGCGGAGCAAAATATACTGCCCATACATACTCTGAATCACTATTGCATTCATAAAATAACGTATATGGATTTTTATAAATATATGTTTGCAGCTTATGATAGTTTTCTACTGTAATCCTGCCAAAACGATAGTCAATAAACTGAAATTCCTTTAACTTCTGAATTTCAAAATCCAATCCAATAAATGGTGCTATTTTTGCCATTCTCTTTTTTATGTTCTGATTTTCTTCTTCTATTCGTTTTTGTTCCTCTACTAAAGGTTTTATCTTACTATCTGCACCTTGAATAATCTCATCTGCTTCTTGAATCGTATACACCCTATCTGCATAAGCCTTTTCTTCTTGTAGATATTCTTTTAATTTTTCTCCTTTTTGATAAGTCTCCCGATAGAAATTCGTCTCTACAAAGGGCGTTATATTACTAAGATTTTCTAAGCTGGATACTGCATTTTCAAAATGAATCTCATATCTGCTTAGATACTGCTGCATGACTCGGTCAATATCTTCTTTCGGACCGGTAATATGCAATAATTGCATTTTTTCTATCACGAACCTTCCTCCTTCTCTCCTTCAATCATTTTCCCAAAATAATTGTTCTAATATCCTGCTTTGCCACCTGATATCGTATTCCCTCTAATATACTTGTCAATTTCTGAATCTCTTGTTCCTTTCTATATAAATAGTAAAAAACAGGAGCAAGGCTTGCCGGGTATTTCTTACAAATGCTTCGATACATTCGCTGCATGACCTGATGATAGGAAACCTCGTCTTGTAACTGCATAAGTGCATCTTTTCCCTTAAAATAAGCAGTATTTTCTATAATTCTTTCAAATTCCTCTATACTTTGAGCTGTTATCATTCTCTGGAGTTCTATTCGTTTTAACTTATATCGAATCGGTATCACATATGGAATAATCTCCGTATCCTGCTGTCTAAAAAAACGTTTAGCTCGATATATCCACATAATATTCAGCCAATCTATCTGTGTCCCGAACACTTCTTTTAAAATCTTTTTTGTGTCTTTTTGAGGAAATCGGTTAATCTTTTTCCATGTTTTCACAAAATAATCCGGTTCTATCTTAGGGGCTGCATTTTCATATTGCAATTGCGGCTCATAAAACTCCACTGCCTGTTGTTGCATTGGATTACAAAAACAGCAAATCTTTTCAAAATCCATTCGTATAGAATCATAAATCAGTGCTTCTACTTGTCCACGATGCTTTATTTCATCATGTCCACTGTAAATTTTCCCATAGGTTTTCTCTTCTTTTAAATAAGCAATGGTCTCGTCAATCGTCTGAAATCCCAAAATACGCTCATATTCCTCTTGGGTTAATAGTCTGCCTTCCATTGCTCTTATCTTTGTAATCAAACCACTATATTGCAACAATTTTCCCACCATACTACACCTCTGTTATCCGCCCCAAAATTTCCTGTACTATTTGTGTACTCTCTTTTTCATACTTTTGATTTAATTGCTCCACATATAGACTTGTCTCTTCTGTTATTCTTTTTATTTCTTCTTCAGCTTTCGCATCTAATTGCGTTTTTAGAATTGTCAGCCGCCCTTCCATTTCTCCTTGCAATTCTCTTTCTATTTTTTCTTCTTTCTCTTGCTTCTTCCTTTCTAACTCCTGTTTTTTCGACTGCGTATTTTCTACAATCTGCCCCGCGCGTTCTTCGATATTATATAGTTCCTTTATGATTTCATTCATAAGATACCCTCTTTTTCATACCTTAATAATAAATTTTCTCTACTATAAGATTTTCCGAAACTTCTGTCTGACTGCTTTTTGCCAAAATATCAATCATTTTCTGTGTCATCTGTCTTACCACTTCAGTTACTCTTTGTGTAAATACAGGTGCTGCCATTTCATGCTCTGATACTTTTAATAATAATCCTAATACATATCCGTCACTCTTTTTGTCAATTACTGTCTTTAACTGATATTGTCCATACATTTCTTTCGTTACATACCCTACAATAAATATAGTATATACTATTTTCTTTAAAATCTCATCTGGTATTTCTTGGTTATCCTCACGCTTCAATCGAAACACTCGATGCTCCTGTGGCGCATGAAATAAATTCATCAAATAATTAATGTGAAAAATATAATTTTGTGCACCAAACATATAATATCGCATGAACTCTTGAAAAAATCCATCCATTAGCTTTGCAACTGTTTCCTTTTCTCCTCTGGAAAGTTCTATATTTCCACATTGTAAATTTCCGTTTATCATCCCGCTTACAGTCTTGGAGATATCATAATAAATCTGCTTCTTTTTCTCTACTTCACCCACCAATCGCTTAGTTTCCCTATTTGGTACATCTACTTCTATTACCGTTTTTAAAGACTTGCTTTTCTTTTTTTCCAAGAGCTTATAATAATTTATAGCTGACTTAATGGGTTCTGATAAATCTTCCGGAAAAAAGAATGGTTTTAGAATTAATTTGAAAATTCGACTATGATTTACGATTTCCAAAGTTTCCTTGATATCTTTTACCTGTGCCATTGCTATTTTTACTGTTTCAGGTGAAATCATATCTACCATTTCAAATACTTCTTTTCCGGACATAACCGGCATATCTAATTCGCATACTACCACAGCCGCCCCTTCTTTTCGAATATACTCTACTGCCTTTTCCGGATATTTAAAATACTTACAATTAATCTCTTCCTTACAGGCTTCTAACATTCTTATATAGCTCTCAACCATCTTTCTACTATCGTCTATAATAACTACTGTATCCATATAGTAACACCTCCCTATTTTGATTATAAAATTCCAATTATTGTAAACCGTTCTTATACCTATATTAAAATTATATCAGACAATGAAATAATTTACAAAATTTTTTTCAAACATTTGTAACCATACCCAAGCCCTTTTCATATGATACATTGTAATCAAAATTATGGAGGATTTAAACATGAGTGATTTAGCTGCAACAAACTGTGGATGCGGATGCGACAACAATAACAACGGAGGCTGCCTTAACAACAGTTGTATTTGGATTATCTTATTACTTTTCTGCTGTGGTGGATGTGGTAACAACAACGGCTGTGGAGATAACTGCTTTGGCAATAATAGCTGTATTTGGATTATCTTATTGCTTTTCTTCTGCGGCGGATGTGGCAACAACAACAACGGATGCGGCTGCTTCTAGCAATTCCCTTTTTAGAAAAACCCGGATTTTCCGGGTTTTTCTTTTTATGTCATAGGAATTACCGTGTTATATTAAAACGTTCTTTTCTCTCTTTCTTTTCTTCCTGCCTTCCACTTTTTTCTCTTTTTTCCCTTTCTTTTTTGCGAATACACTCCTCATCCACTTCATATACACTATTTCCATCTATAATTAATTTACCCATAATCAGTCACCTCCATTAATAATATATGCTTTTTTTGAAAGCTGGTTATATCTTCCGTTTCTTCTTCATAAATTAAAATAAAAAATGGTGATGACAAAATGGAAAGTCTTGATAATTTAATTCAGGATAAACATCTCCAAATGATAAAATCTGCTCTTCCATATTTAAATCCTTCAAGGCAACGAGATATGGCTATGTTGGCAAAATTTATGGAATTACAGCGTACTATGGCACTTTTTCAAAATCCGGTCAACAATCTTAAAATGTGCTCTGAGGAAAGCTCTGACGAAGAACGTCCGGTACAAATGTTGATTGCGATTCGAGAATATTGCAATGACTATGAGAAAGAAACCGTTGACAATCTCATCAATTTTGTGCAAATGTTCTCTACTTATGAAACTTTATTTTCTCAATAATTTTCAGAAAGGAATCTTATGAACCCAGCAGACTTATTAAACAACCCACAATTACAAAATATTTCACCGGAAAAACTTGCGCTTTTAATGAACCTTGCACAAACAAATTCTCCTAGGGAAACACCTCAGGAAATGGCTGCGTCATTAAAAAACGCCTCAGAAACTGCTCAAAAGCAAGGCATCAATTTTTCTTCTAGTGAGAGGGATATGATTGTGGAGGTATTAAAACAGAATATGTCACCCCAAGAACAAAAAAAGGTTGACTTACTGATGCAAATGATGAAAAATATAAAGCACTAATTAAGACTATATATGTACAAATAAGCCCAGAATGGTTATCATCTAACCTTTCTGAGCTTATCTTTTGGTGTGATTTCCTCTAATTTGCTATTTTGCTACAATGTTAATAATCTTACCCGGAACATAAATTTCTTTGATAATATTTCCAGTCAATTTATCTCCAAGTGCTTCTTTTCCCATTGCAATTGCCGTATCTTTATCAGCATCTACTGCAATCGTAACAGTTGTCTTTGTTTTTCCGTTTAACTGTACTGCAATTTCTACGGTATCTTCCTTTGTCTTTTCTTCATCGTACGCAGGCCATGCACTCTGATAGAGTCTTCCTTCGTATCCACATGCAGTCCACAGTTCTTCTGTAATATGTGGTGCTACCGGATTTAACAATATTAAGAAGCTCTTAAATTCTGCACGATTGATTTTTCCTGCTTTAGAGAAATCATTTAAAATAGACATCAATGCCGCAATTGCTGTGTTATATTTCAAGTTCTCATAATCAGAGCTTACTTTCTTAATTAACTGGTGCATCTTTGTTTCAAATTCTGCACTATATGTCTCTCCGTCTACTAAAATATCCTGTAACTTCCATACACGCTCTAAGAATCTTCTGCAGCCCTTTACTCCATTTTCTGACCAAGAAGCACTTAAATCAAACGCTCCAATGAACATCTCATAAGTACGAAGTGTATCTGCGCCATAATCCATAACAATGTCATCCGGATTTACAACATTTCCTCTGGACTTAGACATCTTTTCTCCATTTTCACCTAATATCATACCATGAGAGGTTCTCTTCTGATATGGTTCCGGTGTAGGAACAACCTTTTCATCATATAAGAACTTATGCCAAAATCTAGAATACAGCAAATGTAATGTTGTATGTTCCATACCACCATTATACCAGTCAACTGGCAGCCAATATTTTAATGCTTCCGGACTTGCCAGTGCTTCATTGTTATGTGGGTCTGTATAACGAAGGAAATACCAAGAAGATCCTGCCCACTGAGGCATGGTATCTGTCTCTCTCTTTGCAGGACCACCGCAACATGGACAAGTTGTATTTACCCAAGTATCCATGGCTGCCAATGGAGATTCCCCATTATCTGTCGGCATATAACTTTCTACTTCCGGAAGCTGTAATGGAAGTTCACTTTCCGGAACTGGTACATAACCGCATTTTTCACATTTTACAATTGGAATCGGTTCTCCCCAATAACGCTGACGTGAGAATACCCAGTCTCTTAACTTATAATTGGTCTTTCCTTTTCCAATTCCCTTTTCTTCTAAGAATGCAATAATTTTCTTCTTTGCTTCTGCTACTTCTAAACCATCTAAAAATCCGGAGTTAATCATTTTTCCGGTAGCAACATCGGTATATGCTTCTTCCTGCACATTTTCTCCACCAGCTACCACTTCAATAATCGGCAGATTAAACTTCTTCGCAAATTCCCAGTCTCTTGTATCATGCGCCGGAACTGCCATAATTGCTCCTGTTCCGTAACTCATCAATACATAATCAGATACCCAGATTGGAATCTCTTTCTCATTTACAGGGTCTACTGCTTTCAGACCTTTAATTTCTACACCGGTCTTTTCTTTTGCAAGCTCAGAACGCTCAAAGTCAGACTTTCTTGCTGCCTGCTCTCTGTATGCCACAATTTCATCCCAATTTTCGATTTCATCCTTATACTTATCCAACGCCGGATGTTCCGGAGAAACTACCATATATGTTGCACCGAATAAAGTATCCGGTCTTGTTGTGTAAACAGTAAGCTTATCCTCTTTTCCTGCAATTTGGAAATCTACTTCTGCTCCCTGACTCTTACCAATCCAGTTACGCTGAGAAACTTTTACTCTGTCAATGTAATCTACATCATTCAGACCTTCCAAAAGTTTATCTGCATAATCTGTAATTTTTAACATCCATTGGCTCTTTACTTTTCGAACTACCGGTGCACCGCAACGTTCACATACACCATTTACAACTTCTTCGTTTGCAAGTCCTACTTTACAAGAAGTACACCAGTTGATTGGCATTTCTGTTTTATAAGCAAGTCCTGCCTTAAATAATTTCAAGAAAATCCACTGTGTCCATTTATAATATTCTGAATCCGTTGTATTAATCTCTCTATCCCAATCAAAAGAATATCCTAAGGAATGTAACTGTTTTTTGAATCTTTCTACATTATTCTTGGTTACAATCTTTGGATGAATCTTATTCTTGATTGCGTAGTTCTCTGTTGGTAATCCAAATGCATCCCATCCCATTGGATATAATACATTATATCCCTGCATTCTTCTCTTTCTTGCAACGATATCAAGTGCTGTGTAAGGTCTTGGATGACCTACATGAAGTCCCTTTCCTGAAGGATATGGGAATTCTACCAATGCATAATATTTTGGTTTTGAATAATCATCAGTTGCAGCAAAAGCCTTTTCATCGTCCCATATTTTCTGCCATTTTTCCTCTATGGCTCTGTGGTTATACGGTGTTGCCATTTTCTATTCCTCCTAAACTTGGCTATATGCCAATCATTTTCGTTCTATATGTATATACCTATACTTTTAAAAGTTTATCACAAGGGGACAATTTGTCAAGATTTAGGCAACACTTTTCTTTCCTTTTCGCATATATTAAACCGAACAATCTTTTTTTGGAGTTACTTGTATGACGCAAAATTCTAATACCAATTCCTACGAAAATCCAGGGCTGTCTTATCTGGAAGATGTGCTATATCAAATGCCGGAAGCATATGCTCAGATAAATGGTTCTTCCACCGATTCTAATCTTCACGGAATTGTTCGTTTCTATTCTTCCGGCACAGGTGTAATTGTAAACGCTGAAATATATGGTCTTCCTACCAGTGATACTTCTCCTTGTGCACCATTTATTCACGGATTTCACATCCATGAGGGCGGCAGTTGTACCGGAACTCCTGCCAATCCTTTTGCCAATGCCGGAAGTCACTTTAATCCCAATTCCTGTCAGCATCCGGAACATACGGGAGATTTACCCCCTCTTTTTTCAAATGACGGATTTGCATGGATGTTGTATTACACAGAACGTTTTTCTATTCCTGAAATCCTTGGTAAAACTGTCATTATACATGAAAACCCCGATGATTTTCACAGTCAGCCTTCTGGAGATTCCGGCAGTATGATTGCCTGTGGTGTCATCACTGCTACTTAATTATATGAAAACCTAAAAATAATTCCGCAGATTGATTTTCT
This sequence comes from uncultured Eubacterium sp., assembly GCA_964436595.1. GTDB lineage: Bacteria > Bacillota > Clostridia > Lachnospirales > Lachnospiraceae > Petralouisia. The sequence goes on from CAYTDI010000006.1 coordinate 26,364, forward strand.
GCGGAATTATTTTAACTTTCACTTTTCTATTCTTCCTCTTTATCCAGTTTATTTGCTCTTGCAGCTACTTCCTTCTCCTGAATATCGCTTGGTGCTTGTTCATATCTGGCAAATTCATACGAGAATACTCCGCTGCCGCCTGTCATTGAACGCAAATCTGTCATGTAGCCGTACAATTCCATATATGGTACGTCTGCAGTAATCTCGGTTTTTCCGGTATCACTTGGATTCATTCCCAACACCCTGCCTCGACGTTTGTTCAAATCTCCCATAATATCTCCGGTATATTTATCCGGTACTACAATCTTCATGGTGGCAATTGGCTCAAGCAATACCGGAGAAGCCTCCATAACACCTTTTTTAAACGCCTGAATAGTTGCCATCTTAAATGCCATTTCGGAAGAATCTACCGGATGATACGAGCCATCATATAATACTGACTTTATTCCTACTACCGGATATGCGGCCATAGGTCCTTTTTGCACCGATTCCTGAAGTCCTTTTTCTACTGCCGGGAAAAAGTTTTTCGGAACTGCTCCGCCTACTACCTGCTGTTCAAATACATATGGTACTTCCAAATCTCCACTTGGCTCAAAAGTCATTTTTACATGACCATACTGACCATGACCACCAGACTGTTTTTTATACTTATATTCTACATCTGCCTTTTTGCGGATAGTCTCACGGAATGCAATCTTTGGTCGGCTTAATTCAATCTCTACTTTATAGCGTTCCTTCAGCTTACTTACTACCACTTCTAAATGTTGATCCCCGATTCCATAAATCAAGCTCTGCCCATTGGCACTGTCATTTACCACTTTCAGGGTTAAATCTTCCTGCATCAATTTTTGTAATGCCTGAGATATTTTATCTTCGTCCCCTTTATTTTTTGCCTTATACCGCATATAAGTGTACGGTATGGAAATCTGTGTTTTTCCATACATAACCGGAGCTGTTTTCGTAGATAAGGTATCTCTAGTTGCTACCTTGGAAAGCTTTGCCAATGCACCAATATCACCAGCATGAAGCTCCGGAACTTCTAATGGCTTATTTCCTCGCATAATGTAAATTTTTCCGATTTTATCTTCCATATCTTTTTCGGAATTATATAAAACATCATCCGTCTTAAGTACTCCGGAATTTACTTTGACAAGAGAATACTTTCCAATAAATGGATCTGCAATGGTTTTGAAAATGTAAGCACTCTTTGGCTTTGCGATATCATAATCTCCTTCAAATACTTCATTTGTTTTCATATTGACACCTTTGCAGGAACGTTTCTCCGGACTTGGGAGATATTTTAAAATATCATCCAATAAGGTATAAACGCCCTGTGCCATAACACTAGAACCCATAGAAATCGGAATAATACTTCCGTCTGCCACATTATTTCGAAGTGCTGTACGAATTTCAAACTCTGAAAATTCTTCTCCTGCAAAATAACGATCCATAAATTCTTCACTTGTTTCTGCTACCGCTTCCATTAACGCTTCACGGCAAATCTCTAAGTTTGCTTGGGAATAATCCGGAACTGGTACTTCCTCTACTTCTCCCTTATCATTCCAACGATTTCCTGTCTGGGTTACAACATTTACATATCCTACAAACTTTTCATTTTCACGGATTGGCAAATGAAATGGTGCAATTTTCTTTCCGTACATCTCTTGTAAATCTTCTACTACCTGACGAAAACTTGCATTATCGTCATCCATTTCTGTTACAAAAAACATTCTTGGAATCTTATATTTCTCACAAATATCCCATGCCTTTTGCGTTCCTACCTCAATTCCATTTTTGCCGGATACCACAATTACCGCAGCATCAGCTACACTAACGGCTTCTTCTACTTCTCCTACAAACCCAAAATATCCCGGTGTATCTAATACATTGATTTTCGTATCTTCCCAAATAATTGGCACTACGGTTGTATTAATGGAAAACAGGCGTTTAACTTCTTCCTTATCATAATCACTAATAGTATTTCCATCACTAATCTTTCCCATTCTGGTGGTAAGTCCGGAAAGATATGCCATTGCCTCCACCAAAGTGGTCTTTCCACATCCTCCATGTCCCAGAAGTGCAATATTTCTAATTTTGTCTGTTGTATAAACGTTCATGTCAATTCCCCCAATGCTATTATTTTTATAGTATATATTTTACTAAATTGTTTGTATTTTTTCAACTATTTTGTCTATATTTTCTAATTTATTTCTTTGTATTTTTCTTTTTGCCAAAAATATTCTGCCTTTTTCTTTTCTTGTTTTACAATTATTATCAATCTTGCATATGTCACTTTTTCACTTTGACGTGACAAAGTGTTGACTTTTTCTTTCCTTTCACTTATGATAGAAACAATCATGAAATTTTAGAAAAGCTGAGGTTTAAATTATGATTATTGTAATGAAACAAAATGCTTCTCAGGAAGCAATTGAACAAGTGGTATCCGCTATTACTTCCTGCGGTCTTTCCACGCATCTTTCCAAGGGTGAAGAAGTCACTATTATTGGTGTTATTGGAGATAAGTCCAGATTAAATACACAAGCCATCGAGGGGATTCATTCCGTAGACAAGGTAGTTCCTATTACAGAAAGCTATAAACTTGCCAATAAAAAATTCCATCCGGAATCTACCAGTATTGCTGTACGCAATACTACCATTGGTGCAAATACTATGACCGTTATGGCTGGTCCATGCGCAGTAGAAACGGAAGAACAGTTGATGTGCATTGCAAAGGCAGTAAAAAAATCCGGTGCTACTATCTTAAGAGGTGGTGCTTTTAAGCCAAGAACCAGTCCATACTCTTTTCAAGGATTAGAAGAAGACGGATTAAAATTCATGCAGACTGCCTGTGCCGAAACCGGACTTGCAGGTATCTGCGAAGTTACCAGTATCCATGCCGTAGAGCTTGCAACTAAATATGTAGATATGCTTCAGGTAGGTGCTCGCAATATGCAGAACTTTGAATTATTAAAAGAAGTAGGAAAAACAAAACATCCGGTGCTTTTGAAACGCGGCTTATGCGCTACTGTTGATGAATGGTTAAACGCCGCTGAATACATCATGTCAGAGGGTAATCCGAATGTTGTTTTATGTGAACGTGGTATCCGTACCTACGAAACTGCTACCAGAAATACCTTAGACTTAAGTGCAGTCTGTGTATTAAAGGAAAAAACACATCTTCCGGTTATTGTTGACCCTAGCCACGCTACCGGTGTAAGAAGTTATGTAGAACCATTAGCGAAAGCTGCTGTTGCCTGTGGTGCAGATGGTCTTATGATTGAGGTCCACAACGACCCTGCCCATGCACTTTCCGATGGACCACAGTCACTTACATTTGAACAGTTTGATTCTGTTATGACAAATTTAAAGCCTTATGTGGCATTAACTGGGAGGAAATAAGGATGTTGCCGGATAAAATTGGTTTTATCGGTCTTGGTCTGATTGGTGGAGCAATTGCCAAGACAATCCATCGGGTATATCCCAATATTTCACTAATTGCATATGATATTGATACTGCTTCTCTTTCACAAGCAGTATCAGACGGTGTACTTACTCATTCTTACGATACGATTAGTGATAATTTTGCTTCCTGCCGTTATATTTTTCTATGTGCACCTGTACAGAAAAATGCAGAATTTCTTGCAAAATTGTCAAGTTTTGCCGGAGAATCCTGCATTATTACAGATGTTGGGAGTGTGAAAACCGCTATCCACCAAGAAATTGCCGGAACTCCCATAGAACCATATTTTATCGGCGGACACCCAATGTGCGGTTCAGAAAAAAGCGGCTATGCCAATGCTACGCCTTATCTTCTTGAAAATGCCTACTACATTCTGACCCCTACCCGCAAAACATCTACCTCGTTATTAGAAGAATTTCAGACTTTTATCCAGTCACTTGGAGCTATTCCAATGGTAATGGATTACGAAGCACATGATCATGCCACAGCCGCTATCAGTCATCTTCCCCATATTCTTGCCTTTACTTTGGTAAATTTGGTAAAAGAATTGGATAATCCGCAAGAGACTATGAAAACCATTGCTGCCGGCGGTTTTCGGGATATGACCAGAATTGCTTCTTCTTCCCCTATAATGTGGCAGCAAATTTGCCTTACCAATCAAAAACAAATTTTAAGTCTTTTAGATTCATTTATCGAAGCACTTGAAAACATTCGTCAAGAAATTGAAATGCAGAATAATTCTTATTTGCTTGACTTTTTCCAGTCTGCCAAAGATTACAGAGATTCCTTAAGCCTTAAAAGTTCCGGTCCTCTTTCAAAAACCTTTGAGATATATTGTGACCTGATTGATGAGACCGGTGGTATTGCAACTCTTGCTACTATTTTAGCTAAGAATCATATCAGTATTAAAAACATTGGTATTATACATAACAGAGAATTTCAGGATGGTGTTTTACATATTGAATTTTACGAAGAGGATGCTCTTAAAAAAGCTCTGGTTCTGCTTCGCAACTATCACTACACCGTCTATGAACGTTAAGAGGTATCTATTATGAAAATTACAAATAATTACACATTTCACGGAGAACTGGCTGTACCCGGTGATAAATCCATTTCGCACCGTTCCATTATGTTTGGTGCTATTTCAGATGGATTGACTGAGGTTACAAACTTCCTTCAGGGTGCAGATTGTCTTTCAACGATTTCTTGTTTTAGAAGTCTTGGAATTGAAATTGAAAACACGTCTGATTGTATTTTAATCCATGGTAAAGGACTTCACGGATTAAAACAGTCAAATCATACTTTAGATGTAGGAAACAGTGGAACTACCACCCGACTTATTTCCGGAATTTTAGCAGGACAACCTTTCCAAACTACATTAAATGGAGATGCTTCTATTCAAAAACGCCCTATGAAACGTATTTTTACTCCACTTTCTTCTATGGGGGCACGTTTTGAAAGTTTAAACGGAAATGACTGCGCTCCTTTTACGGTTCATGGCGGACAGCTTCATGGTATTCACTATGATTCTCCGGTAGCTTCTGCACAGGTAAAGTCTGCTGTTCTTCTTGCCGGACTTTATGCCGATGGTATTACCAGTGTAACAGAACCGGTTCTTTCCCGTAACCATACAGAGCTCATGCTTACCGGATTTGGTGCTAATATTACTTCTTCCGGAACTACCGCTTCTATTGAACCGGAGCCGTACCTGCACGGACAACAAATTCAAGTTCCGGGAGATATTTCTTCTGCGGCATACTTTATTGCCCTGGGACTTATTACGCCTAATTCAGAGATTTTAATAAAGAATGTGGGAGTAAATCCTACCAGAGATGGTATTATACAAGCAGCCCTAGCTATGGGCGGTGACCTTACCCTTTTAAATAAGCGCACTGTTTCCGGCGAACCGGTTGCTGACATCTTAGTAAAGAGCAGTTCCTTACATGGTGCTTCCATTGGCGGTGACTTAATCCCAACATTAATTGATGAATTACCTGTAATTGCTGTCATGGCCGCCTTTGCCGAGGGAACTACTACGATTACAGATGCACAGGAGCTGCGTGTAAAGGAATCCGACCGTATTGCAGTTGTAACGGAAAACCTTTCTGCTATGGGCGGAAAAATTACTCCTACCGAAGACGGAATGATTATTGAAGGCGGTACACCACTTCACGGAGCTTGTATTCAAACACATTTAGATCACAGAATTGCTATGTCCTTTGCGATTGCCGGACTAAATGCCGATGGCGAGACTACTTTCGATGATAAAGACGTTGTTACTATTTCTTATCCTTCCTTTTTCGAAGATATTGAAAAACTTACACGTTAAATATAATAAGCCCCCGAATGACTCTTATAATCATTCGGGGGCTTGTTCTTTCTCTTTTTCTATTTACTCCATTTTGAAACCGGAAGTAATTTCATTTAACTGTTTGGATAACTCTTCACATTCTTTTGTCATCTCATAAAGATTCTCTGTGTAATTTACCACTTCTGTGGTCTTTCCGGCAATATCTGATACTCCTTCTGCGGATTCATTGATTGTAGTATTGATTCCGCCAATTGCTTCGGTGATAACATTGATTCCTTTTTCCAATTCTTCTGCTTCTTTTTCAGCTTCTAACATAAAGTTCTGAATATGTTCTGCTGCTTCTTTATATTCTTTTCCAGATGTAAGGAAATCACTGTAATCCTTTGTTACTTCATTTCCAAGGAATTCCAATGTCTGTTTCAAACAATCCATCAACGTCTGCACTGACTCGTTTACCTGATTTACAATATCAATAATTCCGGTTGCCGTACTAGAGCTTTGTTCTGCCAATTTTCCGATTTGATCTGCAACAACTGCAAATCCTCTTCCGTTTTCACCTGCTCTTGCCGCTTCAATAGATGCATTCAAGGATAACAAGGTTGTCTCCTCAGCAATTTCCTGAATAGTTCCTGTCAATTCATTAATCTTGTCTACGGCAGATGCTTTCTCTATTGCATCCTTTGACACCTTACGAATTGCATCATACATTTCCAGCGTATTCTTATTGGCTTTTTCACTCTGGTTTGCCAACATTTCTGATTTTTCCATAATATCAGTTGTCATCTGTGCTCCCTCTTTAATCTTTCCGGTTACATTGATGACATTTTCCTGCATATCTGCAATACTCTCATTAATAGATTCTGATGACGCAGAGGTTTCTTCCATTCCTGCTGCTAATTCTTCCGTAGTTGCTGAGTTATCTGTAGATGCCATATTGACCTCTTTAGATATCTCACTTAACTCTTCCGAACTATGTAATAATTTCTCAGAAATATTACTTAATTTTGCCACAATCGCTGCCAGCTTGCTTTTCATATCAATAATTGCAACGCCCATATTAGCAATTTCGTCTTTGGTTTTTGGCATTTTTTCCTGTGTAGATAAATCAAATTCGGAAATAGAATGAATTACTTTTGTCAATGGTTTAATCGGTCTTGTAATAACTGAAGTAATAAGATATCCAATCAAAATAATAACTGCTACCAAAATAACTCCAACTATCATACAATACATATTCATTGTATTAACCGGTTCCATTACCTCAGACTTATCTGCCTGTACGAATAATACCCAGTTATTTACCGTACACATAAATGCAACATACTTTTCTTCTCCATCTACGGTACACTCACGCACATCAGCTGTTGTAATTACACCCTCTGCATTTAACGTATCCAATACTCCCTGTACAACACTATTTCCTTCAATCGTAGTTCCGATTTTACTACGGTCTTTGGAATACAGATATGTTCCGTCTGTATCAACCAAACACGCCTCACTTGACTTCATTCCGTCAATACCAACACTATTCAGAATAAATTCCAAACGCACAGACATATCGATTCTTTCTGTATCACCCCAGAAGCTTTCATATAATGTATCTGATGCTGATGTACAAACATCATACAAGTAATTCTCACAAAGTGAAACTACATTTTTCTCACTTACCATTCTTGAAGCTAATAAAATCCCTGCTATCAGCAGAATGGAAGTGGAAATCATCATAACGGATACTTTTCCCTTTATGGTTCCAAATATTTTCTTCATCGTTTTCGCTCCAATCTTCTAATAAACAGACTATTTTTGTTCTTTCCACTGTGTCTTTACATCACTTACTACTTCTTCCCAAGTCATTTCACCCTTTACATAACTTAAAAGATCTGCTCCGAACTGGTCTTTAAAAAGCTGTCCCGGAAATGCTGTAAAGTTCCATGCTACACTCTGTTTACTTTCATCAGACATTGCCGCAATTACTTGCTGTGCCAATGGGTCAGTTGGCTTTTCATCATCATCAAAAGTATCAAACGGTGCAATAAATCCAAGCTTATTAGTTACATAATCCTTTCCTATATCAGAAGTAAACAGCCATTCAATAAAATCAAGGGTTGCTTTCTGATCTTCCTCAGATGCCCAGCTACTTACACTAAAGTAGTTTTCTGTACCAATACAGATACCCTGACTTTCCTCGCCATCCATTCCGATGTAAATTGGCAGGAATTTTACATCATCCTCACCAACTACATTTCCATCAATTGCTTCAATCTGACTCCATGCCCAGTTACCATTCTGTACCATGGCTACTTTTCCCTGTGCAAATTCCTCCATGGAATTACTTACGGTTTTAGAACCTAACTCCATTTTATCCGTACAAGAATTATTTACATATAGTTCAAATATATCTTTAAAATTATCCGCATATGTAAAATCAATTTCATCCAAATCATTTACCTCTTTATCATTAAATTCATAATAAATCGGTAAATTCATAAGATGTGTCTGCCATCTCCAGTCCTCTCCTGAGCTCAAAGAGGTAGACGCAAATACACCTTCAATTCCCAACTGTTCTTTATGAGCAGTCATGTCTTCTGCCACTGCTTTTAACAACTCATAACTGTTAATTTCTTCTGCGGAAGAAATAGAAACTGCCTTATCCGGTAATGCAAAATACTTTTTCATAATGCTATCATTGTAAATAATTCCATATCCTTCTACTACATACGGAATACCATACACGCCACCATCAGACTCTACCGCAAGACTTTTATCCAACAAATGATCATATAAATCTGTATCCTTTAAGTCCAAACAAAACGCTGACCAATTTTCATACCCGATTGGTCCATTAATTTGAAAAAGAGTTGGTGCCTCTCTTTTGGCAATTTCAGACTGTAAAACCTGTTCATATGTTCCACTTGCTGCCGTAGTTACCCTTACCTCAACTCCCGTTTCCTTTGTATAGGTCTCTGCAATTTCTTCCCATACTTCTGCTACTTCTGGCTTAAAATTCAGGTAGTATACACTTCCCGTTTCCTTTTTGGAACTTGCACATCCCGTCAAGGCAAACGCCAATAATAACAATACTGCAATAACTCCTATTCTGTTTTTTTTCATCGGTATTCCTCCCTAAAGTATGATACTATATACTATTTTATTTTACCATTCGTATACATTTAATTTCAATATCTTATATAAACATCACAAAAATTTGATATAAAAAAAGCAGACATAACTGTCTACTTTTTCTCTCCTATTTCTTCTCCCATTTTTACTATGGTTTCATATCCATTTTTTGTATTTTCCAGTATTGCCTTTTCTATTTCCACTGCATTCTTTTGAAAAATCAAAATTACAGTAGACCCTCCGAACTCAAACATTCCCTTTTCTTCGCCACGTCTTACTTCTGCTTCTTCCTGATGGTTTACGATACGCCCCACCATAAGAGCTCCTACTTCCATCATCAATATAGTTTTAAAATGCTTACTTTGCAGCAACGAAAACTCTCTTGTGTTCTCTTTATAAATAGGATATACATCATTAGCAGCCGGATTTACCGTATGAAATACTCCGGGAATATGATGATTTGCAGACTTTCTGCCATCATCCACATAACAATATCTATGATAATCGTCTACTGTCAGACGAAACACACAGATAGTTCCGCCCTCATATTTCTTTGCAAGCTTTTTGGAACGCAATAAAGACTCCAAGGTATATGCCGTATTTTTTATCATAAAATGTTGATTTTCTTCTATTGGATATACACTCAATTTCCCATCACAAGGACTAATCAGTATGTTTTCACCCTCTGCAATCGGTCTGCATTCTTTTCGTATCTGTCTGGTAAAAAAATCATTATATGAATTGTAATTCTTTTCTTCATATAAACTCATATCTATTTCATTTTTCTGAATAAATGGCGAAATAAATATTTTCGACCATTTTTTATCTAACGCCCAACCTGCTGCTTTTGAAATTGTGGGTTTCGTTAAAAAACGCAAAACAGTTCTTCCCAAGGACCTATCATACATCCACCGCAACAGTTTATCCTGCCCCGAATCCTCAATGGTGATATTTCCCTCTCTGTCAATATATCGCATACTTCATCCTTCCTAGCGTCGTACCATCTGCACCCATGGCCAAATCGCACGAAAATCTACATGATACTTAGAAAACATAATCATAATTACCAAAGCAACCGCTACTACTGCTACAAGTATTGCAAGTGTAGAATTTTTCGGCTTTTTCAATTTAAAATCTACTACAAATAATATTCCGACAATTAAAAGTGCCAAATACAGGCAAATACGAAATGCCCAATCCGGTATAAAGAACTGAACCATAAACACTAATGGCAATACAATTGCCATAGAGGTAATCGGAAGTCCTTTGTAAAACTTTTGTCCATCTTCGGAAACCAATGCATTTTTCGCTTCCATTACATTGAAAAATGCAAGACGGATAACAGAGTTTACACAATAAATTGCAATCACAATCATGCCGACAATTCCCCGTACTCCCAAAAGATAACAAATCATTGCCGGAAATACTCCAAAGCAAACCATATCACATAAGGAGTCAATCTGTATTCCAAAAGACTTTTCGTCTTCTGTACGATTTTTCATTGCCCTTGCAATTTTTCCATCAAACATATCACATAATCCTGACAACGCCAAACAAAAAATTGCTGTTTTAAATCTTCCATGTATTGCCTGAGTCATTCCAAATACGGAAGACAACAAGCTTATGTACGTTAATATTACTGAATAATTATAAAATCCTATCATTTCTCTTTCCCCGTTTCTTTCTAAATCATTCTTTTTGCGAATATCCTATTCTAAAATGCGCCACAGCAGTCATCACTGCACTAAATAACAACTGTACATAATATGAAATTCCACGGCTTAATACCATTCCCGGAAGTAATAAACTTCCAGCAAATACGCCTTTGAATATAATCAGGAATAAATTCTCACTAATTCCCATTCCACCCGGTAATGGCAACATATCAACTGATACTGATACCACTGCCTGAAGCATTACTACATCATATATACTGGTTCCGCTTAAACCAAATGCCTTATATACAAACCATGTTACAAAAAATAAAGCAAAACGCTGTACAAAGGTAATAAGCATAACATTTACAATTACCTTTTTATGTGTCTTGAAATATACTGCTGCTGCCTCGTAATGCTCCATGGATGCTTCCAATTTTTCTTGTCGTTCCGGCTTTTTTTTCATCAAATGAATATGTTCTAAAAAATGCATTCCTTTTACTAACATATTTTTTGCAAGACTTGGCCAAAACACTAAGAATGACATAAATATACAGCAAAATACATTTAAAGCAACTCCTAAATAGAAAATAGGAAGTATTCCCTCTAAATAACGATGTACAAATCCACCTTGGAAAAATGCCACAAACACTCCAATAATTACTAATACGGACTTATATGTAATAGTTACAATCATTAAAACCAATGTTGCTACCGGTATCGGAATTTTATTTTTATGCATATAATATATCTGTGCCGGCTGTCCTCCTGATGCAGATGGCGTAATGGCACTAAAGAAAAATCCCACACACGAATACAAGAAACAGGTTCTTTTTTTCGTTTTTATATCCAGTGTTCCAAACATATAATGAATGATAATGGACTCACCCCAAATGAAAAATATCACTGCTGCTCCAGCCGGAATGATATACCATAAATTCACTCCTTCAATTGCTGCTCCTACTGCATGTAAATCTTCGCCATGAAATACACTATAAATGGTTAGTACAAACATAACTACAAGAAATAATACATTTCCGATTTTTTTCTTTTTACTTTCCACGCTTATATATCCTTTCAAACAAATGCTCTAACGGACGATAACAGTTTGTGTGGAATGTAATATAATATGTTAATTCCGCAATTATAACTCCGCTAAATACATCTACAATATAGTGTTGCTTGGTAAATTGTGTAGATGCACAAACAAGCAATGCAAAAACACAGGAAAATACACGATACCATTTTGGTACACGTTTCTGTCCCCGGATTCCTATATAGCAAAACCAACTAACTAAACAATGAATAGATGGAAACAATCTGGTAGGAGCATCCATGTTGTATACAAACTGAAGTATATTCTCCCACACTCCATCTCCTGCTAAGACAGGCCGTACATTTGTAGTAGGCAGTACCAAAAAGAAAAAGCAGCAAATAAGACGGGACATAATGTCAGCCGTCACAAAACGATAACAATGTTCCTTTCCCAAGCTGGCAATCAGTATATAATTAATGCCCCAAAACAAATAGCAGCCTAAATATATGATTACAAATTCGGGTACAACCGGAACCGCTTCATCGAAAGCAGTTGTTAAATCATAATGCTTCCAACTATCTGCCATTGGTGCAATTCCTGCATAAACAAGAAAATTCACTGCTAAACATGTAAGCAGTGGAACAATTGCATATGCCGGAATCAATTTTTGAATCTTTTCTTTCATCTTATGTCTCCTCTTAATTACAACTAATGAATATTATAACAGATTCCAGAAAATAGTCTACTTAATTTTTTCTTAAAACACTATCAGTTTTTTTCTTAAAACAACACTATTTTCTCTAAGCAAAAAGAAAGCAGGCTATGACACACTGCTTCCCTAAAGTAAATCAAAATTGGCTAGTCTCTGCCTAACTTCAAGAACAGAAACATCAAATCTATTCGCAAGAACTATCTCTATTTCACTCAAAGACAACCCTTTCTCGCATAACACCTTGAGAATGCTAATGAGCTCTTCTCGTGGTATCAGACCCCTTAAATTACTCTCCACTCATTTTACCTCATATTAATTCTGTAATTCGTTTCTCAATTACATTAACAGACACACTAAAATATTTTGATAGCATACTGACTATCTCGCCATCAGTTTCGAACACTCGTTTTAGTTGCTCATACCTTTTCATAAAACTGTCCTTGGGCACAAGTAAATTCATTGCAAAAGCATCAGCTTCCCACTCAAGTGCACCGTGTTCTCTGCCACAATCTCTGTGAGCATACAGCCCACTTAGACCTTTTTCTTTAAAGTGTAACACATAATGTCCAAGCTCGCGTGCAATGATAAACCGTTTCCACTCTAAAGACATCTTGGAGTTTACACCAAGTAATTTATCGGTCGAAACCCCTAGCACGTCCTCGGCGCCTTCTTCAACAACGATAAATCCATTATCTTCTTCGTTAAGAACTGCATTGCCAACCACAAATCCTAGTCCCTTTGCAATGCCAATTACATCAACCGGACAATCATTGACAGAATACTGTGCTGCGTTCACAATATCTTGTACACTTCTTTCAATTTTAACAGTGTTCATATTCATCCCCATAAAAATACCGTGGAGAAAAACTCCACGGCAATGATTCTAATTCCACTGAATACCACTTATCATATCTTGCCATGTCCAAGAAGGGTTCCAGCCTTCTGGAACACTGGAGGCACTTCCGCATCCTCCACCCCATAAACCGTAAGGAAAACTTGTACCATAGTCAACACCCTTCCAGATATTGTGCTCTACACCATCAATCATAATAGTGTAACCATCATAATCAATAAAGTCATTCCCATTGTTAATGATTTTGTAATTGGTAACGCCACACACTCTCAGATCGTCCTCCAAAGTCCAAGCTTTTGGCTGCTCTGGAGCTGGGGCAATTTCATCATCTGGTAAAGAATCATCACTCTGAGTGTTACTTGGAGTACTGGTAGTACTCGGTGTAGTACTAGCAGCTGGAGCAGGACTCGGACTCTTACCCTGTGTTGGAGTTGTAGATTGGCTTGGAGTTGTGTTCGTGGTTGCAGACTGTGACTGTGTTCCAGCTGTCTGCGCACTATTCTTCTCAGAAGTGGTCTTTTGTTTTCCACTGGTTGAAGATTCACTCTTCGCATTAGTTACAACTTCTTCAACTTCACCACTCTCTTCACTCTCAGTTTCCTGTACCTCTGCGTTATCCTTGACAGATTCTTCAGTTTTGCTATCTGCTTTTGCAACAACTTTAGAATCTTTCTTACTCTCACTCTTTTCTACCTTCTTACTCTCAGCAGACTGCTCTGTTTTTACAGACTCTTTTGTACTTCCGCAAGCAGTAACACTAAAGGTCAATGCAAGTAAAGTAATAACAACTAATTTCTTCATAACTAACTACCTCCTGTTTCTCTCGTTCTTTCACTATATCGTGATTTCATCACTCAATAATTTCGCCGTTCGTCAAGAGCGAGCAAGCTCTCTCTGACTCTCTTACGCTCATTATATCATAAAATACTAATAATGATTAAAGGGTTTTCAAAAATCGCAAAACTCTTTTTTAAAAACATCCAGCAAATACAATGCTGCTTGCTTTCCTCTACCATCAGGCTGTGCCTGTAAACGTTCTCTTGCAACTGAATATTCAATTTTTAAAGGATTTCTTATGCATGAAAACTGTATATCAAAACTACCCGAAAATGGTTTAGCCACACACTTATTCAAACACTCCTCTAAATTCAGCCAAGGTTCAAATTTTTGATAGTTACTAAAGAATGCATCCCCATTATCAAAAATAGGTGCATTTCTGTATCCATTCTTTGTACGGATAACAGCCATGTTATTGAAATGTCTATCACCATTACGCGTGATGTAATCTAAGGACAAGCAAGTGTCTACATAATCCTCAACACACAAACCAGTGTATTGCTGAATAGTGTACTTTACAAAATCAATACGCTCACAAATATCATTCATCAATAAAATCTCATTTGTTAAAGACTTTCCTGTATTCTGATAATACACTCTTTCAAACGTTACTAGCTGTTCCTCCGCATTTAGAAAATTTTCTGAATAACAACCAGTGCGACCATTAATGATACAACGATGATACTTAACAAAATCATGATAATTTGAAGATTCTAAAAAAATGCATGCTAACACCTCAGAATCACTTTCATAACCACAAGTATCTATCTTAAACCATTTATTTTCGTACTTGTACTTCAGTTGGCTACCTTGACTTCCACTGGAAGCATTTTCAAAAAAGGACTCATCTAAATTAAACTCTTCCATTTAAATCCACATCCTTCCAACACAAATCTTCGCCGGGAAACTTTATCCAAACCTGGTCATCATAAGTGAAGCCATGTGAACGTTTTACAATATCGTATGGATTATAGTAATCAAGTCCCATAAGTGCCAATAACTTTTTGGTATCTGGTCTTGTTCGGTCAAAGCATCTCATTTCCAAAAAAGTAAACATCTGTGCCTTGTCTGGTACAAATCCAAAAATTTGGTATCTCTCGTCTTCCGTTAATCGCTCTGTCTCTATAAATTCAGAATCTAAATCTAAAATAACATGCATGATTGGAACATCCCAATTCATGATTGTAAACTCATACTTGTTCATAAGGTACACCTTTCACATTCCTAAAACTTTACCTCCAGTGTGGTTTTAGGTAATTAAAACAATATATTCTTATTTACGCGAGTAGCGATAAAAATGCTGTGTTTGCACGAGCATTTGATGAGCACTGCGATAACTCGAGAAACTCGCAAAGCCTGTTTCTCGTAGTTCTATTATAATAAAAATATAAAAAAATGCAACCACCAAAAATCTTCTTTCTTCAACCATTCATCATCAAAAAACCGCCACCTCTTGTTTTATCTGAGGTGACGATTTCCTATTTACACAAGTTTCTTATAACTTTTCTACAATACTATGCGTACTTTTTTCTTTTCATTGTGCCCACGCAAACCACAGTTGCCAATCCTAACAGTAATATATATCCTGCCATATTAGTAGTATCTCCTGTTTTTACCTGTGCACTTTTCTTTGCCAAATCTGCTCCATTATTTTCGCTTACGATGATGACATAGTCGGATGCATGGCTCAGCTTAAATACTGCGTTTCCATCTGTTCCAACTTTAACAGAATCTATGTACTCCAATTTGCCTGTTGTCGGATTATAGTAGTAAAGATTTGCATAGTATCCAACTGCCGCCTGACCAAGAGGAATGATAACGGTTACTTCTGCACCAAATTCTCCCTCATATCCTAAAGAGAACTGCATCTGGAATTTTGCCTTATCATCTCCTACTGCACTAATTACACTTTGCGGTATATTATTGGTATTTAATTCTATGGATAAATCTATGTCTTTTGCCTCTTTGATGTCTTTTCCATTAATTAACCATACCACACCGTTTTCCATTTCAAATCTTAAGGTAACATCTTTTCCCTTTGCTGCTTCCATAATATCTTTGGAAACCTTTGTATTTTCCTTTGAAATTGGTACTGTAATCGTTTCTCCATTTTCTGCTTCTGCTATTTTTTGCAAAATATCTTTATCACTTGTATCCTGCGGTGGATTTACCGGATTCTGCGGCGTAATCGTTGTTTCTTCTACTAAGGATTTATCTGTAATGATTAATCCGTTTTTGTCTACTTTTGTTAAATCTGTATCGTTAATCTTTACACCCTTGATTCCGTCAAAGTAAATGGTTGAATCCACATCCCATGTACCGCTATGTCCTTCTGGAACAACAGAATTACACCATACGGCAAACTTTGTGATATTACTTGTATTTAAAGTACCACCTTTTTTCCCAACAAAGGAACTGAATGGAACTGTTACATACTGTGCTTTCGTTCCCTTTACAAAATCAGTCAAATAAACTTCAAATTCTTCTCCTGAACCATCAGTAAGCTGAACTACCAGCTTTTGTCCGTTTCCGTCTGGCTGAACCCACATTTCTAATGCATTATATGCAGAAAAATCATTAGCTGTCAAAGAAGATTTGATTCTTCCTGTCCATACTTCATTTCCGGTTGTAGAAAGTGTATAATGGAATGCACCTCCATATGTTCCATCGTTTTTGTGGTCTGCATCCAGCAAAAATTCTGCGCTGCACCCTGCGGCTGAGTTTTCTGTATAGCTTGCGTCTAACAAACCATTACTTCCGGAATAAAAATCAAAGTTCTCAATTACATTTACAGGTGCTTTATCTTTTTCTTTTCCTAAACTTATATTTTTCAACTGTGCAATCTGCACTCCGTCAGCAACTAATGTAATGGTCGCTACATCGGTAGCTTCTATCTGCTGAATAGTTGTCTGGTCTAATGTGGCAGTATAGATTGTTGTATCTGCTGCGCTTGGACTTGCCTGCAACACTGCTTTTTTAGCATTTGCTGTATTTTCTACTACAAACTGTACCTCTTTTGCATTTTTTACAGATGCTTTCAGCTCTGCCTTTTCTAAAATGGTTGCCATTTCAAACGGATAAATCATATAACCGTGAACGTTTGTATATTTCTCATTTGTTACATTTGATAATGTTCCAATATTATTATAGAAGTTTGTTCCATTTCCAAAAATGGAAGAACTATCATTATAAAAATCAATAAATTCGTTTATCATTTCCTGTCCATAGTTGTCATCGTACTTATATGGAACATAGAAATTGGTGTCACTGAAGTTTGCCCATACCAAGAAATATGGCATATTGTTTTTCTTTGCAATTTCATTTACTTTTAAATACCAGTTTGTACCGGTTGCTTCTTCTCTCACCGGATTTCCTTTTACCAAAAGTCCTTCGTTATCAGAACCATCTTTTTTCATTACTCTGACACCACACTCTGAAATAGAAGCTATTTTTCCTTTTTTCTCAGCCAGACTAGAAACCACTTCACAGGTTTTGTCTAAGCTTTCAAAAAATGAACCATCCGAGGTTGCCGGATATGTATTGTAGTCATCATAATAATCAAAAGAAAGAATATCTACATATTCATCTCCCGGATATCTGGTTAAAAATTCTTCTTCAGAAGTCAATGGTCCGTTTGGTGAATATACATACAACATATTATGTACACCCTGACTTTCCAGATAATCTCTGGTATAGCGATATAAACTCTTATAGGTCTCAATACTATTAGTAGAGCCCCACCAGAACCATGAACCGGTATTCTCATGGAGTGGTCGGAAAATAACCGGAATATTATCCTGCTGTAATGCTTTTGCATAGTTTGCTACAATATCCAGATATGCATTAAACACCTCGTTATATGCTCCACCCGGAAGAATCTGTTCTGCACAGGTATTGCTTAAATCTTTTGCTTCACCAAAGTCGCAATTATAAAAATCATAACTTCCATCTGCATTTTTCTTAATCTTGTCATTTGTAAAGTTTGGCATATGTGTAGATAAGGTAATAATTGCTCCATTCTCTGCTGCCTTTTTACTATATGCAATAGAGTTTGCCAGAGCAGATGCTGCATCTGTTCCACCTGCCTCTGAACCGGTTAAAGCAAGAGAATCTAATCCGAAAATACCACTTACAGAACCGGTTACATCTTCTACATCACCGAGATTAGCACTTGGATTTACAGAACGGCTTACATCGTTCTGATGTCCAAATAATACCTGATTATTTTCACTTAATGCAGAAAGATAAGTAAATAATGCCTTTGCGCTGTCATCTGCATTTTCATCTGCAATGCGAACAGTATTTTTAGAATAAGTGATATTTGCCTGTGTCCCTGCTCCCGGTGTAGATGTGATTTTCACAAAATCTTCTGTTGCATTTTTCTGAGATAATGCTAAGTTATCCATATAAATATTACCTTTAAAGCTTGTAGACACTCCGATAATTCCAATTGTAATGGATTCTAACGGTGTAGTTGTAGGTGTAAATCCCATGGTAACAGTAACCTTTTTCATTCCGTTTTCTACCGTTTCTGCCGTTGACTCATCTACTGCCATATCCTTGTTAATGACACCCTGAGCAAAAAACTTCATTTTTAATCCATCCAGTTCATCCGGATAAATAATATCAACACTTATCTGATTATAGTTGCTTACATCTGCCGGTGTTGTTGGTGTGTAAGTTACTTTTGCCTCACTCCAGTCAGTTTTTGCATTTGTAGTATAATCTAATGCCACCTGTAATCTCTGATTTGCAACATCATATGCAAGTACCGGAACAGAGTTATCACTTCCGCCATGGAAATACTGATATCCTGTTTCTGTTCCCCAATTTGCGAAATCACTTTCTGTTGCTAAATCAGATAGTACCGTAGGGTCTTTTTCCTCTATCGTTGGTACATCATTTGTATAATTTGTAACTTTTACATTGGAGATAGACAAATCTCCTTTAAATCCTACTCCCACAATTTCAAAATCAATCTCCATTAAGGAGGATGGTGTCTTATCCTTAAATTCTACTTGAATACTAGCTGTATAGTTTCCATCGTCTCCCAATGTGAAACTATTCTTATCCAAATATGGCCAGGAATCTCCACTGGTATAAACCCAATCTCCCAGCTTGGTTACTCCTTGAAATTTTATATGATTTTCATCTGTTGCAAGAGTTGCGTATGCCTCGGCATTGATTGTAACCTGTGCATCTACGTTAAAATTAGCTGTTACCTTACGTTCTGCATCATTGGTGTATGCATACGTTACCGTCTTTTTTACACCCCAATCTTCTTCTGTTAAACCAGAAAAATCAATTCCCTCTGCATTCACACTAGCACTATTTTCATAAATCACTTCGCTAGATGCTGCTTCTGCCTGCAAAGTACCCATTGAAAACATTTGATTTACAGCTGGCACTTGCGCTACTAAAGCTGCTGCCATCACCCCTGCCAACAGCCTTTTTAAAAATTTCTTGTGCATTTCTGTTCTCCTTTTCCCTTTCCGACTAATTGTAATATTTTTTAATTACAATTTTTAACTACAATTAGTTCTTTTCAATTTTTATCATTATACTTTTTTAGGTAATTTTAGTCAATATCATACTTTGCACAAAAATATTTTTTAGCTAAATATACTATTTTACGATATTTTTTTAAGGTTTTCCTAAGCTATTTTTGTTTATATTGCCTATTTTTATATCATAGGAATTTCATACACTTTCACGCTTTAGCACAGCATTGAGAGCTGCTTTATAGAAAATTGCAGAAAAATTTCCTATAAAGTAAAAGAGGTTTCGCTATATCAGTTACGAAACTAATATAGCGAAACCTTGATTATCATATAATTATTCTACTGTTTTTCTGCGATAGCTGCCTGAGCTGCTGCCAATCTTGCAATTGGTACACGGAATGGTGAACAGGATACATAATCTAATCCTATCTTATGGCAGAACTCTACGGAAGATGGATCTCCACCGTGTTCTCCACAGATACCAATATGTAAGTTTGGATTTACCGGTTTTCCTAATTTAATGGTCATTTCCATTAATTTTCCAACACCGGTCTGATCTAATCTTGCAAATGGGTCATTCTCAAAAATCTTAGCATCATAGTAAGCACCTAAGAACTTACCTGCATCATCACGAGAGAAACCAAATGTCATCTGCGTTAAATCGTTAGTTCCAAAGCAGAAGAAGTCGGCTTCTTTTGCAATTTCATCAGCAGTTAATGCTGCTCTTGGAATTTCAATCATAGTACCAACTTCATACTCTAATTTAATACCTGCTGCTGCGATTTCTTCATCTGCTGTTTTTACTACGATTTTCTTTACAAATTTTAATTCCTTTATTTCTCCAACTAACGGAATCATAATTTCCGGCTTTATATTCCAGTCTGGATGAGCTTTCTGTACATTAATTGCTGCACGAATAACTGCTCTGGTCTGCATTTTTGCAATTTCCGGATAAGTAACTGCAAGACGGCATCCTCTGTGTCCCATCATTGGGTTGAACTCATGCAAGGAATCAATAATTGCCTTAATAGTTTCTACTGATTTACCCTGCGCATCTGCTAATTTCTTGATATCCTCTTCCTCTGTCGGAACAAATTCATGTAAAGGCGGATCTAAGAAACGAATGGTAACCGGATTACCTTCCAATGCTTCATACAATTTTTCAAAATCACTCTGCTGTACCGGTAAAATTTTTGCAAGTGCTGCTTCTCTTTCTTCTACGGTATCAGAACAAATCATTTCACGGAACGCATCAATTCTGTCTCCTTCAAAGAACATATGCTCTGTACGGCAAAGTCCAATACCTTCTGCTCCAAGCTCTCGTGCTTTTTTTGCATCTGCCGGAGTATCTGCATTAGTTCTTACTTTTAATTTTCTATATTTATCTGCCCAGCCCATAATTCTTCCAAACTCTCCTGCAATGGTTGCATCTACGGTTGGAATCTGACCATCGTAAATATTTCCGGTAGAACCATCTAAGGATAAATAATCACCCTCATGGTATTCTTTACCTGCTAAAGTAAACTTCTTATTTTCTTCATCCATGACAATATCGCCACATCCCGATACACAGCAGGTTCCCATACCACGAGCAACAACAGCCGCATGACTTGTCATACCACCACGCACGGTCAAGATACCTTGTGCTGCTTTCATACCTTCAATATCTTCCGGAGATGTTTCCAAACGAACCAGTACTACTTTTTCTCCTTTTGCAGCCCAGTTCTTTGCATCCTCGGCTGTAAATACAATTTTACCACACGCAGCTCCCGGAGATGCTCCTAAAGCCTTTCCAGCCGGTACTGCTGCCTTTAATGCTGCCGCATCAAACTGTGGGTGTAATAATGTATCTAAATTACGAGGATCAATCATAGCTACTGCCTCTTCCTCGTTTCTCATTTGTTCATCTACTAAATCACACGCAATCTTTAATGCTGCCTGTGCTGTTCTCTTACCATTACGAGTCTGAAGCATATATAACTGACAGTGCTCTACGGTAAACTCCATGTCCTGCATATCTCTGTAATGTGCCTCTAAGGTATTGCACACAATCTTAAACTGTGCATATGCCTTTGGGAATTTTTCTTCCATCTCAGAAATCTTCATTGGTGTACGAACACCGGCAACAACATCTTCACCTTGTGCATTGGTAAGGAATTCTCCAAATAATCCCTTTTCTCCGGTTGCCGGGTCACGAGTAAATGCAACACCGGTACCACAATCTTCGCCCATATTTCCGAATACCATTGCCTGTACATTAACCGCTGTTCCCCAAGAATATGGAATATCGTTATCACGACGATATACATTTGCACGAGGGTTATCCCATGAACGAAATACTGCTTTGATTGCTCCCATTAACTGTTCTTTTGGATCATCTGGGAAATCAACTCCGATTTTTGATTTATATTCAGCTTTAAATTGGTTTGCTAATTCTTTTAAATCCTCTGCAGTTAATTCTACGTCTTGCTTCACACCACGGTCAGCTTTCATTTTATCGATTAATTCTTCAAAGTATTTCTTACCAACTTCCATAACTACATCTGAATACATCTGTATAAATCTTCTATAACAATCCCAAGCCCATCTTGGATTGTTGGATTGTTCCGCAATAACATTTACAACTTCTTCATTTAAACCAAGATTCAATATCGTATCCATCATACCCGGCATAGAAGCTCGTGCACCTGAACGAACGGAAACAAGAAGTGGATTTTCCTTATCTCCAAACTTCTTACCTGTAATCTGTTCCATTTTACCTATGTACTCATTTATCTGAGATTGAATTTCATCATTAATTTCTCTTCCATCCTCATAATACTGTGTACAAGCTTCTGTGGTAATGGTAAAACCCTGTGGTACAGGAAGACCGATATTTGTCATTTCTGCCAGATTCGCACCTTTACCTCCAAGAAGTTCTCGCATGTTTGCATTTCCCTCTGTAAATAAATAAACCCACTTGTTAGCCATTTGAAATACCTCCTAAATTTTAGTAGTTTGGGTTATTCTTGTAAAACACATTATACATATTTTACAAATACACCAGTGAAGTCACCTTCATTTAAGTATATTTTAACATATTATCCAATAATATCAATACTATTTTTGTGTTTTATTTGTTATATTTAGTGAAAAAATTATTGCATTTAGTCTTTTTTTACACAAAAGATAACAACAACCCCTGTACATTTACCGAAACATTTTGTTGTTTTTTGCTTTTTTACAATATAATTATAATATATTCTAACGAAAATTATGCACTTTTACGCTTTTATGTAATATGAATTTTCAAAAAAGAGAGTATGATATCCGAACAATACCATACTCTCTTTTTACATCTTAAAATTTAAAATTCAAATTTTTTCGCAAAATATGCATCTAATTCTTCAATTTTTACTCTTTCCTGCTCCATAGTATCACGGTCACGAACAGTTACTGCATGATCTTCTTCTGATTCAAAATCATAAGTAATACAGAATGGTGTACCAATTTCATCCTGTCTTCTGTAACGTTTTCCAATATTACCTCTATCATCAAATTCACAGTTGTATTTCTTAGCAAGCTGTGCGTAAACTTTTTCTGCACCCTCGTTCAACTTCTTTGACAATGGTAAGATACCAATTTTAACGGGAGCTAATGCCGGATGGAAATGAAGAACAGTTCTCATATCCGGTTTTTCTTCTGTTCCGATATTTTCTTCATCATATGCAGCACAAAGGAATGCTAATACCACTCTATCTGCTCCTAAAGATGGTTCAATTACATATGGAATATATTTTTCTTTCTTCTCATCATCAAAATAGGTCATATCCTGTCCGGAAGTGTTCTGATGCTGTGTTAAATCATAGTCCGTACGGTCTGCAATTCCCCATAATTCTCCCCAGCCAAATGGGAATAAGAATTCAATATCGGTGGTTGCTTTACTATAAAAGCAAAGCTCCTCTGCATCATGGTCACGAGCTCTCATTTCATCATCCTTAATACCAAGACTCTTTAACCAATTAATACAGTAGCTTCTCCAGTATGTAAACCACTCTAAATCTGTTCCCGGTTCACAGAAAAATTCTAATTCCATCTGCTCAAATTCTCTGGTACGGAATGTAAAGTTACCCGGAGTAATCTCGTTACGGAAAGACTTACCAATCTGGCCAATTCCAAATGGGATTTTCTTACGGGATGTTCTCTGAACATTTTTAAAGTTTACAAAAATACCCTGTGCTGTTTCAGGTCTTAAATATACGGTGTTCTTAGCATCTTCTGTAACACCCTGGAAAGTCTTAAACATTAAGTTAAACTGACGAATATCTGTAAAGTTATGCTTTCCACAAGTTGGACATGGAATCTGATTGTCATTAATAAACTGCATCATTTCTTCCTGACTCCATCCATCTACGGAACTTCTCAATTCGATATTCTTTTCTTGTGCAAATTCCTCTATAATCTTATCTGCACGAAAACGCTCATGACATTCTTTACAATCCATTAATGGATCGGAAAATCCGCCCAAATGTCCAGATGCTACCCAAGTCTGTGGGTTCATCAAAATAGCACAATCTACACCTACATTATAAGGATTTTCCATAACGAACTTCTGCCACCATGCCTTTTTAACATTGTTTTTTAATTCAACACCAAGATTTCCATAATCCCAAGTATTTGCCAATCCGCCATAAATTTCAGAACCCGGATATACAAAACCTCTTGCCTTTGCTAACGCCACGATTTTTTCCATTGTCTTTTCCATTCTCGCTACCTCTTTCTATCTGTTCTTTTATTCATACACAATATATACCAAAGATAAATCCTCGCCATCTTCCGCATCCTCTGGTAATTTAATGGACACTGTATCCTTCGCTTTCATAGACGTATAATCAGAAGATATGTACTTTACAGTTCCATCTACTTTTACATCAATCTTCTCACTTAAAACTATAACTTTATAATCAGACTCTTTTATCTTGCTGCTGTCTGTTTCACCGGAGGCCTTACCATCCTTTACTGTTGTAAATCCGGTTTCAAAGTCATATCCGGCAGCCAACGCCTGTGGTACGGTTCCTGCAAACAATGTAACATTGTTCAATTCCTGATAATCTTCGTACCCGGCATATTTCATCAAAAGCTCCGCCTTTCCTTTTTTTACGGAAAAGTCACTTACTTTCGCACTATCCTTGTCGTTTTTCTTCTGATACGCTTCTACCTTTTCATTGATAAAATCTTCCAACTCTTTCTCATCATAGTTATCCTTGTCTAAGGTTTCAATGGATGCAGCTATGATATTTCCCTTTTCTTTTACATATACAGTACTACAATCTACGTCAAGGGAATCCCCGCAGCCTGTCAACAATCCGGCTATCATAATACATACCAAACTGCTGGATATTATTTTCTTCATAACATTCCTCCTAAAGTCTAAACGTGAATACTAAATATTATACCCTTTCCCCCCATTTATTGCAACTGCTATCTTTCACCTTTTTCTTTTATTGTTACAGGGTAACATCTCTGATTCCAGCTTCAAATCCTTGATTTTGCTCTAGCACTTGTAAGGAATGAAATCTGCGGTCAATATACGTTTTCATATATTCCGTCATAATTCTTTCTAACTTTTCTAATACTTCTTCCGAAACGGTAAATGTATACAATTTCTCAATACTGGATGTAATAATGTACTGCATAGTATAAAGTGTGGATTCATTTACGGAAAAAGACGGCACTCCTTTTGCGCAATTGGCACATAAGGTTCCGCCGCTTTTTACATGAAAAGATGTCAAATTTTCTTTTGTTCCACACTTTAAACAAGAAAACACATTGGGATATTCTCCGTTAATTACCATTGCTTTTAACTCAAAAATCCGTCGCACCAAACGATTATTTAAATGTGCATTTTCTAATGCCCGAAGTGATTGATATAACAATTTCAGCATATGTATTTCATCCGCATTTTCCCTTCCATAATAATCTGCAATTTCCATAAAATAAAAGCCGAAATAAGCTGCATCTAAATCCATGGTAAGTTCACGGAAATAATTAGAAATATCTGCTTTCACTACCGTATAGGAGCTGCGCCCCTCATAAGCCTCAAACTGTCCAAAGGAAAAAGGATTGCTGGCTGCCATCATCTGGCTGTTCGGTCTTCTTGCTCCTCGGGCAAATGCCGAAATCTTTCCTCTTTCCCTGGTCAGAAGCGTTATTCTCTTGTCATATTCGCCCACCGGGACCGCTGATAACACCATGCCCGTCAGCACTATGGTCTGCCCCATATATTGCCACGCTCCTGCCTTTTTCTTCTTGTTCTATCATAGAGGATGTAGCACCACCCTCCATATGTCCTTTATAACTTAAATAATCTTCAATTCTTCCTGTACTTTCAAATTTCATCCATTCTGGTTCTATCATGTTTGATTCCCCCTTGTACTTTTGTTTTCTATACTCTTAGGTTGTCCCTGAACATGATAGATAATACCAGATAAAAAATGGCAAATTTAGTAACAAAGAGTCCGCTCGCCGGACTCTTTGTTTAATAATCCTCGTCTTCACGATAACCAAAGTTCTTAATCAAAAAGTCACTGTCTCGCCAATCTTTTTTCACCTTTACCCAAAGCTTTAAATTCACTTTACTATCTAACAGACGTTCAATCTCATATCTGGCATTTGTTCCGATTTTTTTCAGCATATTTCCACCTTTTCCGATAATAATGCCCTTATGTGAATCACGCTCACAGATAATGGTTGCATCAATATCTATGAGTTTTCCATTTTCACGTTCTTTCATACGTTCAATGGTAACTGCTATTCCGTGTGGAATTTCTTCACTTAATGCATGAAGTGCTTTTTCACGAATTAATTCCGCAACAATCTGACGTTCTGGCTGGTCTGTAATAGTATCTTCATCATAGAACATTGGTCCGTATGGAAGATACTTAAAAATCAAATCAACCAGAATATCCGTATTCTGCCCACGCAATGCCGAAAGTGGAACAATCTCCGCAAAATCATATTCTTTCCGATAGGTATCAATATAAGAAAGTATTTCTTCTTTTTTTACCATATCTGTTTTATTGATTACTAAAATAACCGGTGTCTTTACCCTACGCAGTTTTTCTAATATATGCTGTTCTCCTGCTCCAATATAATTGCTGGGTTCTACCAGCCAAAGTACCACATCTACTTCATTTAACGTACGTTCTGCAACATTTACCATGTATTCACCAAGCTTATTTTTTGCCTTGTGAATACCCGGTGTATCCAAAAATACAATCTGTCCCTTTTCTTCATCCGTGTATACCGTTTGAATACGATTTCTGGTAGTCTGTGGCTTTTTGGAAGTAATCGCAATTTTTTGACCAATCAAGCGATTCATCAACGTAGACTTTCCTACATTTGGTCTTCCAATTAATGTTACAAATCCTGACTTAAAACTTTGCTTCATACTTTTCTCCCTTAATCCTTAATACAGATTCTTCAATTCTTTGAACAATCCTTTTTCTTCCTTGAGTTTTTCTTCATTTCCGATAACGCAAAATGCATCTTCTTTTAAAATTGCCTCTACAATTCCTGCAAGTCCACGAATATCTTCTTGTGTTGCATTCAAAATCTGCTGACGCTCTTTTTGTATCATTTCATAGGTTACGCCGGTTAAATACGCAGTAGCACTTCTTCCGGTCTTTCCTGCCGGTGTCAACGGTGTATCTACATCACTGAAAGTTCCTATGATATACTTTGTCATATCCTTTTCTTCTACCGTGAAGTTCTTAAGGTATTCCGGAACTCCTTCATATATTTCATTGGTCTTTGAAAGATTCGGGTCACGATAAGACGTAAAATATCCGTCTCCTCTGCGTGTAAATCCACTCATACAACCATATGCTCCACCTTTTACTCTTACATTAATCCATAAATAATCATAACTTAATAATACTTTTAAAATACGAAGTGCGCCTGTATATTCATAACCCGCCTTTTTAAAGTTACCGGCTCTGGAAACATATTGTACCTGAGAAGCATCCATAAATCCTTCGTTTTTCTTTTCTAACCACATAGTCTCTGCTTTCACATCTGAAGATTTTTCATGTAAAATTGCTTTTACGGTTGGAATCTCTTTTTCTAACAGCTCTAAACCTTCTTTTTGCGCTCCTGCGCTTATCATAAGATTATCCTTACGGAACATATAAGCTGCAAGCTCTTCTAAATTTTTACTTAATTCTTCTTTCTTCTCTTCAAAATGTTCTTCTAAGTCTTTGACTAACTGATAAAACTCTATTCCTTCTGTCATATCACTGTATTTTCCAGAAATGGAAAAATAGGACATGGCACGCATTGCGGATATAGAGTGTCCCGCACTGCTCATTCCCATCTGTAATCTGGACTTTAACTGTGCTAAAATCTCATAAATTCTCTCCTGCTGTCTATAATTACTGCCAGACAATATCTCACGAATAATAGCTATTGTCTTTGGAATCTCTTTATAAAGTGTCTTTGCCTTTATCTCATACTTCAAACTGACTGTTCCCTTTTCCACATGGGCATAAGAACCGATATTTGAAAAAATTCCGCCTGTATAAAGATTAATTTCATTGGCAAGCTCCGGAAACGTATAATGCTCTGTATCTACATAACCAAGCACTGCTTTCATCAATCCCATATAAGGAATCAAATGAGCCGGAACATCTGTTACATCAAACATCAAACTAAAATAAGCAATTCCATTGGTGTCAATATCGTGGCACAGCATCAATGTATCCTCTAAATAATTTTCACGAATATATAACTTTTCCGCATCCTTTTTTATATCCTCTCGTGTCAGAGTTGGAATCTTATCTAAGTCTTCCGGTGCTGAAGGTTCTTCCTGATATTTTTTCAAATGGTGTGTAAAGTCTACAATTTTCTGCTGTTCTTCCTTGCTCAAAGAATTTTTATATGCTTCTAATTTCTCGGCAAGCTTTTCTTCTTTTTGGGCATTCAATCCATACTGTGGCTCTACAATTACTACCGCAGCATGGGTATTATCTAATAAATATTTTTGCACTAACTGCTCAAAATAGTCTGTTTCTACTTGTTTTTTCAAGAACTCAATAACATCTAATTCTTCTAAATGCAGGAATGGTTGTTTTTCGTCATAAATCCAACTATCCAAACATTTAATTCCCATCAATAAGCCCTTTGGAAATTGTCCAAAATCTGCTTCTCGATACTTAAATTCAAAGCTATTAATTCCGGCAAGTAACGATTTCTTATTGATACCGTTCTTTACCTGTTCTTCTAATACTTTACGGATAATTCCAAGAAATTCTTCCTTTTTTTCAAGGTTACTGTTCTTTGCTACAATAGAAAACATTGGCTGCAATGTATAATTATCAAAAGAAGCCATGATGTCTTTTCCAATTCCCGCATCTAGCAGTGCCTGCTTTAACGGTGCTCCCGGTGCACTTAGCAGTGCATAATCCAAAATATCAAATGCTACATATAATTCTTTATCTAAAATCGTTCCTGTACTTACATTATAAGAAAGATAGGTATTGTCTTCTAAAGATTCTCCGCTTGCAATGTTGTAAGGGATTTTTACTTCTTTTATGCTTTCAAATGGCTCTTGCCACTTAACATTAGAATCTACCTCTATCACATCATATTTTCCTAAATATTCTTCGTCCATCCAATTAAGCTTTTCTTCCATATCCATATTTCCATACAGATAAATGTAGGAATTGCATGGATGATAATATTTCTTATGAAAGGCTAAAAACTTCTCATATGAAAGGCTTGGTATCACGTCCGGATCTCCACCTGACTCGTAAAAGTAAGAAGTATCTGGGTAGAGTGTACTTAAAATTTCCCTGCTCAATACTTCTTCCGGAGAAGAAAATGCACCTTTCATTTCGTTATATACCACACCGTTAATAGTAAGTGGTGCATTGATATCCTCCATTTCATAATGCCATCCCTCCTGGCAGAATATTTCCTTATGTTCTGCGATATTCGGATAAAATACTGCATCCATGTATACTTCTATTAGATTCTGAAAATCCTTGTCATTGCAGCTTGCTACCGGATAAATTGTTTTATCCGGATAAGTCATGGCATTTAAAAATGTATTTAAGGAACTTTTTACTAACTCTACAAACGGGTCTTTTACCGGATACTTTTTAGAACCGCATAATACAGAGTGTTCCAAAATATGCGCTGCTCCGGTACTATCTAAAGATGGTGTTCGAAATCCAATATAAAACACTTTATTTTCATCATCATTTTCAATCAAACTAATTCTTGCTCCGCTTTTTTTATGTCGCAATAAATAGCCTTTGGAATTAATATTTTTTAAATTGGTTGTTTCAATCAATTCATATGCTTTACAATTTTCTAAATTCATAATTTCCGTTCCTTTTCTTTTCTATATATTCTTTCCATTTGTCTTTCAATTATAGCACGATATTCCTATCACGTCATACTATTTTTATATCATAAGAAATATCAAGTTGTATGAAAATGTAAAAATGTATGTATTTCCTATGATATAAAAAGTTTGCAACTATTTTCCCATGCAAAAGGCTGCTCATAAGAGCAGCCTCGGTTCTTCATTTATTTGAAATTAAGCGATACGTCTTACATTTGAAGCCTGTGGTCCTTTATCTCCATCTACTACTTCAAATTCAACAGTTTCTCCATCTTTCAATTCCTTGAATCCATCCATAACTAATGCGGAAAAATGTACAAATACATCATTTCCCTGTGCATCAGAAATAAATCCATAACCCTTCTTTGCATTAAACCATTTTACTGTTCCCTGTTGCATGAAACACTTCCTCCTAAATACATGAAAAATATCTGTGGCTTGTACTTACCACATATTTAAGATTAGCATATTTTACCATAGATGTCAACGAAAACCATTCTCTTTTTGTGCTATTTTTTATATTATTTGCTATATTGCTTGTATACTTTCCTTCTTCTAGCCCATAATGTTTCTCACTTCCTGCGTAATTGCTGCAAATTCTTCCGCCTTTTTTTCAAATATTGCACCATACTTGTCATCCAATTCATCAATTGCATCAAAAATATTCTGCATTTGTTTCGTTGTAGTATCATTAATGTCTATGACCTTTCTATGATATTCCTGAATATTATTCTTATAATGGGCTATATCAAGATTTCCCAACCAGTCCTCTATCCTATACTATTTTCCTAAAACAGAATCTTGCCGTTACTACAATCATCTCCTAATTACTAAAACATTATATACACTATAATGCCTTAGTAACAGAAACATTTAACTGATTATATGGAATCTCAATTCCTGCTTCCTCTAGCTTTTCTTTCATGCTTTCTGTCAAGCGCCACTTTGCCTGCCAATACTCTTCTGCCTTTACCCATACACGACATCCAATTTTTACACTACTATCCTCCAGTGCTTCCACAAAAACATTCACTTCTTCGTTGGCAGTTCTTGCCGGTTCCTGCAAAAGTAACTCCTGTAATACCGTCTTTGCCTTTTTAATATCTGCATCATAAGAAATTCCTACAAACAAGTCTAATCTGCGCTTTTCCTGTTTTGTTACATTGGTAAGGCTGGCATTTGCCAAAACTCCATTTGGAATTACAATTACCTTATTATCTACTGTCAAAAGTTTTGTATAGAAAATCATAATCTCTGAAACAGTTCCCTCGTTGTTATGGGTATCTTCTATAATATAGTCGCCTACTTTAAACGGCTTAAATATCAGAATCAACACACCACCTGCAAAGTTCGACAAACTTCCCTGTAATGCAAGTCCTATGGTCAGTCCTGCTGAACCAAGTACAGCTACCACAGAAGTTGTTTCTATTCCTAATTGATTTACAACGATAATTACAAGTATAAAATACAATGCAACCTTGGTACAGGAATCTAAAAATTGTCCTACTCCTTTATCTACACTGGAACGCTCCAACGCTTTTCGTAAGACCTTTCGTATCCACTTAATAATTTTCCCACCGATAAAATAAATAATTACAGCAATTACTACACGCAAGGCAACCCCTAACAGCCCCGGCACTAATCCTTCTAAATAAGACTTTAATACTCCGGGCTGTGCTATTTTTTCTAATTCTTCCAATTCAGATGCTTCCTGACTTTTCGCCAGAATATTTCCTATATGACACATCCAATTTGCATTTATCCAACTAAACATCGTTCTGCTCCTTCTTTCTGTTTGTGCCCTTATGGTATCATAGATTATTTTTCTGTGCAACCGTCATTCATTGACACTTTATTCCAAATTCACTATAATATTAATATCTTATGGAGGTGAGTGCAGATGGAAACATCAATGATTAATATTACTGACATTATTTGTCGGGCGTATCACTATGTTGACCCACGTTTAAACAGTCATGGAGAGCGTGTGGCTTATATTCTTATGGAAATGTTTAAGGACAAGTCTCAATTTTCCCCTCAGGAAAAACAGAATATTTTTATGCTCGGATTACTCCACGACATTGGCGCATATAAGGAAGCTGAAATAGATGCTATGCTTTCTTTTGACCAGAATGATTCTTTGGATCATTCCGTATTTGGTTATCTTCTTTTTCGGGAATTTTCTCCCTTAAAGGAATATGCAAATGTTATTTTATATCACCATCACAGCAATGCTCAGTACTATGCTGTTCCTACCAGCGACTATCATCGCAGGCTTGCCCGCATTTTGTATTTAGCCGATAGAATTGACATTTTTTGTCAGTTTAACGACATCCGAGGTTTATTTCCATTTTTAAAAGAATATGAAGATTCTATTTTTACTTCGGAAGATATTCAATGGTTTCAGCAGACTAATGCCACCTATCATGTTTTAGATGCATTACATTCTGGAAATTATCGAACTGAACTATTGCACTATATGGAAACTA
This sequence comes from uncultured Eubacterium sp., assembly GCA_964436595.1. Classification (GTDB taxonomy): domain Bacteria; phylum Bacillota; class Clostridia; order Lachnospirales; family Lachnospiraceae; genus Petralouisia. Next base: position 58,725 of record CAYTDI010000006.1, read on the forward strand.
TGGCCTTTTCAGAAGAAGAAATACACGATTTTCTCCTTTTATTTATTTTTTCCATAGATTTCCGTCATGAATATTCTGCTGTTCATACCGCTTACGCAGTACAAATAAGTCAAATACTTGCAAAGAAGCTTCATTTTTCTTCTACTTCCTGCAAGATTGCAGAATTATCTGCCTTACTTCATAATATAGGTAAGATTTCTCTTTCTTCTTGTGTGGAAAACGAAAATGACTATGATGTTTATTTAAAAAATATTTATAAAAACACTACTCAAGAAATCACAAAAAAAATATTAGCTGGAAATGTATCAGAACAAATACTTGAAACAATACAGCAATCCTTTTCCATCCTTGAACACTGGGAGCAGGAAAAGCCTTTGAATTTTTCTCCTACACCAGTTGCTGAAGTTGTTGCTTTAGCCTGCCTTTTAAGCAATGTTTTGACCCTTGAATCCGATACCCATACCAAACACTCCAGCTCACTAATCTCATTTCTACATAATAAATACCGCCATTGTGCTATGAATGATAAAATCCTTTCTTCCTTGGAGCAAGAAGAACAGGAAATACTTCACGATGCAAAGACTTCCTGTTCTTCTTTATCAAATACTTATAAAGACATGATGAATGACTATCACTCTCTAAATGTAGTACTTCTTCATTACAATCAAAAATATCACTAATATGTGCAAAACAAACACATATACCAAAAGCAGTATGTTCCAAATTCTAAAACATACTGCTTTTCTATGTAATAAATTCCTATTTATATTCCTATTTTACAACTCTTACTTTTAATACGCCTTCAATTGCTTTTAACTGTTCTATCGCAGCATCTGTTACCGGTGAATCAATATCCAATAAAGAATATGCGTAGTCTCCACGGCTCTTGTTCGTCATATCAGAAATATTAATATTATTGTTTTCCATTACAGCGGTATACTTACTAATCATACCTTTGATATTTTTGTGAAGTACTGCTACACGACCTGCCCCTTCACAAGTACCCATGTCACAATTTGGGAAGTTTACGGAATTACGGATATTTCCGTTTTCTAAGAAGTCTCTTACTTCTTCTACTGCCATAACTGCACAGTTATCTTCAGATTCTTCTGTGGATGCTCCTAAATGAGGAATTACAATACATCCTTCCTCTCCTGCTGTGGTTGGGTTCGCAAAATCGGATACATATTTCTTTACTTTTCCATCTTTGATTGCCTTTACAACAGCTTCTTCATCTACTAACAAATCTCTTGCAAAGTTCAAAAGAACTACACCATCTTTCATCTGTGCAACAGCTTCTTCGTTAATCATTTTTCTGGTACTATCCATCAATGGTACATGAATAGTAATATAGTCACATTCACGATAGATTTCTTCTACTGCATTGATATGTTTTACATTACGGGAAAGACTCCATGCTGCGTTTACGGAGATAAATGGGTCGTATCCATATACTTCCATACCTAAATGAGTGGCTGCATTTGCAACCTTAACACCAATTGCGCCAAGACCGATAACACCAAGCTTCTTCCCTGCAATTTCACATCCTGCAAATGCTTTTTTTGCCTTTTCTGCATCTTTTCCAACTGTTTCGTTGTCTTTATTTTCCAATACCCAGTTGATACCACCAATAATATCACGAGATGCTAAAAGCATACCTGCAAATACTAATTCCTTTACACCGTTTGCGTTTGCACCCGGAGTATTGAATACAACGATTCCTGCGTCTGCACATTTTTCTAATGGAATGTTATTAACACCTGCACCTGCTCTTGCAATTGCATAAAGATTTTCCGGCAGTTCTAAATCATGCATTGCTGCACTTCTTACCAAAACAGCCTGAGCATCTTTCATATCCTCTACTTTTTTATAATTTTCGTCAAACAAATCCAAACCTACATTTGCGATTGGATTTAAACAATGATACTGATACATCTTAGTTCTCCTCTTCAAATTTCTTCATAAATTCAACTAACTTTTCTACGCCTTCTTTTGGCATTGCATTGTAAATACTTGCACGCATACCACCAACAGTTCTGTGTCCTTTTAAGTTTACAAATCCTGCTGCTTCTGCTTCTTTTACAAATTTTGCATCTAAATCTTTATCACCTGTTACAAATGGAACATTCATTAAAGAACGGTCTTCTTTTCTTACTGTTCCCTTGAACATCTTACTCTGGTCTAAGAAATCATAAAGAATCTTTGCTTTTTCTTCATTGCGCTGTTTCATCACTTCCAAACCGCCCATTTTCTTTAACCATTTGAATACTTTACCACAAATATAGATTCCGTATGCTGGTGGTGTATTGTAAAGTGAATCTGCATCTGCATGTGTTTTATATTTCAACATGGTTGGTGTTCCCGGAAGTGTATCTTCTGTAATCAAATCTTCTCTCATAATTACAATAACAACACCTGCAGGTCCAATGTTCTTCTGAACTCCACCGTAAATTACACCGTATTTTGTTACATCTACCGGTTCAGATAAGAAACAAGAGGAAACGTCTGCTACTAAAGTATGACCTTTTGTATTAGGAAGTTTCTTATATTTTGTTCCATAAATTGTATTATTTTCGCAAATATATACATAGTCTGCATCTTCTGGAATATCCAAATCAGAACAATCCGGAATATAAGAGAATGTTTCATCCTCGGAAGATGCTACCTTTACTGCTTCTCCATAAATCTTTGCTTCAGCAAATGCCTTTTTTGCCCATTGACCTGTTACAATATAAGCTGCTTTTTTATTCTTCATCAGATTCATTGGAATCATTGCAAACTGCTGGGAAGCTCCACCCTGCAAAAACATTACTTTGTAATTATCCGGAATATTCATTAATTCGCGCAAATCTGCTTCTGCTTCCTTAATGATGTCATCATATACCTTGGAACGATGACTCATTTCCATTACGGACATTCCGCTTCCTTTGTAATCCATCATTTCATCTGCTGCTTCTTTCAAGACCTCTTCTGGCAAAACTGCTGGTCCTGCTGAAAAATTGTAAACTCTGCTCATGTTTTTTCCTCCTCAATTTACCTTTATGTAAATATTAATATTTTTGTCTTATTTCATATCTTCTTCGCTAAACACTTCACTGATTGCTGCTCCCGGTGCAACCATCGGCCATACCTTGTCATCACTGTCAATGATACAATCAATCAATACCGGTGTTTTACTTGCTAAGGCTTTCTGAAATGCCTCTTGAAACTCCTCTTGAGTGGTAGCCCGATATCCGGTAGCCCCCATGGCTTCTGCGAGCTTTACAAAATCAACACTGTCATTTAGTACTGTTTCGGAATAATGCTGCTCGTAAAATAGATTCTGCCACTGACGAACCATTCCTAATACATGATTGTTAATTACTACCTGTATCAATGGTATTTGCTGGCGCACTGCTGTTGCGATTTCATTCATATTCATTCGGAAACATCCGTCACCTGCAATATTTACTACCTGCTTATCGGGATTGGCTATCTGCGCTCCAATTGCAGCTCCTAATCCATATCCCATCGTTCCTAATCCGCCGGAAGTAAGTAGGGTTCGTGGTTTGCTGTATTTATAAAATTGTGCAGCCCACATCTGATGCTGTCCTACTTCTGTTACCATAATAGCTTCGCCTTTTGTTGCTTTATAAATCTCCTCAATAACATAAGGTCCGCTTAATCCTTCCTTATGATAGGTTAATGGATATTTTTCCTTATACTCTAACACTTTTGCAATCCACTCGTCATGGTTTTGCTGCTCAATTTTGCCATTCAGTCTGCCGAGAATCTCCTTCACATCACCAATGACATGAGCGTCTGTAATAATGTTCTTATTTACTTCTACCGGGTCAATATCAAACTGCAATATTTTTGCATTACTTGCAAACTTTTTCGCATTTCCAATGACACGATCACTAAAGCGAACACCGATTGCAATGAGCAAATCACACTCACTTACACCATAATTTGAGGCTTTTGTTCCATGCATTCCAAGCATTCCGGTATATAACTTATGATTGCCGTCAAAAGCTCCTTTTCCCATTAGGGAATCTGTTACCGGCGCCTGTACTTTTTCTACAAACTCTAACAGTTCCGGACTGGCTTCTGAGATAACAGCACCACCACCTACAAATATGTATGGCTTTTTGGCATTCCGAATCATATCTGTCGCAGTCTGTAAATCTTCCTCGGTAATATTCTTTGACAGTCTTGGAATTGGCTCTGCTTTGATTGCCTGAAACTCTGTTTTACTTGCAGTAACATCCTTTGGAATATCTACCAATACCGGTCCCGGTCTTCCCGTCTGCGCAATTTTAAATGCACGTCGGATGGTATCTGCCAGCTTATCAATATCTTTTACAATAAAATTATGTTTTGTAATTGGTGTTGTAATTCCTACGATGTCAATTTCCTGAAAACTATCCTTTCCAAGTAAAGAAACACCTACATTACAGGTAATTGCCACCATAGGAACAGAATCCATATAAGCTGTTGCAATTCCAGTTACCAGATTTGTTGCGCCCGGTCCTGAGGTAGCAAGACACACCCCTACTTTTCCTGTGGAGCGTGCGTATCCATCTGCCGCATGGGAGGCTCCCTGTTCATGTGAGGTTAATACATGTTTTATTTCTTTTTTATGCTTATATAATTCATCATATACATTTAAAATGGCTCCTCCCGGATAACCAAAGACAGTATCCACACCCTGCTCTTTCAAGCATTCTATTACTATCTGTGCTCCTGTCAACTGCATATTAAGACCTCGCTTTCCACGATTAAATTCTATTTTATTCTCTCGGAAATGAGACGTCCCATTTCCACAGTACCCACCTGAGTTACTTCTGCACGTTTTTCTTCTTCCTGCGGCATAATATCAATGGTGCGGTATCCTTCTTTTAACACCTGCTTTACTGCATTTTCTATTGCATCTGCTTCTTTATCCAAATCAAAGGAATAACGAAGCATCATAGCCGCACTTAAAATAGTAGCAATCGGATTAGCAATTCCTTTTCCTGCAATATCCGGTGCAGAACCGCCGCTTGGCTCATATAAACCAAACTTGGTATCATTCAAGCTCGCAGAAGATAACATCCCAATAGAACCTGTTACCATACTTGCTTCATCGGATAAAATATCACCAAACATATTCTCTGTTAAAATAACATCGAACTGTTTCGGGTCTTTTACCAACTGCATTGCACAGTTATCTACTAACATATGCTCTAATGTAACTTCCGGATAATCCTTTGCCACTTCCTCTACTACTTTTCTCCATAATCTGGAAGAATCTAATACATTTGCCTTATCGACACTTGTTACTTTCTTTCTGCGCTTCATGGCAATATCAAATCCACGTTTTGCGATTCTTCGAATTTCTTCTTCGGTATAGGTAAGTGTATCTACCGCAGTCATTACTCCATTTCGCTCTTCTGTTGTTCTTTCTCCAAAGTAAAGACCTCCGGTAAGCTCACGCATAATCATCATATCAAATCCATCACCAATGATATCGTCTCTTAATGGGCAGGCTGCCTTTAATTCTTCATACAGGTATGCCGGTCTTAAATTTGCGAATAAATTTAAGGATTTGCGTAACTTCAAAAGACCTGCTTCCGGTCTTAGTTCCGGTGGGAGCTTATACCATGGAGAAGTTGTGGTATTTCCTCCAATTGAGCCCATTAATACTGCATCTGCACTTTTTGCCTGTGCAATTGCCTCGTCTGTTAATGGAACTCCGGTTGCATCAATAGATACACCACCCATTAAAATCTCATCATAGGAAAATTGATGTCCAAATACACTTCCAACTTTATCTAAAACGTTTTTTGCCTCTTGTACAATTTCCGGACCTATTCCGTCCCCTGAAATCACACCTACCTGATAATTCATACTCTATCTTCCTTCCTGATTACTTTAGCATATTAAAGTTTATTAGTATTAATATAGTATATTTATGCAAGAATTTCAACTAAAAAAGACATTTTTCTTTTTCATAACTAATATAACCTATGCTTATATATCTTTGTTCGTATCATTATCATATGTTATTTTATAATTTTTTATATGTAAAAACAGGATATTTGAATATATCCTGTTTTCGTTTTCCATATAGTTATTGTATAAACATGGCATCTCCAAAGCTGAAAAAACGATACTTTTCGTCTACTGCCGTCTTATAAGCATCTATAATATGCTCACGTCCTGCCAGTGCAGACACCAACATAACCAAAGTAGACTCCGGAAGATGGAAATTAGTAATCAACGCATCCAATACTTTAAACTGATATCCCGGATAAATAAAAATATCAGTCCAACCACTACATTCCCGCAAAGTACCATCTTCAGCCGCTGCCGACTCTATGGTTCGACAACTAGTAGTTCCCACGCAAATTACTCTGCCTCCCTTTTTCTTGGTTTCATTGATAATATCGGCAGCCTCCTGTGTCACCATATAAAATTCTGAATGCATATGATGGTCTTGCACGTTTTCTACCTTAACAGGACGAAATGTTCCCAGTCCCACATGCAAGGTTACTTCTGCAATTCTGATTCCTTTTTCTTTGATTTGTGCTAACAGCTCCGGTGTAAAATGAAGTCCTGCCGTAGGTGCTGCCGCAGAACCATCGTGTTTTGCATATACGGTCTGATACCGTTTCTTGTCCTTTAACTGATGTGTAATATAGGGTGGCAATGGCATCTGCCCCAGCTTATCCAAAATTTCCTCAAAGATTCCTTCGTAAGAAAACTGTATCAAACGGTTTCCATCCTCTACAACCTCTAACACTTCTCCTACCAAAAGTCCCTGTCCGAAAATAATTTTTGTTCCCGGTTTTGCCTTTTTCCCGGGTTTTACTAAAGTTTCCCAAATATCATTTTCCTTACGTTTCAAAAGAAGTATCTCGATTTTTGCCTGTGTTCCTTCTTTTTCACCAAACAATCTCGCCGGAATGACTTTGGTGTTATTCAACACCAAACAGTCCTCCGGTTTCAAATAATTGATAATGTGTTTAAAGTCTGTATGCTCCATTTCTCCAGTTTCTTTATTTAATACCAAGAGTCTGGAACTGGAACGATCCTCCAAAGGATCTTGGGCTATCAATTCCTGTGGTAAGTCATAATAAAAATCTTTAACGTCCATTACTTCCTCAATTCTATTCCCATTTCTTCTAATGCTTTTAATATTTTCTTCATCGCCGGTGTATAATCACTTTCTTCCAAGGTCTTATCCTTTGCACGGAAAGTCAATGAATATGCTACGGATTTGAAGCCTGCACGAATCTGTGCACCTTCATAAATATCAAATAACTGGTAGCTTTCTAAATACTGACCACCTTTTTCGTCAAATACTTTTTCAATGTCACCAACCATAATATCTTTTTTCATTACCATACTGATATCACGGGTCACTGCCGGGAAGTTTGCGATTCCCTTGTACTTACGGTCAAAGCTTGCCATTTCTACAATATAAGGCATATCAATTACAGCTACATAAACTCTGTCCTTAATTGCATAGTTTTCTGCAACTGTTGGATGTACTTCTCCTAAGTAACCAATCACTTTTCCATCATAAATAATATTTGCCTGTCTTCCCGGATGAAGGAATGTCTTTCCTGCATTTGGATCATAGGTTTCTTTTCCATGAAGTCCTGCATGGTCTAAAAATTCTTCTACCACACCTTTCATGGTAAAGAAGTCTCCCTCTCCGTACATTCCAAGGGTAAACTGCATACGTTCCTCCGGTAATTCTGTTACCGGAACCTGTTTTGGAAGATAAATATTTCCCAATTCGTAAAGACGTACATCTTTGTTTCTTCTATTATAATTAGTAGAAAGTGAAGTCAACATACCATTTAAGGAAGTTGTTCGCATGATACTAAAGTCCTCTCCTAATGGATTGGAAATCACTACTGTTTTTCTTAATTCACTGTCTTCTGGTAATAATAACTTATCAAATACCTTAGGACTTTCAAAGGAATATGTCATCCCCTGACTGAATCCGCAGAATTCTGCTACTTCTCTTGCTACATCTTCTACGCGCATCTTAAAGGATTTTTTACCTGCGGTTGCTTCTCCGCTTGGCAAGGTAGTTGGAATATTGGCATATCCATAGAATCTTGCTACTTCCTCTGCCATGTCTGCTAAACGCTCTAAATCCTGACGCCAAGATGGAACAATGACCTCATCCTTTTCATAGTCATAATCTAAATCAATTTTCTTAAAGTAACCAATCATGGTTTCTTTTTCTATTTCTGTTCCTAAAAGTTTATTTACTTTATCTGCATCAAAAGGAATTCTTCTTCCCTCTTTTACTTTTCCATAAACATCTACTACGCCACCAACTACTTCACCGGCACCTAATTCTTCAATTAATTGGCAAGCTCGATTGATTGCCTCAATAGCATTGTTTGGATCTAAGCCTTTTTCAAACTTTCCAGATGCATCTGTTCTTAATCCTACCTTTTTACTTGAAAGACGAATATTTGTTCCATCAAAGCATGCTGCTTCAAACAACATAGTCTTTACATTGTCTGTAATCATGGAGTTTTCACCGCCCATGATACCTGCAATACCGATTGCTTTCTCTCCGTCACAAATCATCAATACGGAATCATCCATAATACGTTCCTGACCATCTAAGGTAACAAATTTTTCTCCCTTTTGGGCGCAACGTACATTGATTTCTTTTCCTGCAATCGTATCTAAATCATATGCATGCATTGGCTGACCATATTCTTCCATAACATAGTTAGTAATATCTACAATATTGTTAATTGGACGTATTCCCTGAGAAGCTAATCTTCTCTGCATCCATTTTGGTGATGGTGCAATCTTGATATTTTTTACCACTCTTGCGCAATATCTTGGGCACAACTCTGTATCATGCACATTTACTTTAATGTAATCTGCTGCATTTTCATTGTTTCCGGTTTCTGTTACAACCGGCGGACAAAATTCCTTGTCAAATGTAGCCGCTGCCTCTCTTGCAATTCCAAGGATTCCAAAGCAGTCTACACGGTTAGATGTGATTTCGTATTCTACTACCACATCATCTAAACCTAATGCATGAATTGCACTTTCTCCTACTACTGCATCATCCTCAAAAATGTAGATTCCATTTTCCGGTGCTTCCGGATACATTTCGCTGGTAGAACCAAGTTCTTCAATAGAACAAAGCATTCCGTTAGATGGAACTCCTCTTAATTTTCCTTTTTTTATTTTCACACCGCCCGGTGTTTTCTTACCATCATGTCCGCCTGCAACTCTTCCACCATCTAATACAACCGGAACTTTCTGTCCTTCTTTTACATTCGGTGCTCCGGTTACAATCTGAATATTTTCTCCGGTTCCAACATTCACCTGACAGATTACTAATTTGTCTGCATCCGGATGCTTTTCAATCTTTTCAATCTGTCCAATTACAATTTTTTCTAAGTCTGCATCCAGCTTTTCATAGCCTTCTACTTTTGAACCGGAAAGTGTCATTGCGTCTGTGTATTCCTGTGCTGTCACATCTAAATCCGGCACATATGCTTTTATCCATGATAATGATGTATTCATAATTTCCTCCTACCTAAAACTGTTTTAAGAAACGGTCATCGTTTTCATACAGTAATCTCATATCGTCAATTTCATATTTTAACAATGCAATACGCTCTAAACCTACACCAAAAGCAAAGCCGGAATACTCTTCCGGATCAATTCCGCTCATTTCCAATACTCTTGGATGTACCATACCACATCCTAAAATCTCAATCCAACCTTCACCCTTGCAGAATCGGCATCCCTTGCCACCACATTTAAAGCAGGTAACATCTACTTCTGCACTTGGCTCTGTAAATGGGAAATGATGTGGACGGAATTTTACTTTTGTATCTTCTCCAAATAATTCTTTTGCAAATTCCTGTAATGTTCCTTTTAAGTCCGCAAAAGTAACGTTTTTATCAATTACCAATCCCTCTATCTGATGGAAAGATGGGGAATGTGTTGCATCTACTTCGTCTGCACGGAATACTCTTCCCGGTGCAATCATACGAATCGGTAATTTTCCTTTTTCCATTTCACGCACCTGTACCGGTGAAGTTTGTGTACGAAGTACGATTTTATCATTAATATAGAATGTGTCCTGTTCATCCTTAGCCGGATGATTGGCAGGAATATTTAATGCCTCGAAGTTATAATAGTCGTACTCTACTTCCGGTCCTTCTACTACTTCATATCCCATACCAATAAAAATACGTTCTACTTCTTCTAATGCAATGGTATTTGGATGACGATGACCTACACGATTCTTCTTTGCCGGAAGAGTAACATCGATTACTTCCTGTTTTAATCGAATATCACGCTCTGCTGCTTCCATTTTACGTTTTGTTTCTTCTATGAGTTTTTCAATACTCTCTCTTGTCTCATTTACTAACTGTCCTACCTTTGGACGCTCCTCAGCTTGAACATCTTTCATTCCTTTTAATACAGCAGTCAGTTCACCCTTTTTTCCAAGAAAGGCAACTCTGACTTCATTTAATTTTTCCAGTCCATCAGAATTTTGAATCTCACGGACTGCGTCTGCTTTGATTTTTTCCAGTTTTTCTTTCATTGTTTTTCTCCTCTAAATTTTAATGTGATTGTTTCATTGAGGTACTTTTCTCCATCCGGCTCTACTTATTCCCGCAACTATGAGAAACACACTTTGCGAGTTTTACAAGTTATCGTGGCAGTCGTCAAGGCCTCGTGCAAGCACGGACTTTGGCTCGTTGCTTCGCGTAAAAAAAGTCCCTATGTCAGTTTTCAACCAACATAGGGACGAAATATTCCGCGGTACCACCCTGCTTCTTAAGAAACAATTCTTAAACTCTTCATTATTGCGTAACGTGCACATCTACGTCATATCTTATTCTTACTCTTTTCATTTCAGATATGCAGCTCTGGTGGGAAATTCGATTGCTTTCTTTTCTTAAAAGGACTTCCAGCCGATGATCCTCTCTCTCTGCAAGCAGTGTAGCTCTCTACTTAACACCTTCATTGCCTTTTTCACTCATGGATATTATTCTAGCACGAGAAAAATAAAAGTGCAAGTGTTTTTTACTTTCTCTTTTCTGCCCAGCGTTCCTCATAAATATTATTTACTTCTGCCGCTACCAATAAAATATACATTCCAAAATACAGCCAAAGCATCACTAACACAATTGTTGTCAAGCTTCCATACATGGAAAAACCATTGAAATAGTCTACATATACTGATATTCCAAAGGACAGCAATGCCCATCCTACTGCACTCATAATACTTCCCGGTAATTGACTGCGTATGGATGCCTTACGGTTTGGAAGCATTTTGTACATCACAGCAAAAAATACAATTAAGACCGCAAGCAAAATCAAGGAACGCAGTCGAATAATTCCGCCTGTCATTTCTGATATAAAAGGCATATATTTTAATAACAGCTTTTGCAGACTATGCCCAAACACCATCAAAATCAAAGACACTATAATACTAATCAAAAGCATCAATGTATACAAAATTGCCCTTAAACGCAAAAATAACCAGTTTCTCGTTTCTTCTATATCGTATACCGTATTCAACCCATTGGTTAAGTACTGAATCCCCTTTGCCGCTGACCAAATTGCTACTACCGCTGTCACGGAAATAATTCCGATAGAATGACTGTACATTTCATGAATAATAGAAATCAAAAACGGAGAAATATAAGTCGGCATTACCCTATTTATCATTTCCATTATCATAGCCTCTGTTATGGGCGTATACTGCACTAGTGAAATAAACAACATGATAAATGGTATCAATGACATAACAATAAAAAATGCTGCCTGAGATGCAAATGCACTTACATTATCCTTTTTACATTTTTTCCAAAATATCCTTGCACCTGCGATAACTCTCCACATAACTTACTTCCTCCATATCAGGCATAATCTTATCCGTCTAATATATATTTTCTATTGTAATTCCCTGATAAAATTTCATTAAAATATCCATATACGACATTCCCGCTTTTGCCATTCCATTTGCTCCATTCTGACTCATTCCAATACCATGCCCATATCCGCCACCATATATCACATAGCCATTTTCTACCGGTATAATGGTAATATATGCACTAGGTAATAACGCCATATTGACTTCATTTCCATCTTTATTCGTTAATTTTTTCAAAGACTTTCCCAGAATGTATCGTATATTATATTCATTCATAACTTGCACACTTCCTTTTTCATAGGAAATCTGCATTTTTTTCACACATCCGCCCTCGCTTCGCTCTATGACACTCATTCCAACAATATTACCAAATTCTGTCAGCTCATTTATTGCCGCTTCAGAACCATCTGCCTTAAATAATTGTACATTTGCCGGATTCGTCTGTGTGCGTTCTGAAATTGCCTGATTTACACTTGCAATACTTTCTGCCGGATTCACTTCTGCTCTCCATCGAAAATACTGTGCCTCACTGTCATATGCCACAATATCTTTATTTTGTATAAATGCCGAAAAAGCCTCTTCCGTTGAAAAGTCTGGTTGGCTTTCATCATTCAATAAAGTAACCGGCATTAAATATCCATACGCTTCTTCCTGTGGTAAATTCCACGCTGACATATTGTCCGTATGACCGCATGAAGTGGAAAAATAGTAAGCCTCTGCAATTTCACCGTTATATTTTATCACTTCTCCTACGGTATCGTCTACTGCAAGATTCGTTTTTTCCTCTTCTTCCTTTTTATTGTAAACCTGATAATTGGTACTATCGTCAATATTTGCTGCAAAAGCTGCATAGTTTCCTTTCATCAATTGAATACACGCATAACTTCTGGCACAAATTGCCTGCGCCCGTAACGCTTCTATTTCATAGGATGCCGGCATCTCACTAGGCACTACACCATAAAGATATTTTTCTAATGAAACTTCATTTACTACGCCAAACCCTTCTGGATATTTGCGTATCTCCATATTTCCACGATATCCAAGAGATGTTCTCTCACCGATATCATTACAAAAATACACTTTTCCCTCACCTGTTGGTACAATTCTCACAAAATCACTGCTTTCTGACGAAAACATGGCTGATGGTGTTATTACCTGTCCTGCCGGAACTGCAGTCTGACTTTCTCCAATAGAAACAGTACAATCCGTATCTGAAACAAATATGGGATTTTCCCTATATGGAGAATTATCATTTAACAGAAGTACACGAACATTTTCTATTTCCGCCGGTTGCTTTAATATAATACCGCATACCTTTTTTTCTGCCACAACAAAATCTGCCTGAAGATTTCCGATAACCAACTTAGATTCGTCTAACTGTTCTACCGTCCCATAGGTTTTGTATATTTTCAATTTTCCTTCATATTCCAGGGTTCCATATCCCGAAATTTCAATCTGGTTTTCACTAAAACTTAAAACCTTTCCCTGAATCATATCTTCCTTTTTGTATACAGCAACTGTTTTGCCATTTTTCCATACAATATCGCATATGGTATCTGTGATAGAATCCTCTAGTCCGGTAACCTCTACTGTAATCTTTTGTTTTTCATATAAAACCTGTATCTTCCCCTTTTCCGTGCTATGCACAAATACATTTTTCCATGTAATTTCTTTGGAAGATGTTGCTTTCACACCAATAATCTCGTTATCTTTTATATAAACCCGATAAGTATCATACGGCTTAAAATAATCTACTGACTTTGATACCTGATAGTATCCTTCCTGTGTCAATATCTGTTGTTTCTTCGCCTTTGTAAAAAAAACAACGTCTTTGGTGGTAACTGCCTGATTCACGTCTAACAAATCCAAAATCTGCTCATAAACCTTATTCCATTCTTTTCTGGAAACAGTTTGCGATTCTGATTTTTTTTCATAAGAAACATACTTATCTATGGATAATTTTTTCAACAAATTTTCCATTTCTCCATAGGTCAGCTTGCCTTTTAAATTTTTGCCATTATTAATTTCCCTGATTACCTTCTCCCACTCTTGTTGGTCATAATAGGTAAAACTCATTTGACTTGACAACTCACTGATTGCTACATAATTCTCAGAATATCCACGTCCTATATTTTCTGTTTTTAAAATCTTTATTCCCGCAACGATTAGTAGTAATAAAACAATTATACCACCAATCATTATGTACTGTTTTGTATTTCCTATCCTTCTCTTTTTCATAATTTTCCCTATTCCATTTTATTTCATACGGTAAAGAGGCTGCTTAAAAAGCAGCCTCTTTCTTTTGTACTCTATTTCTTGTATTCATCCTTCGTACTTCTACAATTCTTTGGTAACTTGTGCGCAAGCTATCTTTTGTAAAAGCTATGATTCATACATCTCATTTGAATTTACCCCAAAATGCCGTTTCCTGTGATTTTGACGCCTAGCCTATGCTAGGTGGGTAACCGCAACCGTTCTTCTGTCTTCCGCTGCAAACGACGGCCTGACATCCAATTGGCAATATAGGAATCCCATGAACGTAAATGTAGGTTCAAAATAACAGGGTATCGCACATCCCAGGAATCATTTCCGTTTCTTTCTAAAAATGATTATACTCTATTATCTCACAAATTTCAATGTAAAATTCTTGTCAATTTTTGGTTTTTTACTCAATCGTCTTTAAAGCTTATTTTTTCTGTAAATTTTCTATTTCAAATGCTCCCGGTAATAACTCTCCCAGTGTAGTTATTCTATAATCTTGTGCATCATTTGCAAGAATCACCTGTAAAGATGCATCTGCAAACTCTAAAAGTACCTGACGGCAAATACCGCACGGCGGTAAGTAATCTCCATGCTCTCCATTAATCACAATTTTCTCAAACTCTCGTTCTCCTGCTGAAACGGCCTTAAATACCGCTGTTCTTTCTGCGCAATTTGTCGCTCCAAAGCTGACATTTTCAATATTACAGCCGGTATATACCTTACCACTCTTTGTAAGTAATGCCGCTCCTACCCGAAAATTGGAATATGGAACATAGGCATGCTCTTTTGCCTCTATTGCTTTCATTATCAATGCTTGTATTTCCATTCTCTTTTCTCCTTTTGGAAAGCTTTACATCTGACTATATTCTATCTTATTTTCCCTTAAAAATCTATAAAAATAATCATTGGAATTCTAAAAAAAATATTAAATTTTCTTTATTTTCTTGTCTTGAAATAAATACATATGTTATGATAGGATAATCGGCAGTGTTTCACACAGTATCACTTTAACACTGTACTTTTAAAATATCCAGAAAGGGGTTTTATATGAACACGAATTATTTTTGCGAAATTACACCTGAAATTGCACATTTAGCAGAATTAAGCCGTCAGGCAGCAACTATAAATCCGGAACTTTTTACAACTTACGATGTAAAGCGTGGATTGCGTGACCTCAATGGAAAGGGCGTACTTGTTGGATTGACTGAAATTTCTGATGTCTGCTCCACTAAAATCGTAGATGGCAAATCTGTTCCAGCACCGGGTGAATTGTATTACCGTGGTTATAACGTAAAAGATATTATCCGTGGATTATCTGACAATAACCATTTTGGGTTTGAGGAAAGTACATACCTGCTTTTATTTGGGAAACTTCCTACCTCAGAAGAATTAACTTCTTTCTGTCAGGTTCTTGCTAAGTATCGTACACTTCCTACCAGTTTTGTGCGTGATATTATTATGAAAGCACCAAGTCAGGACATGATGAATACACTTGCTCGTAGTGTTCTTACACTTTATTCTTATGATGACAGAGCAGATGATATTTCAATTCCAAATGTATTAAGACAATGTCTGGAATTGATTAGTCTTTTCCCGTTGCTTTCTGTATATGGGTATCAGGCATATAAGCATTACCATGATGGAGCCAGCCTTTTTATTCATACACCTGATCCAAAACTATCTACTGCAGAGACAATTCTTCATCTTCTGCGCCCAGATAGTAAATATACGCCGTTAGAAGCAAAACTTTTAGATATCGCCCTGATTCTTCATATGGAACATGGCGGTGGTAATAACTCTACCTTTACTACACATCTTGTTTCTTCTTCCGGAACAGATACTTACTCTGCGATTGCAGCTTCTCTTGGTTCCTTAAAAGGACCTCGCCATGGTGGAGCAAATATCAAAGTAGTAAAAATGTTTGATGATATGAAGCAGCATATTCATGATTGGAATGACGAAGAAGAAATTGGTGCTTATCTTACTGCCCTTTTGCATAAGGAAGCATTTGACCATGCCGGACTTATCTATGGTATGGGTCATGCTGTTTACTCCTTATCTGACCCTCGTGCAGAACTGTTTCGTTCTTTTGTACAGCGTCTGTCTAAGGAAAAAGGCCGTGAAGATGAATTTGCTTTGTATTCTACCGTAGAACGTCTTGCACCTCAAATCATTGCAAGAGAACGTAAAATTTATAAGGGTGTTAGTCCTAATGTAGACTTCTTCTCAGGATTTGCTTACAGTATGCTGGATTTACCATTAGAATTGTATACACCAATCTTTGCGATTGCACGAATTTCCGGTTGGAGTGCGCATCGTTTAGAGGAATTAAATTACAATGGAAAAATCATGCGTCCTGCTTACAAAAATGTACAGGAACACTTGGAATATATTCCAATGGAGCAAAGATAACTATTCTTTCTCTTGATAAATGGGCAGTTCAAACCAAAAGGTACTGCCCTCGCCTACACGGCTTTCTACCCCATATGCTGCTTCATGCAGTTTCAAAATATTTTTCACGATTGAAAGTCCTAATCCTGTTCCCATAACGGCACGTTTATGTGTTTTATCTACTTTGTAATATCTATCCCACACATATGGAATGTCTTCTCTTGCAATTCCATCTCCTGTATCCCTTACCTCAATTCGTACCATGTTCTCACGCACTGACTGACGGACCAAAACTCTTTTATCTTTTCCAGTATAATTAATGGCATTATTTACAAGGTTATAAATCACCTGAAAAATTTTAAATTCATCTGCTTCTACCATAACTTCTTTTTCATATTGAAATTCGATACTATATCCGTCTTGTTCTTTTAACTTATTGTAACGCTCAAAAACAGATTGAATACTTTCCGTTAAATTATAGACAGAAACATTTTTTTCCATTACCCCTGCCTGAAGCTTGGATATATCCAACATATCATTAACCAGCAGGGTAAGTCGGCGTGATTCATCTATGATTACCTGTACATTTTCCGGTGTGTTTTCTCCCGGCAAATCACGCATCACTTCTGCATAAGCAATAATCATTGTCAATGGAGTGCGCAAATCATGGGACACATTTGCCAAAAGCTCTTTACGAAATCCTTCCGTTTTTTCTAATTCTCTTGCAGCATAATTCAATGTTTCCGAAAGCTCTGCTATCTCCCGATAATCTTTTCCTGAAAATTCTACGGAATAATCTCCCTTTGCCAGTTCTTTAGCAGAATTATTTACCATAATAATGGAACGGGATATTTTTCTTGATAATAAAAGTGCAATTCCTAAAGACAGCAGAAATAAAATAACTGAAATCCATATAAACTGTATGCACAGCGTATCAACGGTTGCATCCACCGGCGTTAATTGTGAATTTACCATTACAACAAAGGAATTTGTTCCATCAGCAACAATTTCTACATATATAGCTGATTGCACCATTCTTTGTCCGTGATTCTGCAAAAATCCTTTTTGGGGTTGTGGTGGAATTTTTTGTCTTTCATTTGTTACAGGAGGTTGTTCTTCTAATGGAAATGTAAGATTTTTACTTCCTTCAAATTCAATCTTTGCCTCTCCGCCCTGTTCTTTTGCCTGTTGATAGTACCTTTCAAACTCTTCTTTGGGAATACTGCTCATCTGAGAATTCATAATATATTCTGCACTATGTATCACATTTCCTTTAGCATCTGCTACCAAAATAGAAAAATTTCCTTCCGCAGCAATACTATCAATTTGTGTTTCTACATCGCTTGGAGATTCTTTTTCTATATCTATCACTTTTTCTAATGCTTTTTGTGCTTCATGGTTTTTAATAAGCTTATAAAAGGTATCCAGATAACAAATCTGAAATACCCATAAAATAGCCAGCAGAATTACGGTAAAGCTTAATAAATACACAAATACTTTCCATTTAATACTAATTTTTTCTCTCACTTTTCCATCTCTAAGCTTCAAAACGATATCCCACCCCTCTTAATGTTACCAAAAACTTTCGATATTCTCCCAAACTGCTGCGTATAAGCTTTACATGGGTATCTAAGGTTCTGTCATCACCATAATAATCATATCCCCAAACCTCTGTAAGCAGCTTTTCTCGCTCTAATGCTATATTTCTGTTTTTCACTAAGTAGAATAACAGCTCATATTCTTTCGGAGACATATCTACTCTTTTTCCGTCTACAGTAACGGTTCTTCCGGTAAAATCTACTACTAATCCCTCTTTTTTAAACACATCACGCTGTGTTTTTTCTGTCCTGCCCTGATTTCGACTAATTACCACCTTTACCCGCATCATTAATTCCTTTGGTGAAAATGGTTTTACCACATAATCGTCTATCCCTATTTCAAATCCATGGATTCTATCATACTCTTCTCCTCTTGCTGATAACATAATTATTGGAATATCTTTTTCCTTTTTTATTTCTCGGCAAGTAGAAAATCCATCTAACTCCGGCATCATTACATCCAAAATGATAACGTCAAAATCCTGCTGTTTACAGATGTGTACTGCCTCTATTCCGTCTCTTGCTTCTACAATTTCATATCCTTCAAATTCTCCGTACTTTCGAATAATAGTACGAATTTTTTCCTCATCATCTACAACTAATATTTTACTCATGTTCTCATATATCCTTATCTCTATCTATTACTGACTTTATTATACTATACTCACTAAGTTCAATCTTCGCACTAAGCTCGAAAATACCTCTCTAAGTGATTAGGTATTACTCGCACTAACTTCAATCTTCGCCTTTGGCTCGATTTCTCTAAGTGCTCATATTATACCATAATGTGCTTACAATTGTCGAAATGTATTGTAAATTATATTTACAATAAAGAAAACATTGAAACTTTTAGGCTTTTAGTGTAAAATTAGTATATATAAAATTGACTATACTGAAGGAGCGGTGGTTACTATGGAAGATGTAAAAATTTTAATATGTGATGATTCTATTTTAGCACGCAAACAATTAAAAGATATTATTCGTAAATGTGGTTATGACACCTTTCTGGAAGCTACCAATGGAGAACAGGCTGTTGCTTTATACAAAGAATCCAAACCACAGTTGGTTTTTTTAGATATTGTTATGCCGCAAATGGATGGTTTACAGGCGATTCGTGAGATTCGGCAATTTGATCCTGAAGCATATATTATTATTGTTTCTTCCGTTGGTACGCAATCACAGTTAAAAGCTGCAATTTTGGAAGGTGCACACGACTTTATTCAAAAGCCTTACTCCTCTTCCACCATTATTCAGATTGTAAAACAACGTTTCGAAGGGAGATAGGTTATGTATACACAATTTTTTGGGAATTTTCTAATCAATAAAGGTATTATCAATACGGAACAACTTATGGAGGCTCTGGAGATTCAATCCTCTACGCACCAGAAACTTGGTACACTTGCAATTCATGCCGGATATATGACTGCAAATGAGGTAGAAGATGTTTACATTATGCAGACTCATTATGATAAACTTTTCGGTGAATTGGCAATAAAACTTGGTTATCTTACTCAGACTCAAGTAGATAAACTGTTAGAGCTTCAACTTCCTGATTACATGAAATTGGGACAAGTACTTGTTGAAAAGGAATGGATATCTAATGTCGATTTAGAAAATTTAGTAGCTGAATATCGTTCTGCCTATGAAATTTATGATTTAAATTTAGTGATTGAACAAAAAGAATTAGTAGATAAACTTCTTTCTTCTTTTTGTTCTAAGGAAAATATTGAACAGCCAGAACGTATTATTCCGTATCTGACACTCTTTTTCAATAACTTGATTCGCTTTATTGGAGAAGATTTTACACCTTTAGAAATTATTCCAATACCAGAAGTTCCTACTAATTTCTGTGTTTCTCAGGAAATTACTGGAACTGTATTATCAGCCTTGGATATGGAACCACAGACTGCCATTGCTTTTGCATGTAAATATGTGGATGAAGATTTTACTGAATTTGATGAATATGTACTTGCTTCAGTAGAAGATTTCTTAAACCTCCACAATGGATTATATGCTGTAAATATGTCTAATGAGCATTCCATTGAATTGAAGTTAGAACCACCGGTAGTACAAGAGCATACCACGCTTTCGACAGATTCACCGGCTTATCTTCTTCCAATTATGTATCCTTTCGGACGAATTAATTTTATCATATCTATCTTATAAGTATCAGACAAAGAGTCCGCACGTCGGACTCTTTTGCGTCTGTTTAGTATTCCCTTACGACTACTCCTTACGACTAATTTTATTCCCTATGATATACAAAAAAGAATTCCGCCAATTGCGAAATTCTTTTTTATCATATATCGAACTCTTTGTTCTATATTCTCTTGATTATATTCCTAAAAACTTTTTCACTACAGACTGCATCTCGTCTACTTCACAAATAGTCTTATGTAATACCGGTGCTGTACGAATATCTTCGATTGCCTGTGGTACCTTTACCTTGGAAAGCTTTGATAATTCATCTACTAATTCAAAATCCGGCTTGCTATCGTACTTCTCATCGATAGCAGTCATAACGCTTCTTGTAAACTTATATGGACTTGCAGTAGATGCAATTACAGTCTTTGCCTTATCTCCTGTTGCTTTCTGATACTTATGATATACAACGGCTGCTACTGCTGTATGGGTATCAATAATATATCCTGTTTCATCATAGATTTCCTTAATTACTGCTGCTGTTTCTGCTTCGCTTGCATAATTTCCATAGAAATCTTTTAACTGTTCTTTCATCTCTGGTGTGATTTCGTATTTTCCATTTTCCTGTAAGGACTGCATTAATTCCTGATTCTTCTTCGCATCATTTCCTGCAATACGATAAATCAAACGTTCTAAGTTACTGGAAATCAAAATATCCATTGATGGGGAACTTGTTAAAATGAAATCACGATTCTTATCATATTCTCCTGTTGTAAAGAAATCATATAATACTTTATTTTCATTAGAAGCACAAATCAGCTTTCCAATTGGAAGTCCCATATTCTTTGCATAAAAAGCTGCTAAAATATTTCCAAAATTACCGGTTGGCACTACTACGTTCATAGTTTCACCGTTTTGAATATTTCCTGCCTTTACCATCTTAGCATAAGCATATACATAATATACAATCTGCGGTACTAAACGTCCAATGTTGATTGAATTTGCAGAAGAGAACTGATAGCCTGCTGCTTCCATTTCTTTTGCTAAAGCTTTATCAGAAAACATCTGCTTTACGCCTGTCTGCGCCTGATCAAAATTTCCATTAATTCCTACTACAAATGTATTATCACCCTTTTGGGTTACCATCTGTTTCTGCTGAATTGGACTTACTCCATCCTTTGGATAAAATACAATAATCTTTGTTCCTTTTACATCTGCAAATCCTGCTAATGCAGCCTTACCTGTATCTCCGGATGTTGCTGTTAAAATTACAATATCATTTTTTACTTCATTTTTTCGTGCTGCTGTAATCAGAAGATGTGGAAGAATGGACAATGCCATATCCTTGAACGCAATGGTAGCTCCGTGGAATAACTCCAGATAATAAGCATCCTGAGCCTTTACCAGTGGTGCAATTTCCTCTGTATCGAACTTAGAATCATATGCATTCTTGATACAGTTCTTCAATTCTTCTTCTGTAAAATCTGTCAAAAACAGTTTCATCACTTCATATGCTGTTTCCTGATAAGACATATTTGCCAGCTTTTCTACCGGAACTTCCAAAGATGGGATACTGTCCGGTACAAAAAGTCCGCCATTTTCTGCAAGACCTTTTAATATTGCCTGAGAAGCCGTTACTTTCTCTTCTGCGTTTCTTGTGCTTGAATATAACATATTCCCTATCCATCCTTTGCTTTTATAATCCATTCCATTATAAAATTTTTCCACAAGTCTGTCAATCATTACACTACACAAATTTACTCTATTAAAGCGTGAAATTTTCAAGGAAGTGTATAAAATTCGTGTCCGCCATATTGAAATAACCACTTCAGATTATGATCAAACCATGCCATATCATTGGGATTGGCTTTACTTCTGGCTGAAAAGAATAATGCTCCTTGGGAATAATCTTCTCCATGTAACGCCTTTTCCACCGCCTGTCTTGTTTCTTCTGTCACTTCAACGCTAAAGTATCTTCCATCTACGGTAGGTGCAAATTGAGCACTTCCCCCACTTTTTTCAAAAATAACCTCACAAATATTATCCTTGAATCCATCCGTTAAAACACGATTCAATATTACTTCTGCCACTAAAATTTTTCCTTTTTCTTCTTCTCCACCAGCTTCTGCCTGTACAATACGGCATAACGCCTCATAATCCTGTTCGGAAACCTCTAATGTCTGATATGGATTTATTGGTGGCTGCGGCAATTCTTGTTTTATTTGTGCTACATTCTCAATGTTGATACATTGTTTCACAATTTCTCTTTTTTTCTGTATTACTCCACTTGCAATTTCTATTTTACTCTGTTCTTCTTCTAATGCGTATTTACATTGCTTTATGAACTGTGGTCCTGCACTTCCACTATTTTCCTCTGCTTCTTCCTCTATTTTTTCTGTTTCTCCCATAGACAGTTCTCTATATCCCTTAGCAATTACCCGATTCTTTCCTGTTCCTCCGAATGCTTGTGCACTTAAGGAAATCATGGCAAATACTAAAAATCCGACCGCAATTACCACGCAATTTCGATAGGATTTTTTTGATATCTTTCGTATACCACCATATACATTCTTTAGTAAGTTTTGAATTATTAACATAATATTCCTCTTTTCTATGAGTGACTTTACAAATAGATACAATTTCCTTTGCTTGGTCAATAAAGATTTTTTCCATAAATTGCCATTCTTATTCCGGAATTTTTAGAAAAACTTTTTCATTTTTTACTTTTTATGTTATACTTATTTCAAATTATAGTCAGGGAGGTTCCTATGCTACCAGGTGTATACCTTGCTTATAAAAAGAACGGTGATGCGTATTATCGTTCTAATATTACCTATAAAAATAAACATATCTCATTAGGTAGTTTTTCCAAAGAGTGTGATGCTAATACTGCTTATGTGGAGGCTGGTAAAATTTTAACGGATTCTAAACTTACCATAGATACCGTTTTTACTTACCATACTATTTTAAAATTTGATAAGGTGATTTCTCTGTTGAATTTTCGGGATAATGGCATTTATTTTAAAAATCCCATTTATCTTAAAAATAATTATTTTGTATATTACATTTCTAAATCGGATGAATTAAAATTTGATATTGACGATTTATTCTATTACTCTAGTCATAAAATTATGCGTCGTGGAACACACCTCTTCGTAAATGATTATGGTATGCAGGTCAATATTCTCTCACGCTATGGCATAAAAAACTACGGAGTTGCCGGAAAAGATTATTTTTTTGCAAATGATGACCACACTGATTTTCGCTACTCTAATATCATTATTGTTAATAAATACCACGGTGTAAGCCAATATTTAAAAAATGAAATTCCTCGTTATAAGGTTAAAATACATATTAACGGAAATTATACGATAGGAACCTATCGTAATGAAGAAAATGCTGCTATTGCCTATAATAAGGCGGTAGATTTGGCCAAAAAGCATGGAATTACCAAAGACTTTCCCACCAATTATATTGACAATTTTTCTCCTAAGGAATATGCAGAGATTTACAGCAAAGTGAAGATTTCGCCAAAATATTTAAACTATCTTGCCTCAATACAATCTTCCACAAAATAAGTATTATTAGAAAAGAGCTGTCCCACTAATTAAACTGGAACAGCTCTTTTTATTATTTCTGATTGATATAGTTAATCAAGCCTTCTGACTTAATGATTTTCTGCATAAATTCCGGAAATGCCTGACCTTGGAAACTGGTTCCTTTTGTCTTATTGGTGATGATACCACTGTCAAAATCTACCTCAACTTCATCACCTGCTTCAATTCCCTTTGCTGCTTCCGGACACTCAATAATCGGAAGTCCAATATTAATTGCATTACGATAAAAGATTCTCGCAAAAGTCTCAGCAATTACACAGCTTACACCTGCTGCTTTGATAGCAATTGGTGCATGCTCTCTGGATGAACCACAGCCAAAATTCTTATCAGCCACAATAATATCACCTTGTTTTACTTTGTTTACGAAATCTTTATCAATATCTTCCATACAATGTGTTGCTAATTCCTTTGGATCAGAAGAATTCAAATATCTTGCCGGAATAATAACATCTGTATCTACATTATCACCGTATTTAAAAACTGTTCCATTTGCTTTCATTTTTCTTCCTCCTATTCCTGTGGTCCTGAAATCTTACCGGTAATTGCACTTGCTGCTGCTACTGCCGGACTGGCAAGATATACTTCTGAGTCTACATGTCCCATACGTCCTACAAAGTTACGATTTGTAGTGGATATACATCTTTCTCCTTCTGCAAGGATTCCCATATAACCTCCCAGACATGGACCGCAGGTTGGTGTACTTACAATTGCTCCTGCTTCAATAAAAGTCTTTATCAAACCTTCTTCCATTGCATCTAAGTAAATCTGCTGTGTTGCAGGAATAACAATACAACGTATTCCTTTTGCGACTTTATGTCCATGAAGCACCTCAGCAGCAATTCTAAGATCATCCAGTCTTCCGTTAGTACATGAACCAATTACAACCTGATCAATTTTTACATCACCAACTTCATCAATTGTTCTGGTATTTTCCGGAAGATGCGGAAATGCTACGGTTGGCTTTAATGTACTTAAATCAATGGTATATTCTTCATCATATTCTGCATCTGCATCTGCTTCATATACCTTAAATTCTCTCTTTGAATGTTCTTTCATATATGCAACTGCAACATCATCTACCGGGAAAATTCCGTTCTTTCCGCCTGCTTCGATTGCCATATTCGCAATAGTAAAACGGTCATCCATAGACAAATTATGTATTCCCTCTCCTACAAATTCCATTGATTTGTAAAGAGCTCCATCTACTCCAATCATACCAATAATATGAAGAATTACATCTTTTCCGCTTACCCATTTAGATGGCTTTCCTACTATATTAAATTTAATAGCAGATGGTACTTTAAACCATGCCTTTCCTGTTGCCATTCCGGCTGCCATATCCGTGCTTCCTACGCCAGTAGAAAACGCGCCTAATGCACCATAGGTACAAGTATGTGAATCTGCTCCAATAATCACATCACCTGCAACGGTAAGACCTTTTTCCGGTAACAGTGCATGTTCGATTCCCATCTCACCTACATCAAAGTAATTGGTGATTTCATTCTTACAGGCAAATTCTCTTACACATTTACAATGCTGTGCAGATTTAATGTCTTTATTTGGTACAAAATGGTCCATAACTAATGCTATTTTATCCTTATGAAACACCCCATCTTTATTGAACTTATCCATTTCATGGATAGCTACCGGAGATGTAATATCATTTCCCAAAACCAAATCCAAATCTGCCTCAATCAACTGTCCTGCCTTTACCTCAGGAAGTCCCGCTGCTGCTGCCAGAATCTTCTGTGTCATTGTCATTCCCATCTTCTATGTCCTCCTGTTTTACTATTCTCGTGTTTGCGTATCGTTTATCTATGCTTGCTATTTTAGCATAGATAGTAGTATAATAGAAATACATATTAAATATGTTTATTATGACTTTTAGTTATGGAGGTACTTATGAATCAAAACTTATCTTCTTATCGCATTTTTTATGCAGTTGCAAATGCCGGAAATATCTCAAAAGCAGCAAAGGAGCTCTACATTAGCCAGCCTGCTATCAGTAAGTCTATACAAAAATTAGAAGACAGCGTAGGGGTACGTCTTTTCGACCGCAGCTCTCGTGGTGTCACCTTAACCAGCGAAGGCGAACTTCTTTACTCGCATGTAAAATCTGCTTTTGAAACCCTTTCCCTTGGTGAAGAAAAGCTGCGCCGTTCCATTGCTCTAGGTGTTGGTCACCTCTCCATTGGTGTCAGTTCCACGTTATGCAAATACATATTACTTCCTTATCTAAAGGATTTTATAAAAAAGTATCCGCACATTAATATTTCTATCTCTTGTCATTCTACCAATCAGACATTGGCTCTTTTAGAAGATGGAAAGTTAGATGTAGGATTGATTGGGAAACCGGAAAATTCTAAAAATATTGATTTTTATTGCTTGCGGGAAATTGAAGATATTTTTGTTGCCACTGACGATTACTTACACATCTTAAAACTTCGTGGCATAGAGTCCGATCAGATTTTACAAAATTCTACTCTCATGTTACTGGATAAGGAAAATATAACTCGCCAATACATTGATGACTATTTCCAGAGCAACCATATTACCATTCAAGATACCATTGAAGTTTCTAATATGGACCTGCTGATTGAAATGTCAAAAATCAGTCTTGGTGTTGGCTGTGTCATTCGTGACTTTGTAAAGGAAGAGTTAGAAAGCGGAATTTTAAAAGAAATACCTCTCGGTATTCCTATTCATAAACGTGAAATCGGATTTGCATACAATCAAAATGTTCGTGTTTCCAATTCTTTGGAACATTTTATTGAGTTCTATGAAGGATATCAGATATAGTATATATACTATGTAGAAAGCACCCTTTACAACATTTCTGTTATAAAGGGTGCTTTCATTTCTTAATATAGATTTTATGTAGATTCAGATTAGTTGTTGATTAACTTATCTTCTTCGTTGTTCCAGCTATAAAGCTTACGGATTTCTTTTCCTACTTCTTCTGCCGGATGTTCTGCTGCTCTCTTTCTCATAGCTTTAAAGTGAACCTGACGTCCTGCTGGGGACATATCTAATAAGAAGTCTTTTGCAAATGTTCCATCCTGAATATCTGTTAAAACTTTCTTCATTGCTTTCTTAGTATCTTCTGTAACAATCTTAGGTCCTGTGATATAATCACCGTACTCTGCTGTGTTAGAGATAGAATATCTCATTCCTTCAAATCCAGACTGGTAAATCAAGTCTACGATTAATTTCATTTCATGAATACATTCGAAGTATGCATTTCTTGGGTCATATCCAGCTTCTACTAATGTTTCGAATCCAGCCTGCATTAATGCACAAACACCACCACAAAGAACTGCCTGCTCACCGAATAAGTCTGTTTCTGTCTCTGTTCTGAAAGTTGTTTCAAGAACACCAGCTCTTGCTCCACCAATTCCTAAAGCATATGCTAAAGCAATATCCTGAGCCTTTCCAGTTGCATCCTGCTCAACAGCGATAAGACATGGAACACCTTTTCCTGCCTGATACTCACTTCTTACTGTATGTCCCGGTCCCTTTGGTGCAATCATAGTAACGTCTACATCCTTAGGAGGTACAATTGCTCCGAAGTGAATATTGAAACCATGTGCGAACATTAACATGTTTCCTGCCTCTAAGTTTGGCTCGATGTCTCTCTTGTACATATCTGCCTGTAACTCATCATTAATAAGAATCATAATGATATCTGCTTTCTTAGCTGCTTCGTCAGCAGTATATACTTCAAATCCCTGTGCTTCTGCCTTTGCCCAGGATTTACTTCCCTTATAAAGACCAATAATGACATGGCATCCTGAATCCTTTAAGTTTAATGCATGTGCATGTCCCTGGCTACCATAGCCGATAACTGCGATTGTTTTTCCTTCTAATAATGAAAGATTACAATCTTCCTGATAAAATATTTTTGCTGCCATTTTTTCTTATCCTCCTAGAATATTTTTAAATATCTCATTATGCTTGACATAATAAATATTATTCACAATGTTATTAATCGAACATCTTAACATCTGATGTTCCACGGTTGAGTCCTGTAATACCGGTTCTTGCCAGCTCCAGAATCTCATATTCTCCTAACAGTTCCAAAAACGCATCTAGCTTGCTCTGATTGCCAATTAATTCTATCATCATAGAATCGTTAGTAACATCTACAATCTTTGCCTTAAAAATCTCCGCAATGGAAATAATCGGCTGACGCTGTGAAGGCTTTGCGCTAATCTTAACCAATATCAGCTCTCTGCATACGGACTCACCGTCCTTAAGCTTCTTAATATCGATAACATCCTCCAACTTTGCAAGCTGTTTTTCAATCTGCTCTAAAATCATCTCGTCTCCGCTGGAGACAATAGTAATTCTTGTAAATCTTGGATCAGCCGTAACCCCGGCTGTAATACTGTCAATATTATATCCTCTGCGACTAAAAAGTCCAGATACATGGCTGAGTACATTA
Organism: uncultured Eubacterium sp.; assembly: GCA_964436595.1. GTDB lineage: Bacteria > Bacillota > Clostridia > Lachnospirales > Lachnospiraceae > Petralouisia. The sequence continues at coordinate 87,090 of CAYTDI010000006.1, forward strand.
GGTGTATTCTCAACCAATATAGATAATGCTTGTCTTCCCATAAGAAAAACCTACCTTTTCTTTACGCTTCACGATTACTAATAAGTTTAGCATATTATGGTACTTTGTCAATAGGATAAAGCTATACTTATTATTTTTATCTATTATTCCTTTAAGTTATAGTTAAATATATCTACTATAATCTTTAGTAAAGTCTTTGTCTTTTTATTCTTTTAATTTTTCTAATAATTTTTCTGCCATTTGCGCCCGCTTTTCAAATTCCGCATAAAATTCTCCCACATACGGCTCTGTAAAAAATAAATTTAACAAATACATATTCAATTCCTGTACGGTGTCCTTGTCTTCTACTTTTGCCAATTTCCACACTTCTTTCTGAATAGTATGCCAACGTAGTAAAAATGCTTCATTTGTTTCTAACTGTGAAATTCCCAGCCATTTCTTTATCTTAACTTTTGTTTTATTTGGCTTTGGACAGGCGTTTTCCAGAAAAATGTATCCTATCTTTTCTTCGTCATACTGTCTTCCCAACGGAAACAAACGGCAAATTCCCGGCCGGAATGCATGAATACTACATCTTCCATTTTCATCCAAAAATCCACACGTTTCCTTAGTTCCTGTCATTTTAAGATTAGGAAGAATCATTCCTTCGGATATTCCCAGTTCTAATTTTTCCTGCAGCAGTTCTGCAAAACTTTTGTGCAGATTTGTCTCTAACTGCCATACATCATATGGATTTAATATAACGGAACTGCCCATGCCCTGACAGCAGGAAAAGCATCCTTTGCAATCTCCACATTCTAACTTTACCATGTCATTTTTTTCATATATTTTTCCATCTGTCAGTTTATTTTCATTGTGCATACTTTATCTCCTGATTTAATATATTAATTAATAGATTTTAATTATAAATTCTAATGATAGATTTTACTTACAGAAAGGACATTTCTATGCATAAAAATTTACGTTGTTGTATTATTTTCGGATTTTTCTTTACTGCTATCCTCGGTACACTCTTACACTTTGCCTACAACTGGTCCAATCATGCTTTTCTTGTCAATCTGATTGCTCCTATAAATGAATCTACTTGGGAACATATGAAATTACTTTTCTTTCCTATGCTTTTTTATAGTATTTTCTGTATTCAAAGACAGAAAACTTCCTACCCCAGTATTATTTCGGGACTTTTTAGCGGTCTTCTTCTTGGAACATTCCTGATCCCTGTTTTCTTTTACACCTATACCGGAATCCTTGGATTTGATGTTTTTTGTCTGGATATTGCTGTATTTATCCTTAGTTGCCTGTTTACTTTTCTAGCTGCCTACCGTTTAACAACAAATGGAAAGCTGAAAAATTACACTTATCTTCTGCTTCTCCTAGTTGTTATTTTAACCATATGCTTTTTCCTTTTTACCTATTTTGCACCTAATATTGGTCTTTTTAAAAATCCAGTTTAAAAAATCCAATTTAAAATCTAGTATATTTTATCTATTTTTTAACATACTACTTTTGAGGTGATAAACATGGCAAGCTATATTGACCCTAAATTACAGGATAAATTCGATTCCCTGTCCACAGAACTAAAAAACTGTATTTTAGAACGAAATGTAAAACTTTATACCCTTCAGGATTTGATTGGTGTTTTAGAACAAATCGTAAAGGAAGCCGAAAGCTGATACCGCCTATGGGCGGTTCCAGTTTTCATCAATGCCGTTCTTTTTCCACTGATTTTCCTGTTCCTGATATTGTTCTACTAATAAATATTGAAACTTACTGGTGGTTTTTAATGCATCGTATACATATTGTAGTGGTATTCGGGTACGATTATTATTTGGACTTCCGGGTTCTGCCAAAAATACAGTATCATCTTCTGCTCTATATAACCAAATATTTACATAATGTCCCGGTGTGTCTTTCCAAAAAACGTCATCGTTATTACTGCTTATAAGCACTACGGCAGACTTAGCCTTTGCAATCTGCTGTTGAAATATCTCATAGCTCTCTGGTTTATAATATACATCGCATGAAATACCGCAGGTCTTTAATACTTCTTTCATATTTCCCCAATCAATCGCCCCTGACTTTCTTCTAGGGGCATAACCAGAAACTTCCATAGCATATTCACACATATCCCACGGAGAAACCTCATAAGTTGACAAGGTATCATAAATATTTGCCATACAGCAAAGTCCACAGCCAAAATTTCCAAAAGAGTTTCCTTTTACACTAAAAAGACACCATTCTCCTGACCATGGAATCCCCTCTGACCATGACCTTGGTCCTTGCAAAAAAGTGTACACCTCATTCTCATCAATGTGAAAGGCTTCAATCAAAAGTCTTTTTTCCTCTTCGGATAAAACTTGTCCCAAAGTTTCACATACTCCGATATTCAATTTTACTTCTATTTCTGATTCCGCTGTTTGATTTGTTACAGTTGATTCTGCCATTTCTTTCTCTGTACCACAGAATAGTAATAAGGCAAATAAAATAAGAACTGACACTGATATGTATTTTTTCATTTATTACTTTTTAATCTCCAAAGTGGTAATATATCCTCTAGCTACTCTACTTGACATATTACCACTTTTTGTATCGGATTGCCACCTTAAAATTATTTATTATCTTAGCAGGAAATATTATGAATTTATAACTAACTCTCTAGTAATTTTTTCTTTCCGCTCATTGTCTCCTAACATTTCCCATGTATTATATGTTACTTCAATCTTCTTTAATTCACACTACTTCTACTCAGAATTTTGATTTCTGTATCTGAAATACCGCTTGTAAGACTGATATGTATACAAAATCTCACCGCTTATAATGTATTTACACAAAAACGCACTCTTTCACAACATTCTGTTACTAAGAGTGCATTAAACCAATTTTTATGTGTGTTTCTGCGGATTATAATTGTTATATGCTAATCTTCTCATTTCTATTTTATCTTCTTCTTTTACCTTATCCGAAAATTCAAATTTTCCATCTTTTATCCTAAAATATTCATAAAATAATTTTTCTTTTTCAACTAACATACATAAATCTCTACTCCAAGGATACTGCATGTTCAATTGCAATGGCTTTAAACATGTTTTTCTACCTTGATTCATCCATAAGTATCTCTTGTGCTCTAATTTCAACCAAGATAATATCTCCAGTACTATAACATTAAGATTTTCTTTTTCGATATTATATTCTGAATTAACTAATAACTGTTCATTTCCTGTCTTTCTATATTCTATCAGCATTTCAATTAGATTCATTTTTTTACCTTCTTTCATTTTTTATAGTTACTCCATATATGAACCATCATATCTTCTTCACTTTCAAACTGAACTTGCATACCCGATTCTAGCTGAAATAGTCTTTCAGCACTATAAACTGATGTTTCACCACTCCACGAGGATATTGCTGTTTATGATGGATTACTGGATATGTTGCAGGAACAGCATCCAGCTTTTACATATAGTCTGCTGATTGAGTCTGCACTTGCCGACTATCTGGTTCTACCCATAACATTTTTATCTTTTGAATATGAAATATATTCAACCGCTTCCTCATCCTTATTAAATATAATCTCCAAAGGAATATACTCTTCTAATTTCATATTTATTATATCTTGCATATTCTTATACCTCCCAATGCCATCCATTAAACTGTGCATGTTTTATTACTGACAACTGTCCTGCCTGCCTTGGCTGAGCAAATATAAATTCCCAATTACCTTGAGTAATCTTTTCCCCATAACCAATCCCTGACTTCGTTGCCTCCTGAAGCGAACCATAAAAATCACTCATAATTTCTTGTGTATAAAGATTAGGATTTGTATATGCTGTGCCATTTCCCGTAGTAATCCCCTTATAAACATCTTCATACATATGTTCAGTTGCATTTCCATGCACCCACATCTTTTCTCCATTAACCTCTACTTCAAATGATTTTGAAATATTGGTAAATGGATAATTTTCTTGGGTTTAAGTAATATGAACCCATACAGTCCCCCTCTCAACCACGCCTCCACAGTTTCTCCAACTTCATTCGCATTCTTCAGCACATCATCTGCATGCTCCAGCACTTCCTCTGATTTATACGGAAACTCACAGCCCTTCTAACGAGTTAGTTGAGTGATATTATGACCGTATGGTTCAATTTTTAGAGTCATGGCACAGTTATTAGTTCAGTTGCTGTTCCGTGAATAATTCAGGTCAAATACATTTAATATTTAAACATATCATTCAATACTCCATCTAAGTTATGCTCAGATAAAAAGAAAAATATCATATCACAAAACAATTTTAAATCACTTTCCTTTACCACATAACTTAAGGATCTAAAGTTTCCCTTTTCACCATCAATCTCCAACTCTATCTTTCTATCTTGAATTTCATCTTCAAATCCCCACATCCCCATTGGCATAATAACATTATAGCCCTTATAATCAACATAGACTCTACATTTATCTTCTAAATGCTCAATTTTTAAGGTGCATAAATTATTTGTCCAAATATCAAAAGTTTCTTTTTTTTGTACTTGCCACATTCTATTTTCCTCCATGATAAATATCATATAATCCTGTACAAGCATCCATTCCTGGATTACTTCTAACCGTAGCATTGATTATTTCTTCATATGAACCATATTTCTCTAATGCTTGTTCTAAAGACATGCCAAATTCATTCCCATATGTTTCTAAATTACTCTGTTTTACAGTTTCAAGTCCCTCTAAATCCCCATTATTAATATAACTATTAATACGGTTCATATTTCTTTCTTCGACCATTTTTGCTGCAATATCTTTTGTTGTATATCCACTATCATACAAATCTTGCAACATTGATTCGTTTACATTATGATATACTTCTCTCGTTTGCCTTGCAACCGCAACCTGTTCAGGATTAGTCCAGTCAATTTTATCAGCATACTTTCCAATTCTTGTTGATTCTGGATTAGGCGAATAACCATATACTGCATCTGAATTTTCTATAATATCCCTTGCTGCTTTGGGATTATCCATCGGATTATTCTTATAAAAACCATTCCCTCTACCACCCGTTATATTCCCCGAAATATTAAACTTCGCATCCACTCCGTTCAGTCCATGCCCTGCTGCTCCACCGGCTATCATTCCTGCCACTACACTGGCTGTCTGACTTCCGGATATCTTCATGGTAATGTCTGAAGCTCCTGCTCCCGCCATCATGGCAATTCCTTCTTTTGCCACCGTTGTGGCTCCGAAACGGAATGTCAGATTTCCCACTTTTGCCGCCTGACTGATTGGAATAAAGGCTGAGGATGCAAAGGCAAATACATTTTCCGTAAGGTAATACGCATCTTCGTTTCCCTGAAATACCACACTTTTCAGATAATTAATGGATGTGGTGTCTATATCTCCCAGACTTCCGTAATAAATATCCTGTGCTCCTTCGATGGTGTCTGCCACTCCAAAGGCTATCGTTCCACTGCCCGCTGTCCAGCCTGCCACCACGATTGGGGTTGCTGAACCGCCACTTGCCACAATGCATATGGTTCCGCCCACGATAAGGAATGCTCCTC
>CAYTDI010000007.1:0-92326 GCA_964436595.1 uncultured Eubacterium sp.
TAAACCGGTGTGGAATTTACTTCTGCACTGGAATTTACTTTTTCAAGTCAGCTATGTATTGTTTATATTAACGCAAAAACTGTAAAATTTATTCTTAAAATCATCCCTAAGAATTTTCTTCATCATTTATAAAACAATTTAGGGAGCAAATCCGAAGATTTACTCCCTAAATTAATAATTTTGAAATTAGTTAAATGACATTGCCGCCTACGCAAGTCCTTATCATTTTCATATCTTATTCAGTTGCATCTTCTGGCTTTTCTACCATAGAAATTGCCGCTTTCTGCATTGGAATACGGCAGTTCTTGTTATTACCAAATTCCACGATAATTGTGTCATCGTTAATATCAATTACCATTCCGTAAAATCCGCTGGTAGTAAGAACAGTATCTCCTACTGCCAAATCTGCTAACATAGCATTTTTCTTTTTTGTCTCCTTTTGCTGTGGACGAATCATCATAAAATATAATGCCACAAACATAATTACAATCCATAAAACGGACATTCCAATACCTGCTGCACTGCTTTGTGTTGCTAAAATAGACATTTTTCTTCCTCCTGCATCTTTAAATACACTTCTTTTATTGTACACAAAATATAATATAAGGGCAAGTCATTTTCTAATATTTTATACTTATTTTAGATTTAATTGTTTTCGCCCTGCTGCATTTGATACAGCTTCTCTTCCTTGTAAGAATGGAATCTGCCTTCATCCAATGCATCTCGAATCTCTTCCATCATATTATTGTAGAAATACAGATTATGGAGTACACACAAACGCATTCCAAGCATCTCTTTTGCCTTTAATAAATGACGAACATACGCCCTGCTGTAATGTTGACAGGTTGGGCACTGACATCCCTCTTCAATCGGTCTGGTATCTAATTCATACTTTTGGTTGAAGAGATTCAGCTTGCCATGATTGGTATAAACATGACCGTGACGACCATTTCTGCTTGGATATACGCAATCGAAAAAGTCTACTCCACGTTCTACTCCTTCCAAAATATTGGCTGGAGTTCCAACTCCCATCAAATAGGTTGGTTTATTTACCGGAAGATGTGGAACTGTCACATCTAAAATATGATACATTTCCTCGTGGGACTCTCCTACGGCTAATCCACCAATTGCATAACCATCTAAGTCTAATTCCGAAATACGTTTTGCATGATCCACACGAATATCGTCAAAAATAGCACCCTGATTGATTCCAAATAATAACTGATTCTTATTTATGGTATCCTCTAAACTATTCAATCTTGCCATTTCTTTCTTGCATCGCTCCAGCCAACGTGTGGTTCTAGCCACAGAATTTTCTACATAAGAACGATCTGCCACACTGGATGGACATTCATCAAATGCCATTGCAATGGTAGATGCCAAGTTAGACTGAATCTGCATACTCTGCTCCGGTCCCATAAATATTTTACGCCCATCCACATGAGAGTTAAAATATACGCCTTCTTCTTTAATTTTTCGAAGCTTAGCTAAGGAAAATACCTGAAATCCACCGGAATCTGTCAATATAGGCTTGTCCCATACCATAAACTTATGCAAGCCCCCCATTGCCTTGATTTTCTCATCTCCCGGTCTTACATGAAGATGATAGGTATTAGATAACTCTACTTGTGTCTTTATCTGATACAGATCCTGCGTAGATACTGCACCTTTTATTGCAGCTACTGTTCCGACATTCATAAATACCGGTGTCTGAATCACACCGTGCACTGTATGAAATTCTCCACGCTTCGCTCTGCCTTCCTGTTTTAATAACTTATACATATGCTTTCCTTTCCATAATAAACAATAATATAAACCGTTACGATTATATCAAAATTCTTCCATTTTCTCAACAAAATACTTTTCTTTTTTCCAAAGGTTTATTATAATGAAATAAGTATGCTTTAGATATTTATACAAAATAGGAGGTTGCTATGGCTGGTTCAACTTTTGGAACACAATTCAAAATTACCACATGGGGCGAATCCCACGGAAAAGGTGTCGGCGTTGTTATTGATGGCTGCCCTGCCGGACTTTCCCTCTGTGAAGAAGATATACAAACATTTTTAAATCGTAGAAAGCCGGGTCAATCCCGCTATTCTACCCCACGAAAAGAAGATGATGCCGTTCAGATTCTTTCCGGTGTATTTGAAGGAAAAACAACGGGAACACCTATTAGTCTGGTTGTTTTCAATGAAAATCAACGTTCAACGGATTATGGGGATATTGCTACCTACTATCGTCCCGGTCATGCAGACTATACCTTTGATATGAAATACGGATTCCGTGACTACCGTGGAGGCGGCCGTTCTTCTGGTCGTGAAACTATCGGACGTGTCGCTGCGGGAGCTGTTGCTGCCAAATTATTAGCACAGCTTGGAATCTCATTTCTTACCTATTCCCGCTCTATCGGACCGGTAAGTATTGTAAAAACCGCAGAAGAATTATTACAGGAAGATATAAACGCATTAAAACAACAGGTACTTTCTAATCCACTATATATGCCTGAGGATGAAGCCTCCGCAAAAGCACAAAGCTTTTTGGATGACTGCATTGCGCAGCAAGACTCTGCCGGTGGTATCGTAGAGTGTATTGTCACCGGAGTTCCTGCCGGACTGGGTAACCCTGTCTTTGATAAATTAGATGCAGACCTTGCAAAAGCTATTTTTTCCATTGGAGCGGTAAAAGGCTTTGAAATCGGTGACGGTTTTGGTGTTGCCGCTGCTACCGGTCTTGAAAACAATGACGCATTTCGTATGAAAGATGGAAAAGTTACCACTGCTACCAATCATGCAGGAGGTATTTTAGGTGGAATCAGTAACGGCGCACCTATTATCTTCCGTGCCGCTTTTAAACCAACTCCATCTATTGCTTCTACACAGCAAACTGTAAATAAATCCGGAGAGGAAATTGATATTTCCATTCACGGAAGACATGACCCGATTATTGTACCTAGAGCCGTAGTTGTAGTGGAATCTATGGCTGCTTTGACTATTTTAGACGCACTGCTTTGCAATATGGGAAGTAAGATAGAATCACTAGAAAAACTTTATTAAAATTTAAAACAAAGTGCCGGATAACAACAAGGAATATGTCATACTGTTATCTGGCACTTTTTATAATATTTGCTATTTTATCCTAACTTTGGTATATGCCCCATAGAAACTACATACTTCTCCTGATTCATATTACATTTCAGCTTTCTCCTGTCTGCGTAATATATCAAACTTTTCTAATGGATACCCTAAATCAATATATAGCACTTGCTTCGGATGCGGTGCAGATTCCATTTGATTGCCCTCTTCATCCTGTATTTCTTTTACTGTAACAGTAATGTTATCGCCATTTGGCTTCATTACTTCAATTTCTTCCCCAACAGAAAACTTATTTCTCTGTTCAATTTTGTATAATCCCTGTTCATTCTGTTCCCCTACGATTCCAAGATAAGTATATTCTTTTACATAAGTATTACTATCGTAAATCTGAGCTTCTTCGCTTGGCTTTCCAAAGAAAAATCCAGTGGTAAACTGACGATAGGTACAGTTTGAAATCTGGTCTAAATACCATGGCATATTTTCACGGTATTTTTCCTCTGATTCTAAATAATCATCAATGGCCTTTCGATAAGTTCTTGCTACGGTTGCAACATACAACGCTGTTTTCATTCTGCCTTCAATTTTAAAACTATCTACACCTGCATCTATCATTTCCGGAATATGTTCAATCATGCATAAGTCCTTGGAATTGAAAATATATGTTCCCCGTTCATTTTCATATACCGGTAAATACTCTCCCGGACGTTTTTCTTCTACTACTGCGTATTTCCAACGGCAAGGGTGAGTACAAGCTCCCTGATTTGCATCACGTCCGGTAAAGAAATTACTGAGCAGACATCTGCCGGAATAAGAAATACACATTGCCCCATGAATAAACGTCTCAATTTCCATTTCCTCCGGTATATTCTGTCGAATCTCTTTAATCTCTGCTAATGACAGCTCTCTTGCAGAAACTACACGTTTTGCACCCTGCTTGTACCAAAACTGATAAGTTCCATAATTGGTGTTGTTTGCCTGAGTTGAAATGTGAATTTCAATCTCCGGACAGACTTCCTTTGCTATGGTAAATACTCCCGGATCTGAAATAATCAGTGCATCCGGCTTTATTTCCTTTATTTCTTCAAAATATTCTCTGACACCTTCTAAATCATAATTATGTGCAAGAATATTTGCAGTTACATAAACCTTTACCTGATGCGCATGTGCAAATGCAATTCCCTCTATCATATCTTCCTTGGAAAAATTCTTTGCCTTAGCACGAAGTCCAAATACTTCACCGCCAATGTACACAGCATCTGCTCCAAAAATAACTGCAACTTTTAATACTTCAAGACTGCTTGCTGGAACAAGCAATTCTGGCTTTCTCATACTTTATTTCCTTCCTTTTTTACACTGATTGTTACCCCATCACCCACAGGCAATACAGAAGTCATCAATTCTTCCATATGGGTAATCTCATAAAGATAATCCCGCATTCTTTTATGAATAGTGCGATCTCTTCGGGTAACTGCAAATCGAGATTCTATAATATCTCCATCCTGTAATACATTATCCGATACCAGCACTCCGCCTGACTTTAGTAAACGCATAACCTCTGGTAAAAAATGTATATACTGTCCTTTTGCTGCATCCATAAAAATAAAATCATAAGGCTCCTGCAAAGTTTTTAATACTACCGCTGCATCGCCCTCTAACAATTCTATCACATTCTGCTTGCCTGCGGATAAAAAGTTTTGCCTTGCAATCGGAATTCTTTTCTCATAATTTTCAATAGTGGTAATTTTACATTCCACCGGATTATATTCTTCCATTAACAATGCAGAAAATCCCACTGCCGTGCCCACCTCTAAGATACGTTTTGGGCGGTTCATGGCAAGCAGGAGTTTCAATAAATTCTGTGTTTCTTTTCGTATAATAGGCACATAATTTTTACGCGCCTCTTCTTCTAATTTTTCTAAAAATTCCGTATTCCCATTATCCAGAGAATTGATATAGGTAATCAGACGTTCTTCTACTATCATTCGTCAATTTCCTCTTTTTCTTCCTTCGCCATGACCTGCATTAATTCTTTTGCAGTCATAGACGTATTTAAGGTATATAACCCTGGTTTAATATCTTTCTTATAAGAAGATAGTTTTAACTGTATAGTAAACAGCAAATGATTTTCCACCAAGCCTTTTTCCTCTAATTCGATTCCTAAGTCAAAGTCGGACATATTCTGCTCTATTTCCACCATAACATCTCGCCCCGGAGATTCATCCATTGCCGGTTCTGTAAAAACACGATATCCAAGATTATACGCTGCCGCTGCTAACTGTATTACAATAAATACCAATAAAATCATCAGCAACGTATTTAAAATAAATCCCATGAGATGTAATGCTGTTGTTTTACTTTTCATCCTATCCCTCACCCTTCCGGTTGGTTTCTCTTAATCAAAATCAATTTCCTGCATCAGGCGATAATTAATATGTTGTACCATACGACATAGTGCCAGTTCCGCTGCCAAATATTCACTTACATCCAGCTGTGCCAGCAAAGGCGCAGACTCTTCCTGTAAACGTTCCATCTCAGTAAACAAGTCCATCTGCTCCCTGCTATTTTGCAGCAAGTATACCTTTTTTCGAAATTCATTTACTTGTCGCTCTTTTTCCGAATCCTGATGAATCTTAGCTCGCATTTCTTGATATTTTTGATACTCCGAACTTTCCTTTAATGCTTCTGCTAAAATTCCGACACCTTCATCTACCCGATTCATATACATCCCTACACTTCCATAATAATTGGCATAATCATTGGTCTTCTCTTTGTCTTTTTCCAAACAAATTCTCCCAAATCATCTTTAATTGATGTCTTAATCTTGCCCCAATCCGTAATGTTCTTTTCCATACAATGTTCCATGGTATCATCTAATACCTGCTTTGCTTCATCCATAAGACTTTCAGAGCCTCTTACATAAACAAAACCACGGCTTACAATATCCGGTCCTGCTAACACCTGTCCGCTGCCAGCTTCTAATGTCATTACTACAATAATAATACCATCTTCTGCCAAGTGCTGACGATCTCTTAAAACGATATTTCCTACATCTCCAACACCAAGTCCGTCTACTAAAATATCACCTACCGGAACCTGACCGGTTACGGCTGCACTTTCTTCGTCTAACTCTAATACATCTCCAGAAGATAAAATAAATATATTATCCTTATTGATTCCCAATTCTTCTGCTACTTTTGCCTGTGCTGTCAAATGCTTATATTCACCATGCACCGGAATTGCATACTTTGGTTTTACCAAGGAATAGATTAACTTAATTTCTTCCTGACAAGCATGTCCGGACACATGTGCATCCTGAAAAATAACCTCTGCACCTTTCATAAACAATTCATTGATAACATTAGATACTGCCTTTTCATTTCCCGGAATTGGATTGGAGCTGAAAATAATCGTATCTCCCGGTTTAATTGTTACCTTTTTATGAAGATTGGATGCCATACGGGATAATGCTGCCATGGATTCTCCCTGACTTCCGGTAGTAATAAGAACGGTTTGTTCGTCCGGATAATTTTTTAACTGTTCAATATCAATTAACGTATTTTCTGGTATCTGCAAATATCCAAGCTCGGTTGCCGTATTAATAATATTTACCATACTGCGACCTTCCACCACTACCTTTCTTCCATACTTGTAGGCAGAGTTTATAATCTGCTGTACACGGTCTACATTAGAAGCAAAGGTTGCAATAATAATTCTCGTCTTCGGATGATCTGCGAAAATATTATCAAATGTCTTACCTACCGTACGTTCTGAACTGGTAAATCCTGCTCTTTCAGCGTTAGTACTATCGCACATTAAGGCAAGTACGCCTTTTTTTCCAATCTCTCCAAAACGCTGTAAATCAATTGGATCCCCATATACCGGTGTATAATCTACCTTAAAGTCTCCGGTATGCACCACGATTCCTGCCGGTGAGTAAATAGCAAGTGCTGCCGCATCCTGAATACTATGGTTTGTTTTGATAAATTCTACACGGAAACATCCCAAATTAATATGCTGTCCGTATTTTACCACTTTACGTTTTACTTTTGTCAGCATATTATGCTCACGCAGTTTGTTTTCAATAATACCAATCGTAAGCTTTGTGGCATAAATCGGTACATTAATATCTCTTAATATATACGGAATCGCACCAATATGGTCTTCATGACCATGAGTAATAAAAAATCCCTTTACTTTATCAATGTTATTTTTCAAATAAGTAACATCCGGAATTACTAAGTCAATTCCTAACATATCATCTTCCGGAAAAGATAATCCACAGTCTACCACAATAATACTGTCCTCATATTCAAAGGCAGTAATGTTCATTCCAATCTGCTCTAATCCGCCTAATGGAATAATTTTTAATTTTGAATGATTTGTTGCTTGTTGTTTCTTCAAATTGCACCTCCATAAGTTGCTATTTCACCGCATCTTATGACTGGCACTTCTGTCGTTCTTCTAAACATTCTTTACAATAGCCGTAAAGCTTCACTTCATGGTTGATGACCTGAAAAGAGGCTGATTCCATTATCCGTGCCTCTAATTCTTCTAACAAATCATCTTGGAAAGAAATAATCTTTCCGCACTTTAAGCATATTAAATGATGGTGGCGATGTGCCTCTTCTCCATGAAGCTTTCCAATCTCATAACGCACATAACCATCACCTAATTGAATACTTTCCACCAAGTCAAGCTCTACTAACAACTGTATGGTTCTGTAAACAGTCGCCAGTCCGATTTCCGGGAAATCCGCTTTTACTATTTCATATATTTCTTCCGCAGTCAGGTGTTTGTCTCCACAAGATGCAAGAGCTTCTAATACCAGTATTCTCTGTTTTGTTATTTTAAGCCCTTTTTCTTTCAATATTTTCTTAAAATCGTCTTGAAGCATCCTGAAACACCTTTCTGTAAAATTCGCTTACTATAATGTGATATCTACATCTTCTAAAATTTCCGCAAAAATTTTAGACATATATTCCAATTCTTCCTCTGATTCCACCATTTCATACACGGAATCTTCTTCTTCATTTTTTGATACATCTTTCAAAATAAATGCATCAGAATCTCCATCTTCCTCCACAGACACCAATAAATAATCTGTTCCATTGATGCGTGTCTGCTCTACTACATAAAATTCTATACTCTCGTCACTGTCGGGAGCTTGAAATGTTACTTTTTCCATCTTCTATTCCTCTTATCCTATTTTTCCAAATTACTTCTTTTCAAATGCCTGAGAGTCCAAATATCCTTGTAAAATAAATACTGCTGCCAGCTTATCCACATACTGTTTCCGGTCTTCTCTGCGTATTCCGCCCTCCATCATAGCACGGTCTGCTGCAACAGTTGTAAGTCTTTCATCCCATAAAATGACCTCTAATCCACAACGTTTTTCTAACATTTCTTTAAACTCTAAGGTCTTTTCACAACGTTCCCCTTCAGTATTGTTCATATTCTTTGGAAATCCAAGTACAATCTTATCTACCTGATATTCTTCCACCAATTCCTGTATTCTTGCAAGGGTCTGTCGAAGCTTTCCGGGTGATTTTCGACGTACGATTTCTACTCCCTGGGCAGTTATTAATAAGGCATCACTTACTGCAACACCCACTGTCTTGGAACCAAAGTCCAGTCCCATTACTCGCATCTGATTCCTCCTATTCCCAGGAATTACTTTTAATATATTGCCGCAGAATCTCTTCTACCAGTTCGTCTCTTTCCACTTTCATAATGAGACTTCTGGCATTCTTGTGACTGGTAATGTAAGTAGGATCTCCTGACATAATATAACCCACAATCTGATTTACCGGATTATATCCCTTTTCTTTTAATGCACTATATACAATCTCCAGCACTTCATCAACTTTTATCTGCTGCTCTTTTTCCACTTTAAAATATTGTGTATTACTTTTATCCTGCATAATTTCACGCCCTTAACTTATTGCTCTTTCGTTCTAAAAAATATTTCTTTTATCTATTTTAATATATATGGTTAGAAAATTCAATGTTAATTTTCTTCCATCCACAAGATATGTTCTTTTAATATCCCTTTTACCGTTCCGGTCACCAATTTATTTTCTAAATTTTCTGTATACGGAACTGCTATTTTCACATATTCTTTCGTATGTCCCATAAAATATTCTTTGCCGCCAAAGGTTACTTTTTCCTCCATTAAAACTTCCGCTTCTTTTCCAATATGCCAATCTAAAAATTCATGATTCATTGGTGCTAAATCTTCAAATAATTTATCGCTTCTTTGGGTCTTTATTTCTTCCGGCACCTGCTCTTTCATTTCTGCTGCCTTTGTTCCTTTTCGCACAGAATATTTAAAAATATGAATTTCAAAAAATCCGATGTTTTTTAAAAATTCTCTGGTAGTCTCAAATTCTTCTTCTGTTTCTCCCGGAAATCCAACAATAACATCTGTGGTAATTGCAGGATGCTTAAAATATTTTCGTAAAAGCTCACATCCCAATGCGTACTCTGCACAGGTATATTTTCGATTCATTCTTTTTAAAGTAGCGTCACATCCACTTTGCAATGACAAATGAAAATGTGGGCAAACCTTTGGAAGCTCTGACAAACTTTTTGCAAACGCTTCTGTTACAATCTTCGGCTCTAGCGAACCTAAACGAATCCGTTCAATTCCTTCCACCTCATGTACTTTCTGTATTAGGTGCAGCAGTGTCTCATTGATATCTACGCCATAGGAGCTTAAATGAATGCCTGTCAACACCACTTCACGGTACCCATTCTGTGCCAATGTTTTTACTTCACTTAACACATCGGACAATTCCCTGCTTCTCACTCTTCCCCTTGCATAAGGAATAATACAGTAACTGCAAAACTGATTGCATCCATCCTGTACTTTAATAAAAGCTCTGGTATGCTCTGCTGTTTTACTTAGATTCAATGTTTCATAAGTTTTATCTTTTGCAATGTCCTCTACTTCTGTTCTTTTTTCATTTTCTTTTTCAAAAAACTGCTCCAGAAGTTTCGGAAGTTCATGTTTTTTATTATTCCCAATCAGAATATCAATCGACTCATCTGCCTGTGCCTGTTCTTTAGAAGTCTGCACATAGCATCCCGCTGCTACTACTACACTGTCGGGATTCATTTTTTTTGCCCGATGGAGCATCTGTCTGGACTTTCTGTCCGCAATATTTGTCACAGAACAGGTATTAACTACATACACATCTGCTTTTTGGTCAAAGGGTACGATTTCATATCCTGCTTCTTCTAATAATTGCTGCATACTTTCTGTCTCATAAGCATTTACCTTACATCCCAGATTGTGTAATGCTGCTTTTTTCATTTCACATTTCTCCTTTCTTTTTCTTATTCTTATTTTCTCCTGCATATATTCCATTTCTATTTGATGTTTTAGCTACTAAATTTATGTTTGAGTAAATCTGCCGAAAAATCTGCCTGTTTTCTTTCTTTAAATTGGTTATGGTGCTATTGACTTTTCACTCAAAAGACGATACTATAAAGAAAATATTTGATATCTTTTCAAATATATTACCAATTATAATGAAGGAGGCTTTTACATGAAAACAGTACAGATTTCTTTAAATTCTATTGACAAAGTAAAATCTTTCGTAAACGCAATCACTCAGTTTGAAACTGACTTTGATTTAATTTCCGGAAGATATGTCATTGATGCAAAGTCCATTATGGGTATCTTCAGTTTAGATTTATCCAAGCCAATCGACTTAGCAATTCATGCTGATTCTGAAGCAAACATGAATGAAATTTTAGAGATTTTAAAACCTTACATGGTTTAGATTTCGCATTTGATAAGGGTTGTCACATTTTGCAGTATTGCTTATGTGATAACCCTTTTCGTTTATCTTCTATTCTCCTTCAACAACAATCGTTTCTGCTGTTTCAATGGCTTCTTTCATCATTTCATCAATTTTTTCCGCAAGCTTTGTTTCTGAGCGTTTAATAATATTGATATTTGGCTTTGTAACCGGATGCTTTGCTACGAAAATTGTACAACAGTCTTCAAATGGTAAAATCGAAGTTTCATACGTTCCGATTTTTTCTGATACCTCTATAATCTCCTGCTTATCAAATCCAATCAACGGACGGTATACCGGCATGGTACATACTTCATTAGTTGCCGCTAAAGAATGCATGGTCTGGCTTGCTACCTGACCGATACTTTCTCCGGTAATCAGTCCCAAAGAACCTGTCTCTTTTGCAAAGTGCTCCGCTATTTTCATCATGTAACGACGCATAATAATGGTTAATTCATCATGCGGACATTTCTCATAAATATATAACTGAATATCTGTAAAGTTTACTACCTTCAAATGAATTGGTCCGGTATATCTTGCTACGATTTTTGCCAAATCTACTACTTTTTGTTTTGCACGTTCACTGGTATAAGGTGGTGCATGGAAATATACTGCATCAATTTTTACTCCACGCTTTGCAACCATATATCCTGCTACCGGACTGTCGATTCCACCGGATAATAACAACATTCCTTTTCCGTTAGTTCCTACCGGCATTCCTCCCGGTCCCGGAATAATTTCGGAATAAATATTGATTTGCTTACGAATCTCAATATTCAGCATAATATCCGGATTGTGTACATCTACGGTCATTTCAGGAAAAGCATCTAAAATTTTTTCTCCCAGTGCTGCATTTAATTCCATAGATGTCATAGGGTAATTTTTTCTTGCTCTTCTTGCATTCACCTTAAAGGTTTTCTTTTTATCCGGATAACGCTTATCGAGATAATCAATCACATCCGCAGCCAGTTTTTCAAAACCTTCATCTTCTACCTGAACCACCGGACAGATTCCTACGATACCGAATACCCTTTGCAGGCTCTCCATAGTCTCTTCATAATCATAATCGCTTAACGTCTCAATGTAGATACGTCCCTGCTCTTTTGTAATCAAAAATTCGCCGTCCACAGGCTTAAGGGCATACTTTATCTGGTGCACTAAGGCATCTTCGAATAAATGGCGATTTTTCCCCTTAATTCCGATTTCTCCGTACTTAATTAAAAATGCTTTAAACATACTTTTTCCTTTCTACTCTATCGGTGTATTTTTAACACCTTACAGGTATACCCGGAGGGTGTTTCTAATGACGTGTATATCTTCGTAATACCGGTACAATTTCTTCTAACACTTCTAAACAGTAATCCACTTCTTCTAATGTGTTTTCCGTAGAAAAACTAAAACGTACCGTAGAATCTAAGTATTCTTTTTTTATTTTAATTGCCTGCAAGGTTGCGCTTACTGCCGGTTTATTGGAAGAACATGCACTTCCGGCAGAAACAAAAATATTTCTATCCTCTAATGTATGAAGCAATACTTCACTACGAACGTTGTCAAAGCTGATACTTACAATATGCGGTGCACTGTCTCTTCCTGTTTTCCCATTTACATGTGCCCATTCAAACTCTTCGATTCCATCCAAAAATGCCTGTTTTAGCTGATATAAATAATCCTGCTTTTCTGAAAAATTCTCATATGCTTCCATGGCTGCCTGTCCAAGTCCTGCTGCTCCCGGCACATTTTCTGTTCCCGAACGCATTCCTTTCTGCTGACCGCCGCCGTATATGATTGGTTTTAACTTTGTCTTTTCTTTCACATACAAAAATCCGATTCCCTTTGGTCCATGAATCTTATGACCACTTACTGACATCATATCGATTTCCATACGTTTTGGATAAATCTGATATTTCCCGTATGCCTGAATTGCATCTACATGAAACAGTGTGTTTTGATTTTTTTCTTTTATAATTCTAGCAGCTTCTTCAATTGGTTCTACTGCACCAATTTCATTATTCACATACATGATAGATACCAATATGGTTTCTGGTGTAATTGCCTGCTCTAATTCTTCCAAAGAAATAATTCCATCTTTATCTACGTCTAAGTACGTCACTGTGAAGCCCTGTTCTTCTAAGAATTTCATGGGACTTCCTACTGCTGCGTGCTCTATTTTTGTTGTAATCAGATGGTTGCCTCTTCGCTTATTCGCCATGGCTGCGCCAATAATTGCCAAATTGTTGGACTCTGTTCCACCAGAAGTAAAAATCAATTCATTATCATTGATTTTCATTGTCTTACAGATTCGACTTCTTGCCTCTTTGATATAATCCTCCGCATCTACTCCTTTTAAATGCAGGGAAGATGGGTTTCCATAATCTTCCAGCAATACTTTGGCCATAAGCTCTGCTGCCTTGGCAGAACATTTTGTAGTTGCTGAATTATCAAAATATGCTTCCATTCTATTCACTCTTTCTAATCTTCTATTGCAAAAATCAACATGGCAAGGGTTGCAAGTCCTGCTGTTTCTGTTCGCAAAATACGATTTCCTAAAGAAATCAATTTCATATCCCCTCTTACCAGTTCTATTTCAGACGGCGCGAATCCTCCCTCCGGTCCTATAAAAATTGCAACTTCGTCGCCTTTTTTTATATTGCCAAAACTCTCTCTGGTATATGCCATTCCACGCTCCTGTTCATAAGGAACCAAACGCACATCCATACTTTTTGCCTGTTCTACTGCCTGTGCAAAGCTTACCACAGTTCCAATCGTAGGTATTACACTTCGCTTTGACTGCTTGGCTGCACTTTCTGCGATACTCTGCCAACGACTCTGTTTGGCTTTCGCTTTTTTTTCGTCCAGCTTTACAACACAGTTTTTCATGGAAACCGGTACAATTTCACTAACTCCAAGCTCTACTGCCTTTTGAATAATCAGCTCCATTTTATCACTTTTGGGCAGTCCCTGATACAATGTAATTTTCACCGGAAGCTCTGTATTGGCACAAGTTTCCAATATATGAAGTTCTATCTGTTCTGCTGTTATTTCCTGAATTTCGCACAAATAGTCGCTGCCACAATTATCGCTGATACGAACCTGTTCGCCCTGTTTCATACGCAAAACATTACGAATATGATTCACATCACTTCCTGTTATGGTTACAACCTCCTGCTGTATCTGCTCTGGCTCTACAAAAAACTGAAACATGCTTCTCTCCTACCGTCTATATTGACTTAGTTCTTTCTTGCAGTAATATTGACCCATTCTCCCTGATGATTGATTTCTAAAATTTCAAGTCCCTGTGCTTCGATTGCTTCTCTTACCACCTGCTCTTTAAAATCAATAATACCTGAAGTAATAAATATTCCGCCTTTTTTCAATCTTGCCGGAATTACCGGTGCCATTGGAACAATTACTTCTGCTAAAATATTTGCAACTACAATATCATAACATTCTGTTCCCACTGTTTCCTGTAATTCTTTGTCATCAATAAGATTTCCATGATAAAATTCAAATAAATCTTCTTTTAAATGATTTACTTTCATGTTTTCTTTTGCAGAATCCATACAAATAGGGTCAATATCTGTTCCTACTATATGTCCTGCTCCAAGCTTTAAACACACGATAGACAAAATTCCGCTTCCGCACCCTACATCTAATACCTTATCTCCGTCTTTCATGTACTTACGCAACTGACGAATACAAAGCTGTGTTGTCTCATGCTTTCCTGTTCCAAAGGATGCTCCCGGGTCAATCTCAATGGTACACTCATAGTTTGCGTCTTTGGGCATTTCTTCCCATGTTGGCTTTATAAAAATGTCTTCGATAGCAAAGGACTTAAAATATTGTTTCCAATTGTTAATCCAGTCCTTGTCTTCTGTTTCGCTTTCTGTAATCGTTCCTTCTCCTACTTCTACAAAAACACGAAGATTTTCCAATTCTTCCTTTACCTGCGCAAGCAATTCTTCATTATCATTATCAGAATCTAAGAAAAAGCTCACATAGCCAATTCCTTCGTCTGGCGGCAACTCCGGAAGAATGTCAATAAACATCTCTCCTTTATCCTCTAAGGACAATGGAACATTATCTTCAATTTCCACACCTTCTACACCTAAATCGGCCAACATACTGCTCACAAAATCTTCTGCTTCTGTTGTAGTCTTAATGGTATATTTACTCCACTTCATTCTCTTTTCCTCTTACTTCCTGAAATTTATAATTATCGGACAAAACTATTCCTAATAGTACCATACCTTATAAAAAAAAGCAAGGAATCGCCCTTAGGCAGTATTTCCCTTGCTTATTGCTCAAATTCTTTTTTTAAATTGTCGTACTCTCGATTAATCTCCAGTAAAGTATCGTTATCACCATCTGCATTATCTGGATGAAAAATTTTAATTAAATCCTTGTACCGTTTCTTCAATCCACGTTCATTACATACTCCTGAAAAAAACAACTCACCTCGTACAATTCTTTTCCCTACTTCTTCCCTAGAAGTCTCTATATTCCTCTGGCTATAATACTGTTCTTTTTCTATTTCCATATCTTGTCTGTCTTTGGCAAGCTTCTGCAACTCTTCTTCCAGTATCTTCCATTTCATTTCAAATAATCGGCGTTCTTGCACAAGACGATTTTCCTCTAACTGTTTCTTGAAACGAAAATCCCTCATCTCTTTTTCTAATTTCCGTTTTTCCTCTGCAAGCTTGCGCTTTTCTTCTTTTATATCCTGCCTCTGATATTCCCCTTCTGCCTCCGCAGTGTCTTGGAATAGCCACTGGGCTGTCATTGCTCCAGACTGGCTCATCACTCCGCCTCCTTTACCGTTATATGAACAAACTCTACTTTGTTCCGGCCAAACTACAAACTCCCGTATCTTGGTATGTATCACACACCGTTTGACGATATTATACAATATATGGTAATGAATGGCAATAAGAAAATTTTCCTATTGCCATTCCTATGTATTACTGTTCTGCTAATTTTAACATACGCTCCAAAGGAACATTTGCCTTTTCAATGGTTTCTTTATCTAATATCATTTCATTCTTTGGATTCTTTAATACATCCAAAACTTTCTCTAATGATATTTTTTTCATATTTGGACAGAACTGACGATGTCCCACTGAATAGAACTTTTTATTCGGATTCTTCTGAGATAACTCATAAAAAACACCCATCTCTGTACAAATAATAAATTTTTCATTCTCACTTTGAGTTGCGAAATCAATAATCTGTGATGTACTTCCGATAAAATCTGACATTTCAAGTACATCTGCGGTACATTCCGGATGGGTAAGCACCAATGCGTCCGGATGCAATTCCTTGGCTTTCTGCACTAAGTCTGCTTCAATACTCTTATGTACATGACAAAATCCATCATGGAAAATAAATTCTTTTTCCGGCAACTGCTGTGCCACATAGTGTCCCAAATTATTGTCAGGAACAAAGAAAATATATTTATTTTTCAAATTTTTTACAACCTTAATTGCATTAGAAGAGGTAACACAAACATCTGAATGTTTCTTTATTTCAGCGGTAGAATTCACATAACAGACTACTGCTACATCCTCATATTCTTTTCTCACCTGTTCAATTTTTTCAACATCAATCATATGTGCCATTGGACAGTCTGCTGCTGAATCTGCCATATAAACATTTTTCTCAGGGTTCAATATCTTGGCACTCTCTCCCATAAAAGAAACACCTGCAAACAAAATATTCTGATTCGGAATCTCAGTTGCAACCTTACTTAAATAATAGGAATCTCCAACATAATCTGCAATCTCCTGCACCTTTCCATCTACATAATAATGTGCTAAAATCACAAAATCCTTCTGCTGCTTTAACTGAGCTATTTCTTCCTTTATGTCCATTTTAGTATCCTCTCCTGTAACTATATTTGCTAAAACTCATTTAAATGCTATTATATTTTTTATAGCTTAGTTTGTCAATACTTTCACATGATATAAAAACGTCACTGGCACAGTATAACCAGTGACATTTTTCTCTAATTATCCTCAAAAGTCTCTTTTATTTTATCCATGAAGCCTTTTTTCTTGTGCTTCACATTACCGGCTGCCCCATCCTGTTTTTTCAAAGACTGACCGCTTACATCATCAAACTTCTGAAGTGCTTCTTTTGCTTCTTCACTTAAACTTGTCGGAACCTGTACCACCAATGTAACATAATGGTCACCTCTTACATTAGAATTACGCAAGGATGGAATTCCTTTTCCTTTCAGACGAATTCTGGTATCTGTCTGTGTTCCGGGCTTTACATCATATAAAATATCTCCGTCAATAGTGCTAATGCGAACTTCTCCGCCTAATGCTGCCTGTGCAAAAGAAATCGGTGCCGTAGAATAAATATTCATATCCTGACGCTGGAAAATCGGATGTCTGGATACATTTACTTCTACTAATAAGTCTCCTCTTGGTCCGCCATTTGTTCCCGGCTCTCCTTTGTCACGGATTCTTACGCTCTGACCATTGTCAATTCCTGCCGGAATTTTGACCTTAATCTTCTTACGTTTTGCAATATATCCTGTTCCATGACAATCCGGACACTTTTCTTTGATGATTTTTCCTTTTCCGCCACAATCCGGACAACTCTGTACATTCTGTACCATTCCAAGGAAAGACTGTTGTGTATAAACAACCTTTCCTTTTCCTCCACACTTGGTACAAGTCTCCGGTGATGTACCCGGTTTTGCTCCTGTTGTATGACAGGTGGTACAATCATCCTTTAATGTAATCTCTATTTCTTTTTCGCATCCAAAGGCTGCCTCTTCAAAGGAGATACGCACTACTGCACGAAGATTAGCTCCTTTTCTTGGTCCATTATCTGCGGAACGACGTCTGCCGCCACCAAAGAAGTCTCCAAAAATATCTCCAAAAATATCTCCCATATCCATACCGGAGAAGTCAAAGCCACCGGCTCCTCCACCCATGCCTCCGTCAAAGGCTGCATGACCGAATTGATCGTACTGACGTTTTTTCTCCGGATCACTTAATACGGCATATGCTTCTGATGCTTCTTTAAACTTTTTCTCTGCTTCTGCATCTCCCGGGTTCATATCTGGATGATATTTCTTTGCCAACTGTCTGTATGCCTTTTTTATAGCGGCATCATCCGCATTTTTATCTACGCCCAGGACTTCATAATAATCTCTTTTTTGTTCTGCCATAATTAATTCCTTCTTATACTGTAAGGAGTCATATTAGAACGTTATGTCCTAATATGGCTCCTGTTTTCTTGTAATAGATTCATAAGTTAGTTACGCTGCACTAAATTCAACAATGTCTCATTAAGTGCCCACAGTCAATGCCTATACTTCTTTGTAATCTGCATCTACTACATCATCATCTGCGTTGTTATAGGAAGCATTTCCCATATCCGGACCTGCTGCTCCTGCTGCGCCCTGAGCTGCCTGTGCATTTTCGTACATTTTTGCGAATACTTTCTGCGCACTTTCCATCAGTTTTTCTTTTGCAGCTTTCATTTCGCCAACCTGATCGTCTGTCATTTCTTCTGCATTTGGATGTGCTTCAATCATATCCTTTAATGCTTTCAGATCTGCTTCAACAGTTGCCTTTTCGTTTGCATCGATGTTAGCACCTACTTCTTCTAATGCTTTTTCTGTCTGGAATACAAAGGAATCTGCATCGTTTCTTGTATCGATTGCTTCTTTTCTCTTCTTATCCTGTGCTTCATACTCAGCAGCTTCTTTTACTGCCTTATCGATATCTTCGTCAGACATATTAGAACCTGCAGTGATTGTAATATGCTGTTCTTTTCCTGTTCCTAAATCTTTTGCAGATACGTTAACGATACCGTTTGCATCAATATCGAATGTTACTTCAATCTGAGGTACTCCACGTCTTGCTGGTGGGATTCCATCTAATCTGAACTGTCCTAAGGACTTGTTGTCTCTAGCGAACTGTCTTTCACCTTGTACTACGTTGATATCAACGGCTGTCTGATTATCTGCTGCAGTAGAGAAAATCTGACTCTTCTTAGTAGGAATTGTTGTATTTCTTTCAATCAATCTGGTTGCTACACCACCCATTGTTTCAATAGACAGAGACAATGGTGTTACGTCTAACAGTAAGATTTCACCTGCACCGGCATCACCAGCTAATTTACCGCCCTGAATAGATGCACCTAAAGCAACACATTCATCTGGGTTCAATGTTTTACTTGGCTCTTTTCCGGTTAACTGTTTTACCTTATCCTGAACTGCCGGAATACGTGTAGAACCACCTACTAACAATACCTGACCTAAATCAGATGCGGTAAGTCCTGCATCTTTTAATGCGTTCTGTACCGGAATTGCTGTTCTTTCTACTAAGTCATGTGTTAACTCATCAAATTTTGCTCTGCTCAGGTTCATATCAAAATGCTTTGGACCTTCTGCTGTTGCTGTGATAAATGGTAAGTTAATGTTTGTTGTTGTTGCAGAAGATAATTCTTTCTTTGCTTTTTCTGCTGCTTCTTTTAATCTCTGAAGAGCCATCTTATCATTAGAAAGATCAATGCCTTCTGTTTTCTTAAATTCAGCTAACATATAGTCTGTAATCTTCTGGTCGAAGTCATCACCACCTAATTTGTTATCTCCTGAAGTAGATAATACTTCGATAACACCTTCACCGATTTCGATAATGGATACGTCGAATGTACCACCACCTAAATCGTAAACCATGATTTTCTGTTCTTTTTCATTATCCAAACCGTATGCTAAAGCTGCTGCTGTTGGCTCGTTGATAATACGTTTTACATCCAATCCTGCGATTTTACCAGCATCCTTTGTTGCCTGACGCTGAGCATCGTTGAAGTATGCAGGTACGGTAATAACTGCTTCGCTTACTTTTTCTCCTAAGTAATTTTCTGCATCAGCTTTTAACTTCTGAAGAATCATAGCGGAAATTTCCTGTGGAGAATAATTCTTGTCATCAATTGCTCTCTTATGCTCTGTTCCCATTTCTCTCTTAATTGAAGAAATTGTCTTTTCTGCGTTTGTAACAGCCTGACGTTTTGCCGGTTCACCAACTAATCTTTCACCTGTTTTTGTAAATGCAACAACAGATGGTGTTGTTCTTGCTCCTTCTGTATTGGCGATAACTACTGGTTTACCACCTTCCATAACTGCTACACAGCTGTTTGTTGTTCCTAAGTCAATACCAATTATTTTGCTCATAATAGCGACCTCCTAAAATTGATTATCTAAAAATTTAAATGTTTACTATTTATTCCATCAATATGATTACTGTACAACAGCCACCATACTGTGTCTTACTACTGTATCACGATACATGTAACCTTTTTGTAATTCCTGTGCTACCATACCGGATTCTAATTCTTCATTTTCCACCTGCATTACTGCATTGTGAAATTCCGGATTGAATTCTGTTCCAACTGCTTCAATCGGAAGTACTTCCAGACTTTCTAACTCTGTCATTAACTGTTTATAGATTTTTTCCATTCCCTGAACAAAAGCATCTTCCTTTTGTTCTTCCGGTACTGCTGCCAAACCTCTTTCAAAGTTATCTACTACCGGTAAAATCTTTTCAATTACACTTTTTGCTCCAACTTCGAACATCTGTGTCTTTTCTTTTTCTGTACGCTTACGGAAGTTATCAAACTCTGCCATCTGACGTTTTACTCTGTCAGTCAGTTCTTCTATTTTTTCTTCCTGTTTGCTCTTTTTTTCTTTCTTTTTGAAAAATCCTTTTTTCTCTTCACCGTCTTCTGAAGCTTCTGTCTCTTCTGTCTCTTCCGCTTCTTCTCTGGTTTCTGCTGCTTCTGAAGTTTCCTCCGCCTGAGCACTTTCTTGTACTTTTTCTGTGGTTTCTTCTGTTTCTACTTCGTTTATATCCTTATTTTGATTTTCAGCCATTACCTAATCACCTTCCTATTCCTTTTTCGGTTTCTTAAATACTGTATCTAGTTGTACTTTCAAAGTCTTCAGATTGTCCATAACATTTTCGTAATCCATTCGCTTTGGTCCGATAATACCAATCGTTCCATGCATTCCCTCACCTAACTCATATGTGGCTGTTACCACACTGCAATCCTTCATATTCTTAACCGGTGATTCATCACCAATATAAACCTGAATTCCTGTCTCATCGGATGCTAATGTATCATTTACCAAGCCGACCAACTGCTGTTTTTCTTCAAAAGCGGATAACAATTCACTGACCTTACCCGAATCGCTTAATTCCGGATATTTCAAAATGTTGGTTGCACCGCTGGTGTAAATTTCCAAATCTTCATCCTCTTGAATTGCTTCTGCCAATGCATCCAGCACATCCCCTACGATATTACTGTGGATTCCTGCTTGTTCTTTTAGCTTTGCTATGGTGCTAAGGTTAATCTGTTCTACGGAAAGCCCATTCAGACTTGTGTTTAACAAAATATTTAATTTTAAGATTGTTTCATTGTCCAAGGCTTCCCTTGTGGGAATCATTTTATTTTTTACAATGTTTCCCTCCATTACTATAACTGCAAGTATCTGATCATTGTCCATTTGGGATAACTGAAGGAATTTCACCTTATTTCTTTGATAAGACGGTGCTGTAATCATTGCGGCGTAATTGGTATTGGTCGCCAATACCTTTGCTACCTGCTGCAGTACCTGTTCCATCTTATTGGTATGTTCAATCATGAACTCCTTCATCTCTGTAACTTCTCTATCCTTTTCCCTCATCAGATTATCTACATAAAAGCGATAACCCTTATCAGAAGGGATTCTTCCTGCTGAAGTATGGGGCTGAAGTATATAGCCCATTTCTTCTAAATCAGACATCTCGTTTCGGATGGTCGCAGAGCTTAAATTCAAATCAGAATATTTTGAAATTGTTCGAGAGCCTACCGGTTCTCCTGTATCCAGATAATTACGAATAATCGCATCCAGAATCTTTACTTTTCTGTCATCTAACTCCATCCTCTGCACCCTCCTTTTCTTTTGTTAGCACTCATTTAATTAGAGTGCTAATATCTATGTACTTAACATAGCACTATCACTTTTCATTGTCAATACTATTTTTCATATTTTATATTTTTTTTATATTTTCAATAAAAACTCACTCATTACATAATTACTGACGGAAATCCCGTCTTCTGTCAGCATGATATGACCTGCCTGCTGTGTTAGCAAACCAAGCTCTGTCATCTTGTGTATCACTTCTCCGTAAACTGCTTCTATTGCTACACCAAACGTTTCCTCGAATCTTCTGCGGCTGATACCTTCCATCATGCGCAGTCCCAAAAAAGCAAATTCTTCCATCTGCTCTTTTCGTGTCAGAACTTCTTTTTCCTGCGGTTCAAATTTTCCGTTCAAATATTCTTTTAAATCTGAGGAATTGGAAAATCGTACATTTTCCACTAAAGATGCACTTCCAAGTCCCAGTCCAAGATAATTTTTCCTTGTCCAATAGCCTATATTATGCTTACATTCCATTCCTTTTTTTGCATAATTGGAAATCTCATAACGTTCGTAGCCTTTTTGAGCTAAGATACTGCGTGTCACTTCATACATGGCTCGCTCTGTTTCCTCACTTGGCAGATATTGTGGTCTTTCTCCCTCCTGCCTGCGCAGCTCGTCTTTCTCGTAAGTCTGATAGAATGGCGTTCCTTCTTCTATTATTAAACTGTATGCTGAAATATGCTCCGGTTTTAATTTCAAAACTTTTGTCAGCGTATCCTCCCAATCTGAAACAGTTTGTCCCGGCAATGCAGACATTAGGTCCACATTTACATTATCAAACCCGATTTTTCGCACCAAATCATAGTTCTGCAAAAATTCCTCATAGGTGTGTATTCTTCCCAGCATATTCAATTCCTGATTATTCCCAGACTGCAATCCTATACTGATGCGATTGATACCACACTGTTTATAGGCAGACAGCTTCTGTCCGGTTAAAGTTCCCGGATTACATTCTATGGTAATTTCTGCATCACTTTTGATAGAAAAATTCTTCTGCAAGGCTTTCATAATTTCTGCTATCTGTGTTTCAGAAAGAATGGAAGGCGTACCACCGCCAAAAAACAGAGAACTCACTTCATATTCTTTATATTTTTCTGATTTATATTCTATTTCTTCTATTAATTTACACACATAATGCCTGCGGATACTTTCATCCACAGGCATTGACAAAAAATCACAATAGAAACATTTTTTTACACAAAAGGGAATGTGTATATAAAGTTCTAATTCTTTCATTTTTCCAAACCTTTCTACGGTTGTTTTCTACTTATCATCCAACTTCAGTACGCTCATAAATGCTTTTTGCGGAATCTCTACATTTCCAATCTGGCGCATTCGTTTCTTACCTTCTTTCTGTTTTTCCAGAAGCTTCTTCTTACGACTGATGTCACCACCGTAACATTTTGCTAATACGTCTTTTCGCATAGCCTTTACCGTTTCTCTGGCAATGACTTTTCCACCAACGGCTGCCTGAATTGGAATCTCGAATAAATGTCTTGGAATTTCTTCCTTTAACTTCTCGCACATCTTTCTTCCACGTTCATAGGCACTATCGCTATGCACGATAAAGGAAAGTGCATCGACTTCTTCTTTATTAATTAAAATATCCAGTTTCACTAATTCGGAACGTACATAACCTTTCATTTCATAATCAAAGGAAGCATACCCTCTGGAACGCGATTTTAATGCATCAAAGAAATCATATATAATTTCATTCAATGGTAAATCATACTTAATCAGTGCTCTTGTCTCTTCCATGTATTCCATTCCAATATAGATACCACGTCGCTCCTGACACAAATCCATAATGGCACCTATAAATTCACTTGTTACCATAATCTCTGCGCTTACCATTGGTTCTTCCATATATTCAATCTCTGATGGGTCTGGTAAATTAGACGGATTGGTCAGTTCAATCATTTCTCCATTGGTCTTATGCACCTTGTAAATAACACCCGGTGCTGTGGTAACTAAGTCCAGATTATATTCTCGCTCTAAACGTTCCTGAATGATTTCCAAATGCAACAGTCCTAAAAATCCACATCGAAAACCAAATCCCAGTGCAATGGAAGTCTCCGGTTCAAATTGCAGTGCTGCATCATTTAATTGTAATTTTTCCAATGCATCTCTTAAATCCGGATACTTTGCCCCATCTGCCGGATACATTCCGCAATATACCATTGGATTTACTTTCTTATATCCCGGAAGCGGTTCACTGCATGGACGATTAGCATCAGTAATGGTATCACCTACACGGGTATCTCTTACATTTTTCAAACTTGCAGTAATATAACCAACCATTCCCGCACTTAATTCTTCACATGGTATAAACTGTCCTGCACCAAAATACCCTACTTCCACAACTTCTGCTGCTGCTCCTGTTGCCATCATTTTGATACTTGTTCCCGGCTTTACTCTACCTTCCTTAATACGGCAGAACACAATAACTCCCTTATAAGAATCGTATAAAGAATCAAAAATCAATGCCTGCAATGGATTATCCGGACTTCCGCCCGGCGCCGGTATCTTAGATACAATCTGCTCTAATACTTCCTCTACATTTAATCCGGTCTTTGCTGAAATTCTAGGTGCATCCTGTGCCTCGATTCCAATTACATCTTCAATTTCTTCTACCACTCTGTCCGGTTCTGCACTTGGCAGGTCAATCTTATTGATTACCGGAAGTACGTCTAAATCGTGGTCTAATGCAAGATATACATTTGCCAAGGTCTGCGCCTCAATTCCCTGCGCTGCATCTACCACCAAAATAGCTCCATCACAAGCTGCAAGGCTTCTGGAAACCTCATAGTTAAAGTCTACATGCCCCGGTGTATCAATCAAATTGAAGATATATTCTTCTCCGTCTTTTGCCTTATATACAATTCGAACAGTCTGCGCCTTAATGGTAATTCCACGTTCCCGCTCTAATTCCATATTATCTAACACCTGCGCCTGCATTTCCCGACTGGTAAGTAATCCTGTCATTTCAATAATACGGTCTGCTAAGGTTGATTTTCCGTGATCTATATGTGCAATAATGCAAAAATTTCTAATTTTACTCTGATCCATTGTCATTTCCGTTCCTCCAAATCTCTTATCGTGCAACTAGTATAACACAACTCTTTGAAACTTGACAATCTTTACAAGAGTTTCTTTTTTCTAAAAAACAAGATGCAGGCAATTACTACTGTCACGCTTAAAACTGCTACAAACAAATATCCATAGTGCCATGTCAGTTCCGGCATATTTGTAAAATTCATTCCATACCAACCTGCCACCAGTGTTAATGGCATAAAAATCGTTGTAACGGTGGTAAATACTTTCATAATCCGATTCTGTTCATAGGCTATTGCCGCATCTAAGGCTTCTCGCACATGCACCAGTTCTTCATATAAAAATTGTATCTGTTCCGTCATTCTTCTCACTTTGTTTTCATAAATCCGAAAGTAACAGGCACATTCTTCTGTCATTTCCTGTTCTCTTCCGGTAACACCTTCTATCACGCTCAAAAGCTGTCCATAGTCATTTTTCCATAATGCCAAGGTGCGCTTACATTCAAAAATCGCTTGATTTCGATTTCTTTCAATCTTTCCTGCCACAATTTCCCGTTCCATGTTGATGAGATATTGTTCCATTTCTTCTACCACTTGTTCTCCTCTTGTTAAAATTGTATCAAAAATATTTGCAACTCCCTCTTGCTGCATATTCTCGTTTTCTCGTCTTTTTATTTCTTTAAAAATATCTGTTTCGTCTTTTAATGTCACCAATAGCAATTCCTGCTTATTTAAGAAAAATACAATCCATAACGGCTTGACTCTTTTTCCATTATGCATCTGAAAACTTCCGCAAATCCCATATTCTGTTGTTTTTACACCATTCCAGTAATCTGCTTTTATCTTTTTCAACATCCCTGAATATGCTTCCTCTTGTATGTCTTTTAGTGTAACAACACGCACTTTCTGCATCGTATTCATCTCTTCTCTTTTATTGTGTTAAAACCTTATGTAATAAATCTGCCAGTGGTTCCATGGAATTCATGGCTTCCTGCAGGGTATTGGTTTGTGCCCCTACCTCCACTAACAAGCTTCTCGGACAATAATGCAAATTATAACGATACCCTTTTAAATAGATAGCACGGGTAAACCCCGGATAATATTCTTCTGCTGCCAACTTCATTTGAAAGGAAAACGCAAGATTATCTTCTAAATACTGATTGGGCAAATTAGCTAAATCTCCATTTTTCGTGGTATGACTTAGTCCATTAAAAAACATAACCTGTGCCATTTGTTTTCCATTTACTTCAGAAACTAATCTTGTAGTGTCTGCTACCCCATCACGATGCAGGTCAATTACCACTTCAATCGATGGATTTTCTGCTAATATCTGCTGCAATGCCGGTCCTGCATAAGAATACGCATTATCTCTATCCTTTACATCATATTCTCCGGTATGATGTATCACATTAAATCCATATTTTTCTCGCAAAAGACCTGCTAAATATTCTCCTACTCCAACAACACTTGTATTTGCATCTCCCGGCGTTGAATCACTATACCCTTCTTGAGAATGAGTATGATAGATTAAAATCTGCGGTGCTTCGTTCCCTCCTTGTAACTTCATACTTTTTCCTAAAAGTAAGTCTGGATTTAACTTTGTACCATCAATGGTAGTGGTTCTATCCACCTGATAAAAATTGTGAATCAAAAAGTCAAAGTCATAGAGCTTTTCTCTTGGAATCTCTACAACTTTTTGCATATTATCACCTGATGTTGCTGCTGGTTCCTGTGGTGTTACTAAAAGATTTTGCTGTATGGGTGCTTCTGCAATTCCTTTTGCTGTTTCTTGTATTTGTCCTGCTCTTTGATTTTCCTCTAACATTTTACATTCTTCTGCACCTTCTGCCGCACAGGCAGCCTCATAACTCAATTCGCTTTCAATTTGAGTGGGATATTCCTCCACTTCGTCTGTATATTCATAAATAGGAAACAGCGTTTCTATTTTCCCCATTAGAATTTCTCCCATACTTTTCTTTGCTTCCTTTTCCTCTGTCTGTTCTAACATAGCCGGCATGCAATTTTTCCACGCACTGACTGCTATCTTTTCTTGTAAATAATTTCCAATCTGATGAATTGCCGGTCCTTTCCCAAGTGCCGACATATTTTGATAACACACAAATACCAACAGAACACTAGTTGCCCCCAGAAGATACTGTAACCGTTTTCCTGTTCCTTTTCTTCTTTTTATCAAATTATTCCTCATTTCCTATAACTTCCATTTATATCGCCAATAGTTAAGTATATGCCTGTACCATTTCTTTTATGCTAATGCAATATTGAGTCCTTCTGAAATCGTATCACTTAACTTTCTTACTGACTCATCAATATCCTTTGGTGTCACAAACATTGTATTCAACTGTGGGGATAATAATTCCCGTATTAACTCATATTTTTCCATAGCGTTTAATGCATTTAGTCCGGTACTTAAAGACTGTAAATGGGCACTTTCTTCCATTGCCTGTATCAAATTCTGCATAGTATCACTTACAATGGTTGCAGCATCCACCACCGTCGGTACACCGATTGCAATTACCGGAATACCTACTGTTTCCTTAGATAATCCATGACGATGATTTCCAACCCCTGACCCCGGATTGATTCCGGTATCGGTAATCTGTATGGTACGGCTCAAACGCTTGGTACTGCGTGCCGCCAAGGCATCAACTGCAATCAAAACATCCGGTGCTGTCTCTTCAATAATTCCCCGAATGATTTCCTGACTCTCCATTCCTGTCTGTGCCATCACTCCCGGAACAATCCCACTTACAGAAGTTACCTCTTCTTCTCCAAATGCATATTTTCCAAACTCTTTTAATACATGGCGTGTAATCATCATATGATCTACCACTCGTGGTCCTAGTGCATCTGGTGTTACTTCCCGATTTCCAAGACCGACAATTAACACAGATAACTTTTCTTTTGTTTTGGGCAGTAGGTTTCTTATGATTTTTGCCAATTCTACGGAAATTCTTTGATGATACTCCTCATCCTGCCCGTCCATGTCCGGTGCTTCTAACGTGATATAATTTCCTTTTGGACGTCCCATTGCCCTCGCACCATTTTCCGTTTCAATTACCATGGTGGTAACTTTGATTTCTGTTTCCTCTACATATTTTTCTTCTACTTTCACCCCTTTAATTTCTACATTATCCTCTTCAAATTTTTCTCGTGTCTCTAACGCCAAGTCTGTTCGCACTTGAAGCTGTTCCATATTTTTCCCTCCATTGGCTCTTTATTCTTTCTATAACGCTGTGAATTGTAATTATTTTTTGCAAAAAATCCCAAAATATGTATTGACAGATATAAATTTTCGGGCTAAACTATATGAGTATGTTTACATTAGAACGTCCGTGTCCGGCTTTAATGAAACAATATAATTAACAAAATCAATTTTTAATATTGGAGGTGTACGGATTGGCTAACATTAAATCAGCAAAAAAGAGAATCTTAGTAACTGAGACTAGAGCAGCTCGTAATAAGTCTATCAGATCTGCTGTTAAGACTTCTATTAAAAAGGTAGAAGCTGCTGTTGCAGCAAAGGATAAGGAAGCTGCACAGGTAGCATTAGTAGCTGCTACTTCTGAGATCAGCAAAGCTGCTTCTAAGGGTGTTTACCACAAGAACAATGCAGCTAGAAAGGTTTCCCGTTTAACCAAAGCAGTTAATGGAATCGCTTAGTTATTAGTGTAAATAAAATAAAAAAGAACGTTGATACCGTCATGTCAACGTTCTTTTTTTACTTTATAGGAAATTTCTTCGCAATCTCCTATAAAGTAGCTCTCCGAGAGGGATACGCATGATGTTATGTTACAGTATGAAAGTGCATGAAATTCCTACTTTGCACTATATTTTACAATCAGTAATTCTACTGCCATTCGGTCATTCATATTTCCTGTCTTTACATCTTCTTCAGACTGTACACAATCTGCTACTGCCTCTCTTAACTGTTCCTTTGAAAAGCTTCTCGCCTGTGCTTGGTTTCTACGCACTGTGAACTCCGGTATTCCTGCCTTTGATGCAATAAACTTATTATCATATCCACGCCCACTTAACTCTTTTACCTGAAGCAGTATTTGAAACTGTCTTGCAATTAAAAATAAGATTCGCATTGGCGGCTCTTTTAATGCCAATAAATCATAATACAACTCCAATGCCTGTTTTTGTTTCTTCTCTGCTATGGCATTTACCATATCAAATATCTTACCTGTGGTCTGTGTTACACAAACCGCTTCTACATCTTCTGCTGTAATCACTTCTTTTCCCAATGTATAGCAAAACAGTTTTTCCAGTTCCCTGTCAATATTTTCCATATCATTTCCGGTCTTAGTTAAAAATAACTGCAATACCGACTGAGTGATTTTCTTATTTTCCCGCTTCAACCTCGCCAATATCCACTGTGTCAATATTGCCTCTGTCTGTCGTGGAAACTCTACAATTCTCCCTGCCTCTTTGACTGCCTTAAACATCTTATTGCGTTTATCAATCTCTTCTTCCATAAATACAAAGCAGGTAGTTTCTGCAATTTCTTTCATATATGCCGCCAACTCATCATTGGCACTCTTAAATACACCACTGTTTTCCAACATAATCAATCTGCGGTCTGCGAAAAAAGGCATTGTCTCTGCTAAATCAATGATTTCTCCCGGATTAATGTCTTTTCCTTCAAAAAATGCAGCATTCATGGTATCGTCTGGCTTTGACAATGCCTGTTTTAATTTATTTTTATACTGTTTTTTCAGATAGGTTTCTTCACCATACAGTAAATATACTTTCTGAAATGTTCCATTCTTAATATCTTCGTCTATGCTCTTCACAATCATTCCTCCAAAGGTTATACCGTTACTAGTATAATATCATTTTACCTATACTGTCAATTTTGAAATTTCCATAAGACAAGTCCATTCTCTCCTTTTTTCAGCTTTATCTGTCCATTTTCCATGGTGTAATAGATTTTTGTCTTTGTCTGCTCCATATGAGCTACTGCTTCTTTTCCGGGATGCCCATAGGAATTATTTTTCCCGCAAGACACCACCGTAAGCTGCGGCTCAATGGTTTCTAAAAATTCCAGACTATTGGAATTATCCGAACCATGGTGTGCCGCTTTATAAAATGTAAGGGGTTCTTTTAAATATTTTTTCAGTTTCCCGCTTTCTATTAATTCCAGCTCCTGTTCTTTTCCAATATCTCCCGAAAAAATTCCTTTCATCCCGTCTACTTCTGCTAACAGCACCATCGAATTTTCATTTCGGCCTGTTCCCTCTTCCCATGGATAAATTACTGTAAATCGCATTTCGTCTAAGGTAATAGACTCCCCTGCCTTTAGATAATGTATTTTACTGCCGTTTTCTTCTGCCAGCTCCACTAAGCTTTCCAATGCCTCATCTCGTACAACACTTTCTGCAAACACAATATTTCTTACGGGATAACCTTCCTCCAGTATCTCCTTTAATCCGCTAGTGTGGTCTTCATCCATATGAGATACAAACCACAAGGAAATTTCTGTTCTGCCATAGTATTTGAAAAACGGCAACATTCGATAAGTACCCACCTTTCCTACATCGGTACTTCCTCCATCTATAAATACACCATTTCCCTGTTCTGATTGCAGATAGATGCCATCCCCCTGTCCTACATCCAGAAAATCCACTTCTGCGCCTTTTTGACTATTTCCTAAACATAGCATACACATCCATAGGATTCCACATAGAAAAT
This sequence comes from uncultured Eubacterium sp., assembly GCA_964436595.1. Taxonomy (GTDB): domain Bacteria; phylum Bacillota; class Clostridia; order Lachnospirales; family Lachnospiraceae; genus Petralouisia. Next base: position 30,650 of record CAYTDI010000007.1, read on the forward strand.
ACCGTTTCTTTTCCGTTTTGTATACAATATACATCAATACGCTTAAGACAATATAATACACCACAATTTTTTCCATAGAAGGCTTCCCTGTAATCAGATTGCTCCTAGGCAAATTTATAAAAAATTGACAAACCCATTGACACACCATTAAAATTCCAGTTGGTATTTTTAATATCATTGCTGCCATTCCCATATGAAACAGACCAACGATACCTCCAATTGCTCCTAAGAAAAGTAATATTCCCATAAACGGAAGTACTATCCCATTTACCACAATACTGTAAAGTGACACTTCATAATAAAAATACAATAAGACCGGCAATGTCGCCATCTGAATACACAGACTGCTTTGCATGGTTTCCAAAAATGCTCCGCTTTTTTTACTTTGAAGATTTTTCACTATTCGTGTAATAACCACTGCTCCTAAAACTGCTGTATAAGAAAGCAGAAATCCTGCATACCATAGAACAAGGGGATTTTCCCATAATTGTAACAGCGCACTTACACTCAATGCTGTTATAGTATCGTATGTATAGCGAAGCATTCCTGCCAGCATCATTAGGAAAAACATAACAATCGCCCGACAGGTAGACAATTCCATTCCCGTTAGTATGCCAAAACTATATACCATTCCTGATGCTAATACGGAGGCTAGGGGAATCGGACAATACAGACGTCTTAACAGTCGATACAATCCCATTCCGAAAATAGATACATGGAGTCCCGAAACTGCCAGTACATGAGAAATCCCCGCTTTTTGATAAAGTGCTTTTATCTCTCTGTCTGCAAGATTTTTACTGCCCAAGGTCATATTCGCCATGATACCTGCTGCCTGTTCCGGCATAGTCTGCAAAAAGACCTGTTCCATTTTTTGTCTTTTTTCTAACAACCATATCTTATATTTTTGCACACTTCCATCTAACAATTTTTCTTCATATGCTGTCATGCGCAATCCGATATTTTTACTGTAATAGTACTGTTCTTCATTGAAATTTCCCTCGTTACGAGGAAGTTGAAATGCTTCATATTCGCCCACTGCCTGAATACAGTTTCCGATGCTATATGAATCTTTTGAAGTGTATACCTGAATTTTATTAGAGGGTTCGTACTTCCCATCTTTCAAAATCCATGCATCCTCTAGATAATAAATGAATTGTTCCTGTTTTTGTTCTTTCTGGTAGATTCTACCTTGAACCTGAATGGTTTTCTGATTTTTTGCATACTGCTGTACCTTTTGCAATTCTATCTGCCGATGGCTATAATGAGATACCCCGCCAGCAAAAAGTATCATACACAATATCATATGTAATACCGTAATGGGAATCGTTTGCTTTCCCCGTTGTCGTTTCAGATAAAAAATACGAAACAGACAAAAAACGAACAGACAAAAGAAAATACTTATTTCTTGTTCCTTTCCATACAAAAGCCCGACAGCAAAGGAAGCCGCCAGGCACAAAACGGTTCTGTTAGTCACCCGCATCCTCCTTATCTTCTTCCTTTTGCTCCGCCTCTGTTTCTGCTCCTGCATCCAGATAATCCAAATTGCGATCATACATAACAGCTAAGTCATACTTATCACGATATATCTTGTCACTGTCTCCATTTACTGCAATCTGAACTTTGTTAATATTAGGAAGTTCCACCAAAGAATCTACAATGGAGTAGATTACAATTGGCTCTGCAATTTCATAGTTTTGATTTAGAAATCCTTCGTCTAGGTTCACAAAACATACTCCATCCAATACAGAAACACTCACTAACTTAGTTTCCTGTGGAACTGCGGAACGAAGTTCCTTATTTTCCGGTCCTTTTAACAGATGTTCCATAATCAATTTTTCCATGGAAATATTACTGCTATAATGAACTTCCTGTACTTCCGGCACTAATTTTGTTCCATCTTTGTTGGCAAAATAAAGTGTAATCTCTGAACTTAAAATAGCATTAATCTGTTCTCCGGGATTTTCCACAAAGCTCTCTGCCGTCATCAAACCAACCGGTGCTCCATTTGCATCAATCAATGGAGAATCTCCTATATAAAATGAAATACAATCCACACCTTTTATCTGAGTCAAGGTGCGTACTACGGCTGCCCGACACAACACTTCCGCTACATTGTCCATTTCACCATAGGAATTGTTAAAATACAAATACAACTGGGCATTTTCTAATTTCCAATCATTCACCTGTACCTCTTGGGGCATTGCAGTCTGATAATCAGGACTATTTGTATTCTTAGAAAGTGCCTTCAGCATTTCCTTTATCATCCCTTGCGTATCTGATGCCTTTGGCTCAAATCCTTCTGCTACAATCTTTGTTTTATCCTTATCTAAATAGTAAATATAATAATCTGATGTTTTCTGTTTCTTTTCCCCACAAGCCATTACTGTTCCCAACAGCAAGAGAAAAATTAACAGTATACACCTGTTTTCCCTTCTTTTCATGCTATCCTCCTACTATGCAATATATGTCAGAGGAATACGAACGGTAAAAATAGTTCCTTCCCCTTCTCTACTATGCGCCTTAATAGCTCCTCGATGCATTAATACTGCATTTCTCGTAATTGCAAGTCCAAGTCCTGTTCCACCAATTTCTCTGGAATGAGACTTGTCTACACGATAAAATCGTTCATAAATATGCTCTAAGGATTCTTCCGGAATTCCGATTCCGGAGTCTTCTACACGAACAAAGAAATACTTATGATCTGCATTCAATGATACATGTACCCATCCTTCCGGCTTATTATACTTAATGGCATTCTCTACTAAGTTGGTCAATGCCAAAGAAATCTTTACTTCGTCAATCTCTGCGCTAACCGGTCGGAAACTTTCTAATACCAGTTCAATGTTTTGTTTCTCTGCAATTGGGCGCAGACGTTTCATAATCGTTTCCAGAAGCTCATTTACATTAACCACTGCAATATTCAAACTTCCTGCAGACTTATCCATTTTTACCAAAGATAACAAGTCATTAATAATCTTATTCTCACGCTCGATTTCCTCTGCAATATCTCCCATAAAATCCTTATATAGTTCTGCCGGCACATCTTCCTGATCCAATAAGGAGTCTGCCAATACTTTCATAGAAGTCAATGGTGTTTTTAATTCATGTGACACATTTGATACAAATTCCTGTCTGGATTCATCAATTACACGCATCCTGCCTAACATCTGATTAAATGCATCAGAAATTGCCTCTGTCTCTGAATAATCCGAAATCATCAGTTGTTCTTCTCCATAGCCGGTCTGAATTTCTTCTAAAGAATGAGTCATTCTGCCAAATGGTTTTAATAAATGGTTTGCCCAGAACAGTGCTACTGCCAAAATGACAATCCCATTGGCAATTTCAATTACCAGTGCGTTATTTTTCAAATAATCGTAATTTGAAAGTATGCTGTCCGTGGAAACGCTCACCAGCATGATCCCTTGTACCTCTTTTGTAGTTGTATCTTTCAGTGGAATGGTCATTTCAATATACCGATACTTTGAATCATATTTCGAAATTTCCTGTCCTTGGGAACTTTTTACCACTTCCTCAGAAATAATAGTCTTACCTGTGTCTAATCCGTAGGTATCTTTTACAACCTGAAATCCATTATTAATAATAAGGACTCTTCCATCATAAATATTAGAAAGCAATTCTAACTGCGTATTGATTACTTCAGAAGAAGTATCCTGAATATAATTATATGTAACAATTTGATTTCCAAGCATTTTTGCCTGACTTAAAATGTCAATACTACGGTTAGATACCGCACGATTCTCGTATGTCTTTAGCATTCCTACCCGTAATACAACATTAGGCAATATTCCTACAACTGCCAGAATTAGAAACAGCCTGAACTTCAGGCTGTGTAAAAATTTCATTTTTTTCATTTCTTTACCCCTTATCTGCTATCCCTGATAATAGTAACCCACACCCCATTTGGTGTGTACATATCTTGGTTCACTTGGGTTCTTCTCAATCTTCTCTCGCAGGCGGCGCACATGTACGTCTACGGTACGAACATCACCCGGATATTCATATCCCCAAACCATATTAAGCAGATTCTCTCTGCTGTACACTTTATTCGGGTTTAAAACCAAAAGCTCTAACAGGTCAAACTCCTTAGCTGTCAGATTGATTTCTTTTCCTAAAATAAATAAACGACGGCTCTCGCAATCTAACTTCAAGTCTCCGTTTTCAATTACTTTTTGTTGTTCTTCCTTCGGATGACTCTGCGCAGTTCTTCGCATAATTGCCTTAATTCTTGCTTTTACTTCAAGAATGTTAAATGGTTTTGTTATGTAATCATCTGCGCCATACTCTAATCCAAGAATCTTATCCATGTCATCTCCTTTTGCCGTCAGCATGACAATAGGTACCTGAGAAAATTCACGAATCTGCTGGCACACTTGAAAACCATCCAGTTTTGGAAGCATAATATCCAACAAAATCATATCATATTGATTTTCTGTTGCCATCTTCAGTGCTTCTTCACCATCATAAGCACAATCTACTTCCATTCCATCCTGTTCCAAACTGAAACGAATTCCTTTTACAATTAATTTTTCATCGTCTACTACAAGAACCTTTTTCGCCATTTTTTCACCTCAATTAACTCTAATGCTGCTCTCTATTTTAGAATAAATACCCTCCTTGATTCCCTCTATTTTCATCAAATCCTCAATTTGGGTAAAGCCTCCGTTTGCTTCTCGCCATGCAATAATACTTTTTGCCTTTGCCTCACCGATACCCGGCAATGTCATTAACTGTTCTTCTGTGGCAGTATTCAGATTGATTCTTTCATCTGTCTGCTGCTCAGTCACTATACTTTCTGTGTCTTCTTCACCTTGGTATTTGATATAAATCATTTCACCGTCAGAAAGCTTTTGTGCCTGATTTATCTGACTTGCATCTGCATCTTCTTTAATGCCGCCTGCAAGTGCAACTGCCTCAAAAATACGACTGCCCTCTGCCAGCTCATAAACGCCCGGAGACGCCACTGCTCCAGATACCTGTACATAAATCTTTGCTTCAGATACCTCTGTTTTTTCATTCTCTAAATTTTCTGCTTTTTCTGTTTCTTCTAAATTTTCTGTTTGCTGTATCTCCATTTGAGGCTCCTGCCGGCATCCTCCCATTACAAGCATACAGAAAAACAACATTACAATATATATTCTATTTCTTTTCATGCCTTTCCCACCTTTCAACTATGGGAAAAGTCTTATTCACGAATCTTCTCTATTGTAACGAAATTTTTCATTTATTACAAGAGTATTTCAAAAATATTTTATTCCCATTTGAATAAGATAATTCCTCCGATACAGACTGCCATTCCAAGGATTCTTCTCCATTCAAAGGGCTGCTTGTCTACCCCAAAAATACCAAATACTTCAATTAAGTATGCCACAATTAACTGTGATACTACAATCAACATTACTGCCTGCGCCGGTCCCAGTGCTGCCATACTTTTTACCACTGTATAAGTGATAAGTGCTCCAATCACTCCGCCAAATAACATATATTTTGGTTCTACTTGTAATATTCCCGCAAAACTTTTTCGGTCTGTAAAAAACCACGTTACCAGACAAATCACCAACGCCGAAAATTGTACCCAGCTATTACTTACCCACATACTGGTATTTTTTGTCACCTCTGTATTAAATACTCCCTGTACACTCATCAATGCTCCTGATAAAAGAGCAATAAAAATTCCAATCATTTAAAGTACCCCGCTTTCTTTTTTAGTAGGATATACCATGATTGGAATTTTTATACGTTATTTACAATCGTAAAATGCTTTTTTTAGTTTTTCTATCATTTCGTCTACATGTTCTTTTTCAATAATGAGTGGTGGTACAAAACGAAGTACATTATTTCCTGCTGTAATAATGATTACTCCGTGTTCTAATGCACTGGCACTTACTTCTCCTACCGGAATGGTAAGCTCTAATCCCTGTATCAGTCCCATTCCTCTTCGTGCTTTTACGAAAGGATACTCTTCCACTAACTCATCCAGCTTTTCTTCCAGATAAGCCGAAATCTCTTTCACATGTTCTACCAGATTTTTCTCTTCAAAAATATCAAACACCTTGCTGACTGCTGCTCCTACAAACGGATTTCCTCCATAAGTAGTACCATGATCTCCCGGTTTTAAAGAATGATCCGCAACTTTTTGTGTCATTGCAAATGCTCCTACCGGTACACCACAGCCCAAAGCCTTTGCACAAGTCATAATATCTGGTTTAATTCCGTAATTTTGCCATGCAAACATACTTCCGGTTCTTCCCATTCCGCACTGAATTTCATCTAAAATCAATAAAATATCGTTTTCTTCGCAGATTTTTTTAACTCCTGCTAAAAATTCTTTTTCTGCGGGATAAATGCCGCCTTCTCCTTGTACGGTCTCCATGATAATGGCACAAGTTTTTTTATTTACCAATGCTTTTACACTGTCTAAATTATTAAATTCTGCAAATTTCACAATTCCCGGCAATGGCTCAAATGGTTCTCTATAATGTGCATTTCCGGTAACAGACAAAGCTCCTAATGTTCTTCCATGAAAGGAATGTTCCATTGCAATAATTTCATGGTCTGTACATCCGTCTTTTTCATATGCATATTTCTTTGCTGTTTTCAACGCTCCTTCAATGGCTTCTGCACCACTATTGGTAAAAAATACCCGATCCATCTGTGATGCCGCACATAATTTACGGGCTGCCTGTATAATCGGAAAATTGTAATACAGATTAGAAGTGTGCACTAATTTATCTATCTGTTGTTTTAAAGCATCATTGTACTCCTTATTTCCATATCCTAGTGCCTGTACTGCAATTCCTGCTGCAAAGTCTAAATATTTACAATCGTCTGTGTCATAAAGATACACACCCTCTCCACGGTCAAGTACGATATGACTTCGATTATATGTATGTAATATATGACGTTCTGCACTATCTATAAATAATTCCCGTTCCATTATGCTTCCTCCTTGTAGAACTTCTCGTCGCTATCGCCCAAAATAGCAGTTCCGATTCCTTTATTGGTAAATATTTCCAACAACAAACAATGTGGAATACGTCCATCTAAAATATGCACTCTGGAAACTCCATTGTCAATGGCATCAATACAATTGTTAAGCTTCGGTAACATTCCACCGCCAATGTTGCCGCCATTAATCAAATCTTTAGCTCCGGAAACTGTTAATTCTGAAATTAAAGTAGACTTATCTGCCGGGTCTTTATAAACTCCCTCAATATCTGTTAAAAATGCCAGTTTTTCAGCATTTACCGCTCTTGCAATGGCGCATGCCGCATCATCTGCATTGATATTGTAAGTATCGTAATTGTCATCTAAGCCTACCGGACAGATAATTGGCAGGAAATCTTTTTCCAGCAAATCAAATAAAATTTTAGGATTTACTTCTTTTACTTCTCCAACATAACCGATATCCTGTCCATTGGAATATTTTTTATCTACCTTTAAAAGTCCACCGTCTTTTCCGCTGATTCCAATGGCATTCACACCTAGTCCCTCTACCATCTGAACCAAAGACTTATTCACTTTTCCAAGTACCATTTCAGCAATTTCCATAGTAGCTTCGTCTGTTTTACGAAGACCATTGATAAATTCCGGTTCCATACCTACTTTGCCAACCCACTTACTGATTTCTTTTCCACCACCGTGTACAATGATTGGTTTGAATCCTACTAATTTTAGCAAAGTCACATCCTGAATCACACTTCTTTTCAGTTCTTCGTCTACCATGGCACTTCCACCATATTTTACTACAATGATTTTTCGGTTAAAACGCTGTATGTACGGAAGCGCTTCAATCAACACTTCTGCCTTTTGTAAAATTTCCTGCATATTTTTTTCTTCCATTTTCTTATCCTCTTTCCCGTATCTGTTTTTAAGACCGATAGTCTGCATTAATTTTTACATAATCATAGGTCAAATCACAGCCCCATGCAGTTGCACTGGCATTGCCCATCTTCATATCTACCAATACCGTAACTTCTTCATCCGATAATATCTTGGTAGCCTCTTCTTCGCTGTAATCTGTTGCGACACCATCTTTATATATTTGTATTTTTCCTGACTTACTCTGGAAGAACAGCTCTATTGCTTCCGGATTAAACTGTACACCAGAATAGCCTAATGCACACAAAATTCTTCCCCAGTTTGCATCATGTCCATAAATAGCTGCTTTTGTTAAAGAAGAACAAATAACAGACTTTGCAAGAACTTTCGCATTCTCTTTGGTATCTGCATTAATTACCTGTGTTTCAAATAATGCGGTAGCACCCTCGCCATCTCCTGCCATTTTTTTAGCTAAAGTAGTATTAACGTAGTTTAACGCCTCTACAAATTTCTGATATGCCTCATTCTTTTCTGTTATTTTCGTATTTTCTGCCATTCCGTTAGCAAGTAATAACACGGTATCATTGGTAGAGGTATCACCATCCACAGAAATCATGTTATAAGTATCCTTAATATCTTCACGCAATGCTTCCTGCAACAGTTCCTTGGAAATTGCACAATCTGTTGTAACAAAGCTTAACATGGTACACATATTCGGATGAATCATACCGGAACCTTTACACATACCACCTACGGTTACCGTTACTCCCTCTACTTCAAAAGTCACTGCTACTTCTTTTGGCTTTGTATCGGTAGTCATAATTGCACAGGCTGCTTCATGTCCACTTTCTTTGCTCTCGGAAAGCTTGGGCACTAATGCCTTTACACCACTTTGAATTCTGTCAATGGGAAGCTGCATTCCAATAACTCCGGTAGATGCCACTAATACCTGTTCTGCCGGAATTTCTAACACTTCCTGTACAGTATCGGCTGTCTTTTTGCAATAGCTCATCCCCTCTTCTCCGGTACAAGCATTGGCAATTCCTGCATTCACTACAACTGCCTGTGCATATTCTTCATTTTCTACCGTCTGTCTATCCCATTTTACCGGAGCCGCCTTTACTACATTGGTAGTAAATGTTCCTGCTGATACTGCCGGTACCGTACTTACAATCATTGCCATATCCGTACGATCCTTATACTTAATACCTGCTGCTGTTGCAGCGGCTTTAAATCCTTTTGCTGCGGTAACTCCGCCCGTGATAACCTCCATAATCTTTTCCTTTCCTACGCTTTTCTTAACGTTTATCTTATTTTTCTTTATTGAAAAGTTGTAATATTCTCATCATTCAATGTAAAATCATAATAATTCAAGTCTTCTCTAAATGTCCATCCTACGCTTTTCCAAAAGGCATTTCCCACTTCATTACTTTTAAATGCTATGAGACAAACTTTATTAATATGCTCTTTTTGTAATGCCCGCATAGCTGCCACTGCCATTTGCTTTCCTATGCCGTGTTCACGATATGCCTCTGCTACGCAAACATGATAAAAACATCCGCGTCGTCCGTCATGTCCGCATAAAATTGCACCTACAATTTTTCCTTCCGCTTCTGCAACAATACTCGTGGTTGGATTTCTTCGAATAAAACGCTCTATGCCCTCTCTGGAATCATCCACACTTCGAATGCCAAATCCTTTTATTGTTTTCCAAAGTGCATACACTTCATCGTAATCCTCCAGATGCATTTCCCGTATCACTATATCCATTTTATTTTCCATCCTTTTCTCTCTAAAACCTTTCTTTTACGGGAACATTGGAACTAATTCCAATCCTTCTTTTTCAGGTAATCCAAACAGTAAATTCATGTTCTGTACTGCCTGTCCTGCTGCTCCCTTTACCAAATTATCAATCGCACCCATCATAATAATTCTTCCGGTACGTTCATCTATCTTAAAACCAATATCTACAAAATTACTTCCTTCTACCCATTTTGTTTCCGGACACTGATCTTTGTCTAACACACGAACAAAATATTCATCCTTGTAATATTTATCATATGCTGCTTTTACCTGCTCATAGGTTGGATATGTAACACTTCCGTCCGGCTGCTGTATTTTCTTCATGCTTGCATACTCTGTTGCTAAGATTCCTCGATTCATAGGTACTAAATGAGGTGTAAAGTTAATCACAACCTTTTCTCCTGCTGCATATCCTAACTGTTCTTCAATCTCCGGTGTATGACGATGTGTCGCTACTGCATATGCTTTCATATTCTCATTTACTTCACAGAAAAGATTTTGCACTTTTGCGCCTCTTCCTGCACCGGACGTTCCTGATTTTGCATCTACAATCAATGTATTTGGCTCAATTAAACCTTCTTTTATCAATGGATAAGCTGTAAGAATGGAACATGTGGTATAACATCCCGGATTTGCCACCAATCTTGCCTGTTTTACTTTTTCTCGGTTTACTTCACACAATCCGTAAACAGCTTCTTCTATAAACTGCGGACTCTTATGTTCTATTTTATACCATTCTTCATAAATCTCTACATCCTTCAGACGATAATCGGCACTTAAATCTATTACCTTGGTATGTTGTAATATTTCTTCTGTCAAAACACCTGCCAAAAATCCCTGTGGAGTAGCTGTAAAAATAACATCTACCTGTTTTGCCAGTTCTTCTATATTATCATCCAAACAGGTGTCTTCTACCAATTGAAACATATTACGATATACATTGGCATATTTCTCATCTATATAGCTTCTAGAGCCATACCACTTAATCTCTACTTCCTTATGCCCAAGTAAAATACGCACTAATTCTCCTCCTGCATATCCTGTTGCTCCAATGATTCCTACCTTTATCATATCAACACACCTTCCTGTCTATTTTTTAACGTTAGCTCTTTACCATAGTAATATAATTTTTCCTATTCGTAAAGGGTTTTTTACCTTACTTTGCATAATTATACATTTATTTGTTGTTTTATGCAATAGTATTATGTATATTTTTTCTTTTTCTCAAAAAAAATGTTTTAAATTCGTTTCCTTAATATTATATATTCATTATTTACTCCTTTTCACTTTCTCTTTTCGTCGTTTTGTCTCTATATGTGAATTTTTATTATTTATTTATGTATATTTTTTCACTTGCCTTTTTTAGAATCCTATTGTATAGTTAGATATAAGATTTACGATAAATTCAATGGAGGGATTTTAAAATGAAAGAAAAAGTAATTTTAGCGTATTCCGGTGGTCTTGATACTACTGCCATTATTCCATGGTTAAAGGAAAATTATGATTATGAGGTTGTCTGCTGTTGTATCGACTGCGGTCAGGAAGAAGAATTAGACGGTTTGGAAGAACGTGCTAAATTATCCGGTGCTTCCAAATTATACATAGAAGACATCATTGATGAATTTGCAGAAGATTACATTGTTCCTTGTGTTCAGGCTGGTGCCGTATATGAAAATAAATATTTATTAGGTACTTCTATGGCTCGTCCGGGAATTGCCAAAAGATTAGTAGAAATTGCAAGAAAAGAAGGTGCTACTGCTATTTGCCACGGTGCTACCGGTAAAGGTAATGACCAGATTCGTTTTGAACTTGGTATCAAGGCTCTTGCTCCTGATTTAAAAATCATTGCTCCTTGGAGAGATGACAAGTGGGGTATGCAGTCTCGTGAAGACGAAATTGAATACTGTAAAGCACATGGTATTCATCTTCCATTCTCTGCTGATAACAGCTACAGTCGTGACCGTAACCTTTGGCACATCAGCCATGAAGGTTTAGAATTAGAAGATCCTGCAAACGAACCTGATTATAATCATTTATTAGTATTAGGTGTTTCTCCTGAAAAAGCTCCTAATGAACCTGAATATATTACTATGACATTTGAAGCAGGTGTTCCTAAGACATTAAACGGAAAAGCTATGAAAGTTGCCGACATTATTCGTGAATTAAATAAACTTGGCGGAAAACACGGTATTGGTATTGTTGACATTGTAGAAAACCGTGTAGTTGGTATGAAATCTCGTGGTGTTTATGAGACTCCTGGCGGAACTATTTTAATGGAAGCTCAGAAACAGTTGGAAGAATTGGTATTAGACCGTGATACCATGAATGTAAAAAAAGACATTGGAAATAAAATGGCTCAGATTGTATACGAAGGAAAATGGTTCACTCCACTTCGCGAAGCACTTCAGGCTTTCGTAACTTCTACCCAGAAATATGTAACTGGCGAAGTGAAATTCAAACTTTACAAAGGAAACATTATCAAAGCCGGAACTACTTCTCCATACTCTCTGTACAATGAATCTCTGGCAAGCTTTACTACCGGTGATTTATATGATCATCACGACGCTGAAGGATTCATTACATTATTCGGTCTTCCATTAAAGGTAAGAGCTATGAAATTAGCAGAAGTTGAAAAGAACAACAAATAAATTTTGAACGTTATTGCGAAAAAAGCTGTATCGTGTGAGAACACTCACAGATACAGCTTTTTGCTATAAATATTTTTTACTTTAACGGAAATGTGCTGCGCCCTCTGTTACATCCTGCGCATATATCATAGTACAACTACGAATTGCTCCTGTCCCATCATACAAAAAGGCAATTGCCAGATGTGGATCAGTCGGAACTGCAAAGCTATTCGCAATTAACTCTTCATCGGAAATTGTCTGATATTTTCCATCTACCAATGTATAACTTCCTGATACTGTTGTTCCATCCTCTAATGTACTATTAATCTGATAAGTTCCTTCAAATAAACCATCCTTTACGTTAAAATCCTGGTCTGTCTGAACATTGTCTCCCTGTGCTACATACTGATGTCCGGTTCCATTTGGTTTATCACCGCTCCACGCACCATTATACACTTCCTTATAAAGACTTCCATCTTCCATATCAGGATTTACATAGTACCAGATGCCTGTTCCTTCACGAACTCCATCTTTGTAATCTCCATAATACCATTCATTACAATCACAATCTGCAAAGGAATAATACCCTATCCCTTTTCCACTTGTTCCGCCTTCCGGTATATAAATATAACTACCTTCGTTTCCAATCATATCTGCTAATGCTTTTCCCGCATCACTTTCTTGTAACTCATTTAATGCAGTTGCATCATCTGCTTCTATTGCAGCAATCGCTGCCTCCATTGTTTTCGTATAAGCACTCTTTTCCTTTGCTTCTTTCTCCAGCTTTTCTGCTGCCTTTTTCAAATCTTCATCCTTAGGTGTCTGCTCTAACGCCTTTTCCATAGACTTTTGTGCAGCTTCATAATTATTTCCTGCTGCATAGTTTTCTGCTTCTTTTTGATATTTTGCAGCCGCCTTTTTTTGTTCTTCACTGGTGCACCCTGTCAGCATCCCCATGGTAAGTACAGCCGCCATTCCTGTTGCAAAAAGCTTTATATGTCCTTTCATTGATTGACCTCCATTTTTTATTGCAAACCTTTGCTTATTATATGTCTTACAGCCAAGCCATATGTCTATCAGTATTTCTCTGAAAATACGCACCTCACGGAACTGAAAGTAGGCGCAAAAGACACCGCTCAGGCGCAAAAGAGTCCGGCGAGCGGACTCTTTATTACTCTTATTTCTTTCTCAGTTGTGCAACAATTAATTCTTTTAATTCTAATGCCATATCCTTCATTCTTCGGCTTGCTGCCGCTGAAGTCAATACACTTGCAAGGAACTTAGAAGCAATTTCATATTTTCCGAAATGGTATGCCATATAAGAAATTAAATAGTCTACCGTACTTTGTTCCATACCACACATTGGATACATTTCCTTGGCAGTTGCTTTCATAAATCCCTCAAATGCCTGTTGATAGAATGTTTCTTCTTCTTTCTTGCATTCTGCCTTTAACTGTTTCTCTTCCGGTGTACTTTCCGGCATTGTTTCGCCTTTTCCTCTTAATAACCATGAGATTTTCAGACAAGTATATGCTTTTTCACTGTCTTTTCCTTTTTTAATCATTGTATTAATCAATGCCAATTTATAACGGTCGATTGCCTGATCATAAGAATATACCGCTGTTTCTGGTTCTTCACTCTTATGAAACTTTGAGCTGATATTCTCACGAATCAGTTTTATCTGTGCAGAGGATAACTGGTCAAAATAACGGTTCATGGCAGTATAACCACAAGTCGGACAGGAAGTAATATCATACTTTAATGTATCAATATACTGAAATCTTGGACGCAAATCCTTATCCGGTTCAAGTCTCTTCACTCTTCCGTTCTTAATCATTTTTGTCTTAAATACGTTATCACATACTTTACAACGCACACTTTTTTCTAAAATATATTCTTCTTCTGACGGAATTCTTTCTTCTGCCTTTTCACCTGCACTTGCAGTTTTGTTAGCTACTTCTTTTTTCTCTTCTTCAAACAGATTCATAGACTCTGTTGGATTTAATCCAAATTTCTCTAATCCTGAAAATAAATTCATGATATTTTCCTCCTTTGGTATTACACACTACTATTTCTGAGTTGGAAGCTTATAAGAACTCTTCAATGATACAATACGATTAAATACCAGTGCATCCGGCTTGGAATCCTTTGCATCTGCACAGAAAAATCCTTGACGTACAAACTGATAACTATCATATGCTTTTGCTTCTGCCAACGCAGGTTCTACATAACAATTCTTTAATACGGTTAAGGAATTTGGGTTTACATTCAGGCTTCCATCCTCTTTATTGTATACTCCCTTTTCCTCATCTACTAAATTCTCATATAAACGTACTTCACATTTCTTTGCATATGGTGCCGGTACCCAATGAATTGTTCCCTTTACCTTGCGTCCTGTAAATCCGCTTCCTGCTTTTGTTTCCGGATCATAAGTACAATGTACTTCTATAATATTTCCATTTTCATCCTTTACAAAGCTTTCGCACTTTACAAAATAAGCATGCATCAAACGTACTTCATTTCCCGGGAACAATCTAAAATATTTCTTAGGCGGTTCTTCCATGAAATCATCACGTTCGATATATAATTCACGACAGAATGGAATCTGGCGTGTTCCTAACTCTTCATTTTCCAAGTTATTCGCTGCATCTAAATATTCTACTTGTCCTTCCGGATAATTGTCAATTACCAGCTTAATTGGATCTAACACTGCCATCATACGAGAACGCTTTAATTTCAAGTCTTCACGGATACAGTACTCAAGCATTGCATAATCCACAGAGCTGTTTGCCTTAGATACACCACAAAGATCTACAAACTTGCGAATAGACTCTGGTGTAAATCCTCTTCTTCGTAATGCTGCAATAGACACTAGTCTTGGATCATCCCATCCATCTACCACTTTATCTTCTACCAATTTTTTAATATAACGTTTTCCGGTTACTACATTGGTAAGATAAAGTTTTGCAAACTCTATCTGTCTTGGCGGCATTGTGTTCTTATTCGGAATGATATCCTTGCCTACTTCTTCAATCACCCATTCATACAAAGGTCTGTGATCTTCAAACTCCAAGGTACAGATAGAATGAGTAATTCCCTCAATAGCATCCTCAATCGGATGTGCAAAATCATACATTGGATAAATGCACCACTTATCTCCTGTTCTATGATGTGTCATATGTGCTACACGATAGATAATCGGATCTCTCATATTGATATTAGGTGAAGTTATGTCAATTCTTGCTCTTAATACTTTTTCTCCATCTGCATACTTTCCATCTTTCATATCTGTGAAAAGCTGTAAATTCTCTTCTACACTTCGGCTTGCACTTGGGTCTTCTTTTCCCGGCTCTGTCAATGTTCCACGATATTCTCGAATCTCTTCTGCTGTCAAATCAGAAACATATGCTTTTCCCTTTTTAATCAGCTTTACAGCAGCCTCATACATCTGGTCAAAATAATCAGATGCAAAGAAAAGTCTGTCTTCCCAGTCTGCTCCTAACCATTTAATATCTTCTTTGATTGATTCTACAAATTCCACCTTTTCCTTGGTCGGATTGGTATCATCAAAACGCATATTAAACTGTCCGTTATATTTCTGCGCCAGTCCATAATTTAATAAAATAGACTTAGCATGTCCTATATGAAGATATCCGTTTGGCTCTGGCGGAAATCTGGTCTTTACCGTCTCGCAATGCCCTTCCTTAATATCTTCCTCAATAATCTGTTCAATAAAATTCTTGGAAACTATTTCGTTTTCCATTTGTGTTCCTCCTGGTCCTGCACATTTTAAAAACTATGAGAAACACGTTTTGCGAGTTTCTCAAGTTATCGCGGTGCTCCTCAAATGCTTGTGCAAGCACAGCATTTTCATCGCTACTCGCGTAAACAATGTAAAAGACTGTTTGGAAACAGTCTTTTACCAATTATGTCCATTATAAAATTTTATACCTTGTTTGTCAATGGATGACCGTTTTTAACTGCGTTTTATATGCTGATGGGTAAACAAATGTTCCTGACAATATTCATAGTTTCCCTCACATTTTGAGCAAAAACGAAATTCTAAATTATCTCCATCTTTTTCTGTTCTTCCGCAAATAGCACACTTATGTCTGGTAACTCCCTGTGGCTGACGCATTTGCTGACGGTACACCTGCTTTCTGTGGATTTCCTTTGGTGATATTTTATTATAATTTCTAGTGCATAAATAGAAAATCAAAAAGTTTGCTAAAGATGCTGCAATAGCCACTCTTTCTGCTAAATTTCCACTTATAAAGGAAAAAGCAGCCCAAATAAATTCTATCAATCCCATCCATTTTGCTTTAATTGGGATTAAAAAATATAATTGAAATTGAACATTTGGAAATAACACCGCAAATGTTAAGAACAAAGACATATTGATATAATTTGTACTATAATAGTTACCTATTCCAACCAGTAAATTTCCAGTTATCCAATAATTGATTCCATACAATGCCATAGCGGAAATAGCAGTAATCACTATTCCTCCTATCATATACACATTGTAACGAAATGTCCCTAGAACCCTTTCAATAGATATTCCGATAAAATAGTAACACATCAACATAAAAATCAAAAAAATCATACTGGTGGACGGTGGTATCAAAATCCATGAAATTAATCTCCAAACCTCTCCATGCATAATACAATATGGTTCCAATGTTAAACTGCTCACAACATTTGGCATGGTAAACTCAATAATGTAACCTAAAACATAAAATCCAATCAACCAAAATGTTAAATTTTGAATGGCATACTTTCCAAACTTTCGTTCCATTTTATTTAAAAATTTCATAATACACCTCATTTGTCTTTCCATTCTTTTTCATATAGGTATTATTATAGGTTTTGCCCAAAACTTTGTCAACGAAACCTCTTACGGTTTCATAAAAAGTTTATAAATTCACTCTTCACCAGTATATCTGTCTGGCTGCATATTTTCTCGTGTTCGCATATCATTTCTGGATGGCATATCATTTCTTGACTGTATATCATTTTGGGATGGCATATCGTTTCTCGGCTGCATATCATTTCCGGATGACCTATCATTTCTTGGCTGCATACGTGCAGGGATGCACAGTTCATCTCCAATCTGAAGGTTATATACATTTACATATGGATTAGCAAACATTAACTGCGTCACGCTTACATGATACTTTTTCCCTAAATTATAAAGTGTATCTCCATCTTCAATTACATGTACCATTCCCCTACAAGTTCTTCCCATATAAATTGGACCAATTGGAATATTTCCATTCTCTCTCGCCATAATATTCTCCACTTTTCTTTTTAGCATATTATATTCTGTTTTTTCAAAACGGTTCTATGTTCCCATATACTGCATATATTGGACAAGAGAAAATCTAAACATTCTATAAAAAAATACGAAATAAATTGTTTTTTGTAAGTTCCTGTCGTATAATAAACTTTGTTTCATTTTTACTATGATATATAAATAGGTAGAAACATGATATTTTTACACTTTGTATACATAGCTCAATTGCATTTTTTGCAGTTTGAGTATTGGAGGTTATATTATGGAAAATCAAAATTTACACAAGTTGGGCATTGATATTGGCTCTACTACCGTAAAAATTGCTGTTTTAAACGAACAAAATGAAATGCTGTTTGCCGATTATGAGCGACATTTTGCCAATATTCGTGAGACTCTTTCTGACTTACTGTCTAAGGCAAAGGATGCGGTTGGCAATCTGCGTTTAGCTCCTGTAATTACCGGTTCTGGTGGACTTACCTTGGCAAAACATTTGGGTATTCCATTTGTACAGGAAGTTATTTCCGTTTCCACAGCATTACAGGACTATGCTCCTCAGACAGATGTTGCTATTGAGCTTGGTGGAGAAGATGCCAAGATTATTTATTTTGAAGGCGGCAACGTAGAACAACGTATGAACGGTATCTGCGCAGGTGGTACCGGTTCTTTTATCGACCAGATGGCATCTTTACTTCAGACAGATGCTCCCGGACTTAATACATATGCAAAGGACTATAAAGCACTCTACCCAATCGCTGCACGTTGTGGTGTATTTGCCAAAACAGACATTCAGCCATTGATTAATGAGGGGGCTTCTAAGGAAGATTTATCTGCTTCTATTTTTCAGGCAGTGGTAAACCAGACCATTTCCGGCCTTGCTTGTGGAAAACCGATTCGTGGACATGTTGCTTTCCTTGGTGGTCCTCTTCACTTCCTTTCTGAACTTAAGAAAGCTTTTATCCGTACTTTGAATTTGGATGATGAACATGTAATCGCACCAGACCATTCCCATCTGTTTGCAGCCATTGGTTCTGCCTTAAACTGCAAACCGGAAGTTACCATGGAATTAGATACGATTCTGGACAAACTTTCTTCTGATATTCATATGGAATTTGAAGTAGAGCGTATGGAACCACTGTTTGCTTCTCAAGAAGAATATGACAGTTTTTCCAAACGCCATGGGAAACACCATGTAGTAACAGGTGACCTTTCCACTTATGAGGGAAACTGCTACCTTGGAATTGATGCCGGTTCTACTACAACAAAAGTTGCATTAGTAGGTGAAGATGGTTCTTTGCTTTACTCTTTTTACAGCAGCAACAATGGTAATCCACTTGCAACCGCAACTACTGCCATTCGTGAAATTTATGACTTATTGCCAGAAAAAGCTCATATTGTTCACTCTTGCTCCACCGGTTATGGTGAAGCTTTATTAAAGGCAGCCTTTATGCTGGATGACGGAGAAGTGGAAACCGTTGCACACTACTATGCTGCTGCTTTCTTTAATCCGGATGTAGATTGTATCTTGGATATTGGTGGTCAGGATATGAAATGCATCAAGATTAAGAACCAGACCGTAGACAGTGTTCAGTTAAATGAAGCCTGTTCTTCCGGATGCGGTTCCTTTATTGAAACCTTTGCAAAGTCTTTGAACTACTCCGTAGAAGATTTTGCTCAGGCTGCTTTATTTGCGAAAAATCCAATCGACCTTGGAACCCGTTGTACCGTATTTATGAATTCTAAGGTAAAACAGGCGCAAAAAGAGGGTGCTGAAGTTTCTGACATTTCCGCAGGACTTGCTTACTCCGTTATTAAAAATGCTTTATTTAAGGTTATTAAAGTTGCGGATGCCAGCGACCTTGGAAAACACATTGTAGTACAGGGTGGTACTTTTTACAATGATGCAGTACTTCGAAGCTTTGAAAAGATTTCCGGCTGCGAAGCAATTCGCCCTGATATTGCCGGTATCATGGGTGCTTTCGGTGCAGCACTTATCGCAAGGGAACGTTTTGAAGATACTCCTTCTACTACTATGCTTTCCATTGAGGAAATTGAAAATCTGGAAGTAGATACAAAATTAGTACGTTGTCAGGGCTGTACCAACCACTGTCTTTTAACCATCAATCGTTTTTCCGGCAACCGCCAGTTTATTACCGGTAACCGTTGTGAACGTGGGCTTGGTAAAGAAAAAAATAAAGAACAGATTCCGAATCTGTTTGAATACAAAAACAAACGTATTTTTGATTATGAACCTTTGTCTGAGACAGAAGCAATTCGTGGAACTGTTGGTATTCCAAGAGTATTAAATATGTATGAAAACTATCCGTTTTGGGCTGTTTTCTTTAAACACTTAAAGTTCCGCACACTGCTTTCCCCGCAGTCTACACGAAAGATTTACGAAATGGGTATCGAATCTATTCCAAGTGAATCAGAATGTTATCCTGCAAAGTTAGCACACGGACATGTATCCTGGCTCATACAGAATCATGCAGATTTTATTTTCTATCCATGTATTCCTTATGAACGAAATGAGTTTCCTGACTCAAACAACCACTATAACTGCCCAATCGTAACCTCTTATGCAGAAAATATTAAAAATAATGTAGACGAGATTACTTCCGGTCAAATGCGTTTCTTAAATCCATTTATGTCCTTTGGTAATAAAGAAGCCTTAACCAAGCAGTTACAGCTTGTTTTTGAAAAAGAATTTTCTATTCCTGCCGCAGAAGTAAAAGCTGCCGTAGATGCCGGATGGCAGGAACTTGCAGATATGCGTGAGGATATTCGTCGTAAAGGAGAAGAAACCTTAAAATACATGGAAGAAACCGGACACCGAGGAATCGTTTTAGCAGGACGTCCTTACCATGTAGACCCTGAAATCAATCATGGTATTCCTGAACTTATTACTTCCTATGGAATTGCAGTCTTAACAGAGGACTCCGTTTCCCACTTGCAGGAAGTAGAACGTCCTTTAATTGTTATGGACCAGTGGATGTACCATTCCAGACTCTATGCTGCTGCGAACTTTGTAAAAACAAGAGATGACTTAGACTTAATTCAGCTCAACTCTTTTGGTTGTGGATTAGACGCTGTTACTACGGATCAGGTAAATGACATTTTATCCCAATCAGGAAAGATTTACACTTGCCTCAAAATTGATGAGGTAAATAATTTAGGAGCTGCACGTATTCGTATCCGTTCTCTCCTTTCTGCTATCCGTGTAAAGGAAAAACAGCATACCAAACGCACTATTGTGCCTTCTAACTATAACCGTGTAGTCTTTACGGAAGAAATGCGAAAAGATTACACCATCCTCTGCCCACAGATGTCACCAATTCACTTTGAATTAGTACAGCCTGCTTTTCAGGCTGCCGGTTACAATCTGGTCGTACTTGATAATGACGGCAGAGACGCTGTCAATATCGGTTTACGCTACGTTAACAATGATGCCTGCTATCCATCCCTCATGGTCGTTGGACAGATTATGGATGCTGTATTGTCCGGAAAATATGATTTAACAAAAACCGCAATCATTATTTCTCAGACTGGTGGTGGATGTCGTGCTTCTAACTATATTGGATTTATCCGCCGTGCTTTAGAAAAAGCGGGATATCCGGACATCCCTGTTATCTCTATTAACTTAAGTGGTTTAGAGGATAATCCGGGATTTAAGCTTACTCTGCCATTGATTCAGCATGGAGTTTATGCTCTGATATTTGGTGATATTTTCATGCGTTGTCTGTACCGTACACGCCCTTACGAAGCGGTTCCGGGTACTGCTAATGCGCTCCATGAAAAATGGAAAAAGAAATGTATTGACTTTGTATCAAGTACAAAAATGCTCTCCCATCGGAAGTTTAAACGTTACTGTCGTGAAATTATTCGTGACTTTGACAATCTTCCAATGTTGGATATTCAAAAGCCAAGAGTTGGTGTCGTAGGTGAGATTTTGGTTAAATTCTTACCAGCCGCTAATAACTATCTGGTAGAATTACTGGAAGCAGAAGGTGCTGAGGCTGTTGTTCCTGATCTTACAGACTTCTTCCTCTACTGCTTTTACAATACCAATTTTAAGGCAGAAAACTTAGGTATGAAGAAATCTTCTGCCCGTACTGCTAATCTTGGAATTAAGGCAATTGAATGGTTGAGAAGTGCGGCACGAGACGAATTTGAAAAGAGTAAGCATTTTGATGCACCGGCTCATATTGAAACTCTGGCAAAATATGCTGCTCCTATTGTTTCTCATGGAAATCAGACTGGTGAAGGCTGGTTCTTAACCGGAGAAATGTTAGAATTGATTCATACAGGAACAAACAACATTGTATGTACACAGCCGTTTGCCTGTCTGCCAAACCATATTGTTGGAAAAGGTGTTATCAAAGAGTTACGTCATCAGTATCCTCTGTCAAACATCGTAGCGATTGATTATGACCCGGGTGCTTCTGAAGTAAATCAGTTGAACCGTATCAAGTTAATGCTTTCTACTGCTCAAAAGAACTTAGCTAAAATGCAAGAAGAAGCAGACGTATAAAAAGTAAAAACCCTCTTAGGTGTGTTAGTATTATCACTAACCAAACCACCTGAGAGGGTTTTCTGTATCAAACTATACTTTATAGGAATTGGCAAAGAAATTTCCTATAAAGAAAATTATTTCACAATTTCTTCTACGATTTCCAATATCTGTTCTATATTTTTCTTTCCAAAATATACATGTTCCTCATTGATTACCATACACGGAACACTCATAACCTTGTATTTATTTTTTAGACTTTCAAAATGCTGAATATCATAAATCTCTGTGGTGATATGCTCTCCTACTGCTGCCATGTACTGAGCTGCGATAACCAAATCCGGACACATCGTACATGACAGTGACACCAGAATCTTAATATCGGTCTGCTTTCTAATACGCTCTATACGTTCCCTAATCTCCTTGTCCATTCCTTGTCCCGGACCTGCCGCATTATACATTCCCAAAACAAATGACGTAAATTCATGACCTCCCGGTACTCCATGGAACGCAAGTCCTGTATATGCATCACCTTTATACAATTTTACACATGGTGCAAATTCATCCTCGCTGTCTTTGATAACTTCCATAGACAATTTATCCGCCATGTCAACCAAGGAAGTTACATATTCTTTTAATTCCCCTGATACTGAACGATTGTCCAAATACAGTTTCAATATCAGCGAATTTTCCATTCGTTCAAAAACGGTTGCTAATTGTGCTCGCATTTCCGCAGTAAACAGTCCGTCGCTCTGTACAGTTTTCTCTTCACTTAACGCCTCTTCCTGTTTTCCTGTCTTTTTACCAATAGACACATTTTCACGGATTATCGGGTCCTGAGTACGGATTCCTGTTCTGCTCTGCACCTTTGCAACATATTTTTCCAGCTCTGTGGCTGCAAGTGCACCATCACTTGTAGCGGTTACCACCTGTCGAAGCGGCTTGATACAAATGTCACCGGCTGCATATAATCCCTCCACGCTGGTTTTTTGTGACTTATCTGTAATGATATAACCATGCTCATTCAATTCTGCAATATCTTTTACAATATCCGTTTCCGGGGCATAACCTGCGAATACAAACACCCCAAAGCTTTCACCCTCTTTGGCACAGTACTCCGTCACCTCACCAGTGCTGTGATTTTTATAACGAATATAGCTTATACCGTTTTCTCCTTTTACCTCTTCTACCACAGTATTGGTTATTACACTTATTTTTTCATGCTTTCGTGCCTGTTCTGCCACAGCCTCTGCACAAGAAAAATCTTCACCTCTTATAAGAATGGTAACATGACTGGCAAATTTGGTTAAAAAAATACTTTCTTCTGCTGCTGCAAATCCACCTCCTACGACGAATATTTCTTTTCCTGTAAAAAATTCTCCGTCACAGGTAGCACAATATGCAACGCCTCGTCCTCTATATTCTTCTTCGCCTTTAAAGCCTACCATTCTGGGATGCGCTCCGGTTGCAAGCAATACGCCAAGACATCTGAAATCCCCTCGATTCGTGTGCACAATTTTTATATCTTCCTTTAAATCAAATCCATTCGCCTCTGCTATTAAAAAATCCGTACCAAAATACTCTGCCTGCTGATACATTGTGTCCGTCAAATCTTTTCCACTGCACTTTCCTACTCCGGGATAATTTACCACCTCGTGAGTAATTGTAATTTGACCACCAAACTGCTCTTTTTCCAATAGCAAAACACGATACTTTGCACGAGTAAGATATATTGCTGCTGAAAGTCCTGCCGGTCCGCCGCCTATGATAACCACGTCATAAAGATTTTCTGCATCCGCCATTATAATTGTCCTACTAAATCAAGGCTTGGTTTTAAGGTTTCTGCACCCGGTTTCCAGTTAGCCGGGCATACCTGATCGCCATGAGCATGCACGAACTGACACGCCTGAACCTTACGAAGCAATTCTTCTGCATTTCTTCCTACATTTCCGGCTGTTACCTCATAGCCTACAATTTTTCCTTCTGGATTGATAATGAAAGTACCTCTTTCTGCCACCCCATCTGCTTCAATAAGCACTTCAAAATCTTTGGAAATACAGTGGGTTGGATCTGCCAGCATCGGATAGTTGATTTTACGGATACGTTCTGATGCATCATGCCATGCTTTATGCACAAAATGTGTATCAGTAGATACCGAATAAATTTCGCATCCGATTTCCCTGAACTTTTCATACTTTTCCGCTAAATCCTCTAATTCTGTTGGGCATATAAAAGTAAAGTCTGCCGGATAAAAAAAGAATACATTCCATTTTCCTAAAATATCTTCCTTAGATACCATCTTAAAATCGTTATCGTGAAATGCATAAGTTTTGAACTCTTCGATTTCCTTGTTAATTAATGACATAGTGATTGCTCCTTTTCTTCTTACTTTTTGAGAATATCTCAATCAGTAGTTTATCCGAAATTCTTCAAAATACACATATTCTTTTCTAAAGAGGTAATACTATCTATGACTTAATTTTTTAATCACCTATTTTAAATAAAAAAGAGGTATCCATATGCAGAATTTTAAAGAAAACAATTATATGAAAGGCTTCCTGCCATATGCACTTGCCGCCTTTTTGGTAGGCATTGTAGGCGGACTCTCCACTGTACTTGGTCCTGCCTTTATGCTTGATATGAATTTGCCCTACAATAATACCACATGGTCAGCACTTGCACAGGCAATATCTACTGCCGCCTGTGCCCCCATTCTTGGAAAATTGAGTGATATATTCGGACGGAGAAAAACTCTTTTATCAGGAATCCTTATCTTTACTCTTGGCTCTGTCCTAAGTGCTCTTTCTACTTCTCTTATCTTTCTGCTTGCAGCAAGATTTGTGGTTGGAATCGGTACTGCTGCCATTGCCCCTACCGTTATGTCCTATATTATTACAGAATTTCCTCCTCAACAGATTTCAAAGGGTTTCTCACTTTATATGCTGCTTTCTAGTGCAGCCGTTATCTTTGGACCAACTCTTGGAGGACTTATTTTAAATGTTTCTGGCTGGCGGACACTTATGTGGATTTCTTCTATTATATGTGCTGTATTTTTCTTGTTATGCTTTTTTACACATCCAAAACAATCTTTTACCAGAAAAACGTTACATGATTTTGACCGTGGCGGTGCTTTTTTCGTTATTGTATTTTTTAGCCTTGTGCTATGCATTCCATCTTTCGGTCAGAACTTTGGCTGCTCCTCTCCCGCCTTTCTTCTGATATTTTTTCTTGCACTCCTTACTTTATCAGGTCTTGTGATAACAGAAAAAAGGGCAAAGAACCCTATTCTTATCGGGCATTTTATGGCACGAAAAGCCTTCGTTCTTCCTGTTATAATTCTTTTTCTAACCCAAGGATTAATGCAGGCAAATATGACCAACACCATTGTATTTGTAAATTATACACAACCTACAAATACAGCTATCTCCGGATATGCCATCTCCATAATGTATATCGGAATGTCCCTTGGCTCTATTCTTTTAGGACCACTGGCTGACCGCTTTGAGCCAAAGCATATTCTGACCGACTCTCTTTTGCTGACAGGTATCGGTTGTGGAATTATGCTTATCTTCTCCCAGTCCACAGCCTTTTTCATTTTAGCTGCTTCTCTTGGTATTCTGGGGTTGGGACTTGGTGCAAATGCCACTATTTTTATGAAAATCGTACTTTCCAATCTGCCTGCAGAAACTGCCGGAACAGGTACCGGTATCTATGGACTTTTTCGAGACCTCGCTGCCCCTTTTGGCGTTGCCGTATTCGTTCCTATGTTTACTAATGAAATTACCCGTCTATCTGAGAACACAGCTATAACTTTATCAACACCTGCCGCCGCAGTTAGTTCTATTCATATGCTTGCGGCAATAGAACTGCTCTGCGTTGCCATAGGCATTTTTATTGTTCAGTTATTACCAAAAATATATGAAAAATAATGTTTTAAAGGAGAACCGCTATGAGATTAGAAAACAAAGTTATTTTAGTAACTGCCTCTACAAGAGGAATTGGATCTGCCTGTGTAAAGGCTTGTGCCATGGAAGGTGCTGTCGTCTATATGGCAGCACGAAACTTAGATGCTGCTAAAAAAGCAGCCGATGAACTAAATAATCATGGATATCGTGTGAAATATGTATATAATGATGCCAGCGAACCAGAAACATTTTTATCTATGACAGATGAAGTAGTAAAAAAAGAAGGACATATCGATGTACTGGTAAATAACTTCGGAACTTCCAATCCCAAAAAGGATTTAGACTTTGCCCACACAGATATCACCGATTACCTTGATATTGTAACCTTAAATCTCAGAAGTGTATTTATGGCAAGTCAGGCTGCTGCAAAGCATATGGCAACACATGGTGGCGGAAGTATTATCAATATTTCTTCCATTGGCGGATTAGTCCCTGATATATCACAAGTTGCCTATGGCAGCAGTAAGGCTGCTATAAACTATCTCACAAAGCTGATTGCTGTTCAGGAGGCTTCTAAACATATCCGCTGTAATGCCATTCTTCCCGGAATGACCGCCACAGAAGCCCTCGAAAAGAATCTCTCTGATGATTTCCGCAATATGTTTCTTCGTCACATACCTTTAAACAGAATTGGTCTGCCTGAAGAAATTGCTGCTGCAGTCGTATATTTTGCCAGTGATGAATCTGCCTATACCACCGGTCAGACTCTTGCTGTTTCCGGCGGATTTGGTCTTGCCACACCTATCTACGGAGATGTTACAGGTACTAATTCTTCCCGAACTTAATTCGCTTGCATAAAGATTTGACGGTGCTAAATGCCAAGTGCCAATGGCACTTGCTCAGCACGGACCGAAATGGAATGTAGATACCGGGAGAACTTGAGAAACTCGCAAAGCGTGTTTCTCATAGTTTATCCTACAACTCTTCCGGATAATAAATATCCCATTCTTTTCGCAAATCTGTCATAATCTCCATAACATCTTTTGTGTAATCCAACAAAATATCTTCGTCATTTCCTGCGATTGCCTTTTCCATATCTTCCATCTCATATTGAAGTGCCCGGCTCATTTCACCCTCTTTTATGATTTCTGTCTCGCCACTTTCCGTATAAACAACTTTAGCTTCTTCTGCTCTTGGATAATCATAAATTTCAATATATCCCTTTTCTCCGCAAATATTACAACGCTTTGGCTGTTTTGTATGTAAAGACAAAGAAATCACCACCATCTGTCCCTCGTCATTTTGCATCACGATACCAGACATTTCATCCACACCACTAGGTGCTTTTCGCATAAGGGAAACCACCCGATTGGGCTTTGATTTTAAATAACACCTTGCCAAAGATATCGCATAAACACCAATATCTAACAATGCACCTCCTGCAAGATTTGGATTAAAGAAACGGTTTTCCATATTATATTCTTTAAAACTTCCGAAGTTAATCTGAATCATTTCCACATCGCCAATTGTTCCATCTGCTACCATCTTGCGCAACTTTTTGTGAAGAGGCATATGGTATATGGTCATAGCTTCTGCAAGCACCACCTGCTTTTCTTTTGCAAGTTTTTCTGCTTTTTCTAATTCTTCACTATTTAATGTAATGGCTTTTTCACATAAAATGTGTTTTCCATTTGAAAGCGCTTCCAGCATAAATTCTATATGTGTATTATGTGGTGTTGTTATATAAATCACATCTACGGCATCATCAGAAAACATCTCACGAAAATCATCATATACTTTTTCAATATCGTATTTTTGTGCAAAAGCTACTGCTTTCTCATGGGTTCGGTTTCCCACTGCATATATCTTTTTTCCTGCATTTTTCAACGCCTGTGCCATTTCATTGGCTATGACACCTGTTCCCAATATTGCCCAATTAATCGTTTTTCCCATATGTTTCTCCTTCTTCCCTTACTCGTTTTTATTTTTGGCGTGTTCTGCTAAAATCCGCAAAAATTCTCTACGGTATTTGTAAAAGCAAAACAAAATAGAAGCACAGCATACCCCAATCATAATGTTTGCTAACACAACCGGTATATCATAAAACAAAATCAATATCATAGATGTTCCGTAAAGAATTACTGTGTTTAACTTACCAAACCACAATGCTCCATTATTTTCTCCGGTTGTACTTATCACCTTAAGTCCCATGAAAGACATATACGCCTCTTTCATGACAAAAATTCCCACTTCTATTACCATTGCCGGATATCGGCTAACCAATGCTAACATGACAAATCCCTGTGTCAGCTTGTCTGCAAAAGGGTCTAAAATCTTGCCCAAATCACTTACCATATGAAAATGTCTGGCAATTTTTCCATCCACTACATCAGTAACAGCCGATAATACTAAAATGCCAAATGCAATATAATATCCCTTTTGGTCTTTTGCGTTTAAATATATCACCAAGAAAACAACCGCCAAAATTAATCGAAATAAACTTAACACATTTGGAATAGTTACTATTTTCTTAGAACTGTCCTTTTCCTTCATTTTTTCAAATCTCCTATGTGAATTATTTTCCATAACGATTTTCTATATCAGCACTCTCTTTTTCCAGCCACCTTGGAAGTAACGAAAGACTGCTATCACCAGTCCTACGGACCATCCAATTGGATTTGCCCACATAATAATTTTTCCTGCTGTTACTCCTGCTAACGCATAAGATAGAATTACACGGGTAGCCAGATTGCATAAGCTGCATGCCAAGAACCACTTCATATCTGCCGCACCACGCAGGATTCCACTACTTACATTCATAATTCCCATAATAAAATAAAATATTGAAACAATACTCAAGTATTCTGCTCCAATAGAAATTGCCTCCGCACTACTTGAGGAATCCATAAATAGTCCGATAAACTCTTTTCCTGTAAACTGAAGTAATACTGCAATTAAAATACCAATTCCAGCTGCCATGGTCAGGCATATCCGATATCCCTGACTGATTCTTTCCGGCTTTTTCGCTCCCATATTTTGTGCCACATAGGTAGATGCAGCATTTCCAACTGCCACCATTGGCACAATTGCAATACTATCAATTTTCGTAGCTGCCGTATAACCTGCCAAAAAGGTAGAACCAAAACGATTTACCACCGACTGAATCAATAACATTCCAACTGACACAATGGACTGCTGAATAATGGTAGGAATTGCTACGGATATCATGCGCTTTAACATCATAACATCATATCTTTTAAATTCTTCTGTTTTCATACCACGAAGCTTTTTTAATAAAAATGCAAAGGATAATATTGCGGAAATTGCCTGTGAAATCAAGGTTGCCCAAGCAGCTCCGCTTACTCCCATATGAAGCTTTGCTACAAAAAATAAATCCAATCCGATATTTAATATAGAAGAAAACATCAAAAATAATAAAGGTTTTGTGGAATCTCCCAACGCATTAAAAATAGCCGAAAACGCATTATATAAAAACAGAAATACAAACCCGTAAAAATAAATCTGCATATATGCAGATGCTTCCGGAAAAATATTATCCGGTGTTCCCATAAGCTTTAAAATACTTTTGTTAATCATCATTCCTAAAATACTCAGCAAAATGCTAAATCCAAGAATGGATATCAACGCTGTTGAAATAGCTGTTTTCATCTTTGCCAACTGATTTGCACCAAACAACTGGGAAACTACAACAGAACAACCGATTCCTGTTCCGATTGCCACCATAACAAATAACATGGTAATTGCCGTTGAAGCACCAACTGCCGCTAAGGCATCCTCGCCTACCACATTTCCTACTATGATGGAATCTACAATATTATAAAACTGCTGAAACAGGTTTCCTCCTACCATTGGCAATGTAAATGCAATTAATGCCTTGGTTGGATTTCCTGTTACCATACTTCCTTTTAACTGATTTTCCATTTTTTCTTCTGTCTGCCTCACTTTCCTGATTCTAACCAACTGTTTCTTATTTTACTATCACAATACTTTTCGGTCAACTCTTTTCCACTTTATAAACTTTTAATAATTTCACAATCCCGCTATTTTTCTGGCTTTGCGCTATTTTGTTAGCACTCGTAATAAAAGAGTGCTAATTTTCTATTGACTTTTGGAAATTGCAGTATTACAATTTCTTTCATAGAGTTACTGCAAATAGTAATGAAACTAATAAGCAAATTAATTAACCAAAAAAGGAGTGTTGACAAATGAGTAACAAACATGGAAGTCTTTCCATTAACAGTGACAATATTTTTCCTATTATAAAAAAATGGCTGTATTCCGACCACGACATTTTCTACCGTGAATTGATTTCAAACGGTTGTGATGCTATCACTAAATTAAAGAAACTGGATATGATGGGTGAATACCAGCTTCCTGAAGATTACGAACCTAAGATTCAGGTATTGGTAAATCCAGAAGAAAAAACCTTGAAATTCATCGATAATGGGATTGGTATGACTGCTGATGAAGTAGAAGAATATATCAACCAGATTGCTTTTTCCGGTGCAACTGATTTCTTAGAAAAATATAAGGATAAGGCAAGTGATGAGCAGATTATCGGTCATTTCGGCTTAGGCTTCTATTCTGCTTTCATGGTAGCAGACGAAGTACATATTGATACACTTTCTTATAAAAAAGATGCTGCTCCTGTTCATTGGGAATGTGACGGCGGTACAGAATTTGATATGCAGGATGGTAACAAAGATACCATTGGTACTACCATTACTCTTTTCTTAAATGAAGATTGTTTGGAGTTTGCTAATGAATATCGTGCAAGAGAAGTCATTGAAAAATACTGCTCTTTCATGCCTACTCAAATCTTTTTACAGAAAGAAAATGCAGAACCGGAATACGAAACCATTCCTGCTGACCAAGTGACAGAAAAAGATACTGTAATCGAAAATATCGTAGAAGAAGCAAAATACGAAGAAAAAGAAAAGGAAGATGGAACAAAAGAACAGGTAGAAGTCTCTCCTCGTCAGGAAAAAGCAAAAATCGTAAAACGCCCGGTTGCTTTAAATGATACTGCTCCACTTTGGACTAAACATCCAAACGAATGCAGCGATGATGACTACAAAGCATTTTATCGTAAAGTATTCCAAGACTACAAAGAGCCTTTGTTCTGGATTCACTTAAATATGGACTATCCTTTCAACTTAAAAGGTATCTTATACTTCCCGAAAATCAATACAGAATATGACTCTATTGAAGGAACGATTAAGTTATACAATAATCAGGTATTTATTGCTGATAACATCAAGGAAGTAATTCCTGAATTCTTAATGTTGTTAAAGGGTGTCATTGACTGTCCTGACTTACCTTTGAATGTATCCAGAAGTGCTTTGCAGAATGACGGATTCGTAAAGAAGATTTCTGATTACATTACCAAAAAAGTTGCTGACAAGCTGACCGGTATGTGCAAGACTGAAAAAGAAACTTACGAAAAATACTGGGATGACATCAGCCCATTCATTAAGTTTGGCTGCTTAAAGGATGAAAAATTCTGCGACAAGATGAATGACTACATTCTCTTTAAAAACTTAGATAATAAGTACCTTACTCTTCCAGAATGTTTAAAGGTAGAAGAAGATACAGATAACAAAGACGCTGAGAATACAGAAGCTGAAAATGCAAACTCTGAATCTAACGGAAATGCAGAAGAAAAAGATACCAGAAAGCCTATCTACTATGTAACTGATACCAAACAGCAGGGACAGTACATTAATATGTTCAAGGAACAGGGTATGGATGCTGTTATCTTAGACCACAACATTGATACTTCTTTCATCACACAGTTAGAACGCAGAAATGAAAAGATTAAATTCGTTCGTATTGATGCAGATGTAACTGATTCCATGAAAGAGGAAACTTCCGAAGAAGAATTAAAAGAAGCAACCGAAACCTTAACTGAAACGTTCCGCAAGGCATTACAAAACGATAATTTAAAGGTTTCCGTAGAAAAGTTGAAAAATGCTTCTATCTCTTCTGTCATCACTCTTTCCGAAGAGGGACGCCGTATGCAGGATATGATGAAGATGTACGGTATGGCAGGTATGGACTTTGGCGCTAATGACTGCACATTAGTCTTAAATGCAAATAATGATTTAGTAAAATACATCTTAGAACATAAGGATTCTGAACACGTTCCTATGTTCTGCGAACAGCTTTATGACTTAGCTCTGTTAGGCAACCAGCCATTAACCCCAGATGCTATGGCAAAATTCATTACTCGAAGCAATGACATTATGATGCTGTTAGCAAAATAATATGGTATAAGAAGAATGTAACATAAAAGAGGTAGGATTTCCGAAATATTCAGAAATCCTACCTCTTAAGTTTTCTACTACCAATTGCAATATTTTTCGTATGTCTTAAAAAAACTATCCGTGGTGATTTTCTTATCTGTCTCGATTTTCACTTCTTCCCATACCTCGTCATTAAACTTAGATGGAAATTTTTCTAAAAATTCACTATAAACATCATCAAAAGCTTCTTTTCTTCGCTGTTCTAAAATCACTGACTTATTGGCATCTGTTAATTCCTGATTGTAGTTGTTGATACACTTTATGAAATACCACCCCTTATCCACCGGAATCATTCCGCTTACCTGATTATTTTCTAGGGCAAACGCTACCTTTTCCACTTCTTTTGGTACATCATTTCTCCCAAAAGCTACTTCGATTTCTGCTGCTTCGTTATAAGTCCCTGCCAGAGAAATAAAGTCTGCACCGTTATTCAACTGATTTTGAACCTCATTTGCAACATTTTCATCTGTAACATATATCCAGTCTGCCTCCATTACTCTTGCATCATCATCACTGACTTCTGCATTGACATCTCCTGTCAACTGTGTGTAGAGCTTATTTGCCAGACCATATCTGCTATATAACTTCTCAATGTCTCCTTCTGATACATTCATATACTCTTTCTCTGTATCATTCAAAGAATTATAATATGCTTTCGCTGCTTCTTTAATCTTACTTTGTTCTTCTTCTGTAAGGGAAATGTCCTTTTCCTCTGCCAAAAAGTCCATTGCCATAATCTGTGCTAACTGCGATACGGTAATGTCTTTTACATACGTTTCTAACTCATTATCTTTAAATTTATGTTTCCAAGGATTGACTCCATACATATCTGCATAAATATTTTGATAATTGGTAAGAAATACTTTCGCTTCTGAAAGTGTGCATACTTCATCCTTTATCTTAAATACTTCATTTCCGGTAAATCCTGAACTTACTTCTATCTGTGTATTTCCTATCTTACAACCGCTGACCGCTATACTCATAAGAAGGGCTGCCACCATTGCTCTTACTTTATTTCTTTTCATTCGCCTCTCCTATTTTCCTTACTTCTCCATTTTTGTCAAAATACTTCTCGCTACACTGATTCCGTTTGCAGATGCCTGCTGCAATCCTCTGGTAACAGAAGCTCCGTCTCCAATCGCCCGAAGTCCCTTTATATTAGTTTCAAAATCTTTGTTTACTACTACCTTATTAGAATAAAACTTAACTTCTACACCATACAAAAGAGTCTCATCACTGGCAATTCCCGGTGTTACTTTATCCAACGCCATTATCATTTCTTCAATATCTACCATGATTCTATGTGGAAATACCAAGGATAAATCTCCCGGTACTGCATCTTTTAAGGTTGGTATCAGATTGTTCCTGCAAAGTCGCTCTTCGGTGGTTCTTCTTCCTCTTTTAAAATCACCAAAAGTCTGTACTATAATTTTTCCATCACAAAGCATATTGGATAACTGCGCAATCTGCTTGCCGTATTCAATGGGAGTTTTAAATGGTTTGGTAAAATTCTTAGATACCAGCAACGCAAAGTTGGTATTATTGGTCTTTAACTCCTTTGACTTATATGCATGACCATTTACCACAGCTAACCCATTGTCATAGTATTCTGTGGCTACTTCTCCGGAAGGATTAGTACAAAATGTGCGCACTTTATCATCAAAGGTTGGCGTATGGTATACCAGCTTCGCCTCATAAAGATTTTTATTTAAAAAGTCCATAATTTCGTCACGAACCTCGACACGCACTCCAATATCGACTGTTCCTACCTGTGTCTCGATTTGCTGTTCCTTACAGATATGACTGAACCAGTCCGCACCCTCTCTTCCTACTGCACAGACAATTTCACTTGCCAGATATGTTTCTCCCTGCTGTGTAATCACGCCTTTTGCTTCACCATTTTCCACAATTAGCTGCTCCACCATGGTACGAAACTTCATTTCTACTCCATGCTCTAACAGATACTCCTGAAGTCTGCTGTATATCTTATATCCCTCTTCTGTTCCAAGGTGACGAATGGGACATTCGATTAATTTCAAGTTGGCATTGATTGCTTTTCTGCGAATCTCACGAATTTCTTTTTCCTTATCCACTCCATAGACCTTTGAATCTGCACCAAATTTTAGATAAATGTCATCCGATTCATGGATTAATTCTACGGTTTCTTCATATCCTAAAATCTCCGGCAAATTACCACCTACATCCGGTGACAGAGAAAGCTTTCCATCAGAAAATGCTCCTGCGCCTGCAAAACCGGTTGTAATCGAACACGGCTGACATCCCACGCAAACCTTTGTCTTTCGCTTTGGGCACTGACGTTCTTCGATTCTTCTTCCCTTTTCAATTAGCAACACTTTCATATCAGGTCTTTTGTTAATCAATTCATATGCACAAAAAATTCCAGAAGGTCCTGCTCCTATAATAATCACATCGTAATCGTTCATTTCGATTCACCTAACCTTCTACTACTAAAAATCTTCCATCCGGCAATGAAAATACTTCTGCTGCCTCTTTCAGCTCCTCGTTATTCATTTCTGCAATATCTGCACCCTCTTCTTCAAAAAAAGCTCTGACTTCCTTAAGATTCTTACATACCACTGCCATGCAGTCTTCTAAAAATTCCTCTGCTTCCTCTATATCTTCTAATATATTTTTCCCCAAAAGCTGGGACTGATGCTCAAAAAAATATGTAACACATACTTTATCATACTGATTCATGGATTTCTCTCCTTTTATTTGTCTTTTCCCTAAGATAAAACTCACTTATTTCATCATAATATGATTTAACGAAAAATTCAATGCTTGATTTCTTGAGTTTGAGACAATTTTATTTAAAAGTGCCAAAAGAACAGGCTGCAATAGCAGCAATGTTAAATTGCAATAAACTGCTCTTGAAAAACTTGTTTTTCAGAAGCAGTTTATTGCAATTTCTACCTGGCATATATTATGCCAGGTGCTTTTGGCTGACTAAATAATTCACCTAAAACTCAAGAAATCGTCTTCAGCGTTTGATATACCAAAGACACTGGCAATCCTACCACATTGTTGTAATCTCCCTCTATCCGCTCAATGTAAGCGGCACACTTTCCCTGAATCCCGTAAGCACCTGCCTTATCCATTGGTTCTCTTGTTGCTACATATGCCTCAATCTCTTCCTTTGACATAGGGTACATAGTTACCTTGGTTTCTGCAAAAAAAGTTTTCTTTTCTCTCTTTCCTGCTTGTTCTATCAGCAGAGTAACTCCTGTAAATACACTGTGGGTATTTCCGGCTAACATTTGTAACATTCTAACAGCATCTGCCTCATCTTTTGGCTTTCCAAGAATCTTATTTTCATATGCTACTACCGTATCTGCTCCTAAAATCACCACTGTTTTTCGGTCTTCCCAACACGCTTTTTCTACTACTAACTCTTTTTCATATCTTCCTGCTACTTCTTCTGCTTTCTGTGCAGAAAGCTCCATCACCACCTGTGAGGGAATATCACTGGTAATGACTTCCTCGCCCTTTGCCGGAAGAATCTCAAAGTCTGCTCCAATCTGTTCTAATAATTCCTTTCTCCTTGGAGAACCGGATGCTAATATCAATCTGCTTTTCATGTTTCTTCTATTTTCCTCTATTTCTCTTTTATTTTTCTCTTTCCTTTTACTATTTCTGTAATTTTCATTTACAGTTCTACTATTTCGTTTAAACAGAACGAGTACAAAAGCTGTTCTTTCACTTTTTTTCCGGTAGCTCTTTCTATGGCACTCTTATATAGCTGAATCTGTGCCCGATAACGCTCTGCTAATTCTTCTCCGACTTTGATTCGGTCTGTCTTGTAATCTAAAAGCACCATTTCTCCCTCTTCTTCGAAAAAGACATCAATAATTCCCTGAATCAATATCATTTCTTCACTGTTGGAATCTTCTAACACCTCTTTTGCAGTTTCCCCCATCACGAATGGCTTTTCCCGATACAGTTTTCCATTTTGGGCTGCTTTCTGCATACGTTTTGCTAATGGACACTCTAAAAACTTGCGTAACGTCTTTTGATTTACCAGTTTCACCATTTCCGGCTCTACCAGCTTTTCTTCTATCATTTGCTCCAACTGACTTGTCAGCTCCTCCGGTTCTTTTGTAAAATCATAACATTCTAAAATTCGATGCGTTGCCGTTCCCCGCTTTGCTCCTATATTTTCTTCCTGTACTCCCTCCATAAATGCAGGAATATAATGCTCCGCTTCTTCTATCTTTTGTTCTGTTTCCATGGTTTCTTCTGCCATAATCCGATCCATGGCACGATGTTTTATCTCAGACACAGAGACCTTTGTCTTCATATCCTCTTCTTCTGCAAAAGGATATTCATAGGAAAGACGCTGTTCTATTTGTTCTGACTGAATCTCGTCTCGCTGCTGCAGTTGAGCTAACACTTCCAGTTGAGTTAATGTCTCCTTTACCACCTGCTTTTCTTCCTCTTTTTCCAGTTCTTTCTGCTTTACTATGGTAATGGAATATTTTTCCCCATAACACAAAAATGCCTGAAGCAGAAAGTTTAAAAAGGTATTCGTTCCCAGTCGTGTCAAAAAGCT
Source organism: uncultured Eubacterium sp. (assembly GCA_964436595.1). Lineage (GTDB taxonomy): Bacteria > Bacillota > Clostridia > Lachnospirales > Lachnospiraceae > Petralouisia. Next base: position 67,523 of record CAYTDI010000007.1, read on the forward strand.
TAAGAATCCATCTCCCATTTCCACAGGCGCCATGCCTGATAATTTTTCCTCCGCCTTTTTCATCGTTCCTGTTAAAATCAATTTTTCTTTGGCACGAGTCATTGCAACATAAAGAACACGCAGTTCTTCTCCGGTATTCTCCATTCCGGTTTTTCTTGCTAAAAACTGTCTGGTAATTCCCGGTGTTTTTACTCTGCGCTCCACATCCAGATAATCCATACCTATTCCAAGCTGTGGATGAAGCACAATTTTTTCCCGAATATCCTGTGTATTGAACATTTTTCCAAGTCCTGATACAAATACCACAGGAAACTCCAGTCCCTTACTCTTATGAATACTCATAATCTGTACCACATCCTCCAGCTCTCCTACATCTGCCAGTGCAAAGTCCACCTCATACTTTTGCAGTTGCTCCATATAACGTATGAAATGAAATAATCCCCGATAACTGGTATTTTCATAGGCAATTGCCTTTTCAATTAACATCTCAAGGTTTGCCTTTTTCACCTCGCCTCCGGGCAATGCATAAACGTATGCCATATATCCTGTTTCTTCTAACACCTGATACAACAAATCATGGATTGGTGTGTAACTGATTTTGAAACGATACTTTTCCAACAATTCCAAAAATTTTATCAGTCGTTTTTGTTTTTCCTTGGAAAGTGCAGTTCTTATTTCCTCTAAATCTTCTCCCACACGATACTGCATAACTGCTTCATAAAACTTTTGCTCTGGAAACTCTGTTCGGATAATGGCAAGCTCCTCTCCGGTAAGCCCAACAATAGGCGATGCTAACACTGCAGCCATCGGAATATCCTGTCTTGGATTATCCAGTACCCTCAGTAAATTTAATGCTGTCTGTACTTCCATTGCGGAAAAATATCCGGTTCCTGTGGTTGCTTTTACCGGTATTCCCATCTCACCTAATATTTTTACAAAGGTATCTGACCAACCGTTAAGACTGCGGAGTAAAATTACCATATCTGAATATTTTACCTTGCGAAGTTCTCCGGTTTCCTTATCCGTTACCACTTGATGTTCCATAAGTTTTCGGATATTGTTTCCAACTGCCTTTGCCTCAAGCTCCCGCTCCTTGGTATCCTGATTTTCTGCATCCGGTTCTACTACCAAAACCTCTGTATCAAACATTCCCCCTTCTGCTTCTTTGAATTCGGCTCCCGGATATAGTGCTGCCTGCTCATCATAGGTAATGTTTCCAATATCTTCTTTCATAATCTTATAGAACACATCATTCACCGTCTCTAATACCTGTGGACGACTTCGGAAGTTCTTGTGCAAATCAATCTTTTGACTCTCACTATCCTTTGTGGTATAAGTATGATATTTTTCCATAAAAAGCTCTGGTCTTGCCATACGAAACCGATAGATACTCTGCTTCACATCACCTACCATAAACATATTATTGCGGTTCTGTGCTTCTCCGGCTACGGATTTTAAAATTGTCTCCTGCACATAATTGGAATCCTGATATTCGTCTATCATAATTTCTTCGTAGTTTTTCTGCAATTCTATTGCTGTTTTAGTCGGCTCTTTTGTTTCTTTATCTACCAAAATCTCCAGTGCGAAATGCTCTAAATCATTAAAGTCTAACATATTCTTTTCCCGCTTTTTTTCGGAAAAGGCTTTTTCAAAGGCAAGAGTTACCTCGATTAACATTGCAATAATAGGCTCATTTTTTCCCAGTTCTTGTATCATAATCTCCGGTGCTTGAAAAAAGAACTGTTCTGTGATTTTCTTCACAGAGGCTTTCACTTCATTTCGCAGCTTTTGTACCTGATCCTTTTTCTGAACATCTCCATCGAACTTTCTCGCTCCCGGAAGTCTTCCAAAAGAAATACTGCGAATTGCCTCGTAATACTGTTGATAGGTGCTGCATGATACTACTTGCTCCATTACTGCTGCTTCCTGCTCCAGCAATGCTGTGTACATCTGTGGACCATCTATCTCCATACTGATATTACGGCATTTTTCCATTTGTGTTTTCCACTGTCTTGCCAACTCACTCACATAACTTTCCAGCTCCTTTGCCAGAGGAAGTGTCTCAAATTCTTCTAAACTTTTTACCTGATAAGGTACTTTACAGTCTTCTAACCACTGTTCTACCCATGGATAACTCATTGCAAATTCATACAGTTTTAGAATTGCTTCCTTTAATGGTTCGTCTGTTTTTCCTGTGGCAATAGTTTCTGAAAGTGCCAAAAATTCAGGCTTTTCCTGTTCATAATACTTCTCTAATACCCCATCTAAAACATCACTTTTTAAAAGCTTTAATTCTCCCTCCTCGGCTACTCGAAAGTCCGGATCTAGCTCAATGCGATGAAAATAATTTCGTATCACATAAAGACAAAAGCTGTGAATCGTGGTAATCTGTGCATTATGAAGCAAGGTCTGCTGTTTTTGTAAATGTATGTTTCCCGGCTCTTGTTCTAATGCTTTTTCAATCGCTGTACCAATACGCTCCCGCATTTCTGCCGCTGCTGCATTGGTAAAAGTCACGATTAAAAGACGGTCAATATCTACCGGATGCTGTTTATCCAATATTTTTTGAATGATACGTTCTACCAATACGGCTGTTTTTCCCGAACCTGCTGCCGCAGATACAAGGAGATTGCGATTTCTTAAGTCAATTACCTGCTGTTGTTCTGTTGTCCATCCCATCTTATATCTCCTTTCGCATCCGTGCTAAAATTTCTTCTTTATCCTTGATATTTTCAAGCTTATGATATTCTCGTCCCGGCATATCCGGTTCAAATCCGCAAACTCCCGCATAAAGACAATAGTCACATCCGGTCTTATCCCCTAACTGATATGGGTTTGTTTCAATATTTCCATCAAAAATCTTTTGTCCGATATCCCGTATTTTGTGATTAACAAAATTAGAAAGCACCTGAAATTCTTCTTTCTCCGCTTTCTGGGATTTTTTACTTACACTGTCATCTGCCTCTTCTGTGGCAACTCCTTTTAATTTTAATTCTTCTAAAATCTTCTCTTTAATTTCTATTTCTGTCTGATTGCTGTTTCCCTCTACTATCGGATCATCTAGATGATAGTAATACATTCCCCCCGGAACTACTTCCTTGTCGGGATATTTCTTTTTCAAAAGTTCTAATGCCGAATTCATATAGACTACCAACTGCAACTGCAACCCATGATATAGGGATAACAACTGGAAATCTCGATTTCCTGACTTATAATCCACTACTTTCACATAGACCTGTTGCTCTGTCTTTTTCGTATCTATACGGTCAATTCTTCCCCTAAGCCGCATTTTTTCCTCTTCGTTTAAGGAAAAGTTTACTGCCTGCAAATCTTCTGCAAATGAGAAAGAAATTTCGTATCCCTCCGGTGCAAAGTGACTTGTTTCAATCTGACTTGCTATGGTTTCTATGGTTCGCTTTAAGATTCTTTTGATTCTTTCCACTAAATACGCTGTTCTGGCATCATTTAACAACACAGTGTCTGCTGCAATACTCACCGTTTCTTCTACTGCCTGCTGCATCAGCTTTTCCTGCACCTCTTTCGGCACATCAAACCAATGATAGCCTGCCTTTTCCATTGCCACCGAATATCGCTGCAAAGCGTCATGGAACATACTTCCCATATCTACTGCTGCAAATTCTCCCAAATTACGTTCTTCTAACTGCAAGCCATACTGTAAGAAATGACTGTATGCACAAGTGGAAAACTGTTCCAATCGGGTAACACTGTTTTCCAACACTTTTCCATACAAGGCACGGGTAATTTCTTTCCCCATACGCATTGGATGATATTGATAAAAAGCCGCTGTCAAAAAGTCTGCCGCCTTTTGATTCCATCCTTCTCTTGCTGCATACCATTGATATAATTCTTTCCACTCCGGTAAAATATCTCCATTTTTTGCCATGCGAAGTCCTTGTACAAAAAAGTCCATACTGCTTTCCGGTGTTACTATCTGTTCCATGCCACTGACCTGCTCCACCTTTATCGGCTGCACACTTGGAAACATTTTCCGCAATGTGCCCACCAAATAAGACTTTCTCGTCTCTTTTCCCTCTGAATTTACCCGAAACCATGTAATATATAATTTCTGTGAAGGCTTTGTAAGATTCAGATATAAATAAAACTTCTGAATAAAACTTCTCTCTCTATCGGTGGGTGCAAGCTCCATCTCATTTTGCGCAAACCACTCTCTATCTGCCTGTGAAATAATTCCGCCATGTTCTGTTGCTTTTGGAATGATTCCATCATTTACGCCTACAAAGAACAGCACTTTAATATCTGACAGACGGCTTCGTTCAATATCTCCAAAAATCACCCGGTCATATCCCGGCGGAATAATTCCTACTGCCGCTGCCTCTAATCCAGCCTCTAAAATCTCCCGATATTCCCGAATCGTCATCTGTTCCTCCCCTAACAGCTCTACCATTTTATCTAATAAATCCATGACGATTCGATATATCTGTACATATTCTTTTGCCAGTGCTGTCTCCCCTTCTTCTTCAAAGCGTTTACTGTAATCCTGTAACTGTTCCTCAATTTGCAGACTTACCATAAACTGATAAAACGCCTTTGATTTTTCTGTGACATTGGTTTTCTTTTGAACAACTTCTCGCATAGCTGCAAACTGTTCTACAAAACGTTCTCGTAATGTATTTACCTGTTCTAATTCTTCCTGACTATTCGTACCTGCCCGACGTACCCACTTTCTTTGCCACTTGTTCCATCCACGAATCCCGCCTGCTAAGAGATAGTTTTCCAATAAATCTGTTTCTTCCATAGAAAAACCGGACAGTCCACTTCTTAGATAACCGATTACTGCTTCATAAGAAAAATCCTGTTCCAGCACTTGTAATGCCCTCTTTAAAAATTCCGTCATTGGATGAAACACAATATTTTTCTTGGTATCTAAGAAAACCGGAATGTCATATCGTTCAAAAATTTCTCGTACATAATTGCCGTACATTTCTACGTCACCACATACCACTGCCATATCCTTGTAACGGTAGTTTTCTTCTCGTACCAAACGCTTCATTTCTCGTGCAATGAAATGCAGCTCCTGTCTTGGACTTAATAAGGAGCACATGGAAATATCTTTCGTTTTCTTGGAAAAAGGTATTGGATTTTGCCGAAACAAGTTCTGCTCTAAACACAGCAATGCCTCTGATTCTCTAAATCTGGTATGCGTTCCATGATGTGTCCAGTAAGGTTCTAATACTTCTGTATGTGTTCTTTCTGCAATCTTTCCTAAATTTTCCACCGTCTTTTTTGTCATATAGAATAAATCCTGAATCCCATCGCATTGATATGGGTCTTCTCGTTCATCTAAGGCTGCAGTCACCAAAATCTCATCTGCCATTTTCATCAGTTCTTCTAACAAATAATACTGCACCGGCGTAAATCCTGTAAAGCCATCCAAGACAAAAACGGCATTTTTTAAAAGCTTAGAGCGATGTGCTTCTTCCGCTAACACCTCCAGCAATTCTTCTGCTGTAATAAAGCGGTCTTTTAAAAATTCCTGAAATCCCTGATACATAGTCTGAATATCTGCAATTTTATAACGAAATAATGGAGACTGTCTTTCGTCCTCTACAAAAATATCTAATTGTTCCGGCAAAATTCGGTACTGTGTCAGCTCGGAAATTACGGACTTTACTTCTGTAATATATCCGCTCTTTTTCATGCTTGCTTTTATCAATTTCAACTTTTCCTGCTGTTCTTCTGCTACACGGCGCAGCACCAGATTCTTTCCTGTTTCTTCTAGTATTTTTATATTTCCAAGCCCAAGCTCATCAAAAATGCGGTATGCCAAACGAGGAAAGCTCACCACATCTACATTCATTATACTATGCTGTTCCTGACGGCTCACCAATTCTCTTTGCGTTTGCATGGTAAACTGCTCTGGAACTACCACAAAAAACATCTTATCCGGTTGTTCCTTTGCCTGTGCTAATACTTTTTCATATACATAACTGGACTTTCCACTACCGGAACCTCCAAACACCATTTGCAATGCCATTTTTGCTAACCTCTTTCTATTTATTGACTGTTCGTTGTGTTGTGATTTTAGTGATAATTTCCCCGTTCGTCAAGAGCGAGCAAGCTCTCTCTGACTCTCTTGCGCTCATTATATCACACAAAAAGGCTGTACGCTACTTTCTGCGCACAGCCTTTCATCCTACTACTCTAAATTTACTGCTTTAAATTTCTTTAAATCGTTCAGAAAACTTATCTGAACCACATACGTGCCGTTCATCATTCTTTTCTTTAATGATGTAGTCTCCCTCACGAATAAAAATAAGTCCTCTGCGATTCTGAATAAACGGACTCACTACTACGCCATCTTCTCTGGTTATCTTCACCAGCTTATCCGTTACAATCCAACCATTGGTTACAATGGAAGACCATGGCATAAAACCATCTTCTAAACCCTTTCCAATCTCATACAACTCTGCTTCTACTTCAAAAGAACTTCTCTCGTATTTCCTCATAAAAAGCCCCTCCCTCCTACATCGTCTCTGGTACTATATAACTATTATACCTTGAAACCATTAAAAATACAATGCATTTTTGCATTATCATTCAAAAAGTCTATTCACTATACTTCGATACTGCGTAAGATTCTGACACTTTTTTATTTGTTTCATATCTTTTTCACTATTTGGAAAAAGTGTTCCCATATAGAACCATAGCTCTTTCATCTTAAAAAGTACATTTCTGTCACCGGAAAAAATTGCTTCATATCCACTGCATATTTCATCATGGAATGCCTTGAGTTTTTCTTTATCCGGTTTTGTTTCTTGCGATTTAATGTTATCAATTAGCTGTGGATTCGAAATAATACCTCTTCCCAGCATTACAACGTCTGTGTTTGGAAATTCTTTCAGCAATTGTTCATAATCTGATTTGCTAAAAATATCTCCATTGTAGCATAAGGGATTTTTGCTTTCCTTTACTGCATATTCATATGCCTGCCAGTTAGGCTTATTTTTGTAGAAATCCGTCTGTATTCTGGGATGAACAATCAACTCTTCCATAGGATACCGGTTATAAATGGAAAGTAACTTATCCCACTCCTCTACATCTTCTTTTCCGATTCTGGTCTTCACTGAAATCTTCATATGCAGATTTTCAAAAACTTCCTCTAGGAAAGCATCTAACTTCTCCGGATAGGCTAAAAATCCTGAGCCACGTCCCTTTGCCACTACCGTTCCGGAAGGACATCCCAGATTCAGATTGATTTCCTCATACCCATACTCTTGCAATGTCTTTCCAATTTGAATAAAATCCTGTGCATTATTCGTCAATATCTGCGGCACTACTTTCATTCCCTGATTGTGCTCTGGAAGAATATCATTCTCTTCTCTGCTATTCAGACACCTCTTTGTATGCGGACTAATAAATGGTGTAAAATATTTCTCTACATTATGAAAATATTTCTCGTATGCATTTCGATAAATATATCCGGTAATTCCTTCTAATGGCGCTAAATAAAATTTCATAATCTCCTCACTATATCTGACTTAAAATTCGGTCAAAAATTGCACCTGCTACTTCTTCCTTTTTCATAATTGGAAGTTCTTCACTGGAATCTTTAGTAATTACCGTGACAATATTGGTATCTGTACCAAATCCTGCACCTGCTACTTTCAGATTATTGGCAACAATCATATCCAAGTTCTTCTTCGCCAGCTTTGCTCTGGAATTTTCCAGCATATTCTGTGTTTCCATAGAAAATCCGCAGATAAATTGCTGCTTTTTCCGTTGTGTCAATGTTCCGATAATATCCGTTGTCCGCTCTAACGGAATACTCATTTCACCATCTGACTTTTTAATCTTATGTTCTGCCACGGTTGCAGGGCGATAATCTGCCACTGCTGCCGCCATCACTAAAATATCCTGTGTATCAAATGCCTCATTTACTGCCTGAAACATTTCCTCTGCCGTTGTAACATCTATAACATTTACAAAACGCGGCTTTTTCAACTGGGTCGGACCACTCACCAAAGTAACCTCTGCTCCACGTCTTGCCGCATTTTCTGCAATGGCATATCCCATCTTGCCGGTAGAATGATTGGTGAGATATCGTACAGGATCTAAGGATTCTCTGGTAGGTCCTGCCGTAACAAGCACTTTTTTCCCTACCATATCTTTTTCGCAGGCAATTTCCTGTAAAATACATTCTAGCAACATCTCTGGCTCTGGCATTTTTCCCTTTCCGGTATCGCCGCATGCCAAATATCCTGCTGCCGGCTCTATCAACTGATATCCCAAACTTTCCAGCTTTCTCATATTTTCCTGTGTTACAGGATTTTCATACATATGTGTATTCATTGCCGGAGATAACAAAATCGGTGCTGTACAGGCTAACATTGTGGAAGTCAGCATATCATCAGCTATTCCGTGCGCTAGCTTTGCAATTACATTTGCCGTAGCCGGAGCAATCATTACAACATCCGCTTCTGCTGCCATGGCAATATGCGCTACATGATATCCGCTGTTTCGCTCAAAGGTATCATCAATTACTTTATTTCCTGTTAATGTTTCAAAGGTAACCGAAGAAATAAACTGTTCTGCATTTTTTGTCATAATTACATGAACATCTGCATTAAGCTTCACCAGCATACTCGCCAAATTGGCTATTTTATATGCCGCTATACTTCCCGTTACTCCCAATAATATATGTTTTCCTTTTAGCATAACTACCTCCTGCTTACCTTACGAAGTACCATTCCTATTGCAACTACTAAAATTGCTGCAACCACTGCTTCAATGATACCATTAAAACTAATAACTCCTAAAATTACACCTGTTACCGCATTTGCACTTACTTTTAATGCTCTTGCATAGTCATCTTTATAGAAAATATAAATCATTGGCATTACTAATAAAGTATTTACCAATGCCCCACTTACACCGGCATATACATATCCTAAAAATGCCCCTTCCTTTGCCTTGATACCAAACTGTGCAGCCACAAAGAAAATAACAGCAACGACTGCTCCTGCAACCCAGCCAATTGTATTTGCATTTTCTATTTCAATGCCTTTTCCAATAAATGCATGAACTGCCGCTAACAGCAATGCACTGATTATCAGATTACAGACAACCTTTCCTGCCTTTTCTCTTTCGCCTGAAACTAATTTTACAATTCCCTTGTATACAAAATAAGGTACAATACCTACCAAAATTCTTGGTACAAAACAAATGATGGTACTTTTCACGATACCGGATGCTCCTACGAAGCTGCTTGCCAAAATCGGTGAAAAAACAAAGGCTGACATAGAAGTTGGCATAATTGTATTTTTTATAAAACTGGTTAATCCAAATACAAATCCAAGAAATGCACCCTTTTTCGGTCCACAAAAGATTGCCCCCAGAATAACCGGAATATGTATAATCGTTGCATTAATAACCACTAATGGAATATATCCCAACGGTGTGAATGCCATAAGAATAATAATGGCGGTAAATAGTGCTGTTAGAACCAATTCATAAGATTTTGATTTATTCATAACTTTTCCTCTTCTTTCCGCTGATAGCCTCCTCTATGGGTAGACTTCAACTTAATAAGTATTATTACGCACTATATCATAGCATGTAATTGCTTATTTGTCATGTATAAAAATGAAACCAGCTTGGACTGCTCTCAAACTGCTCTCATTTTTTATTGAAACTTAAAAATATTAGGAATCTGTTATTTTCTACGCTCTTTTTTTGCAAAGACTTACCGTACAAACCATCATAATCCTATATTTCCTATAAAAAAGACAATCACCATAGTTTGCCAACATGTCATAAACAAACTACTTTGATTGCCTCTTTACTTTCATCCAATATGTTAATCTAAATATGTTCCAACGGAAGACGTGTTATACTGCTTTTTGATTTCCATAATAACGGAACCATCCTGCTGTTCTTCTTCTGAAAGAATCTTATACTTCGTTCCGCCCCGCTCTAAACCTTCTTTATATTTTCTAACTTCTTCTTTTACTGCTCTTCTTGCATATTCCCCTACTTCTCCTTCTTTCAATTTGAAATGAAGTGTCTGTGTAATACATGCTGCAATAATTCTTTTCATGCCTTTTACCATCTTTCTTAAATTTACATATTACTCTCTAACAAAGAATAATTATTTTGTATTTATATTATAATCTTTCTCTTTTTTAATTTCAAAGGCACTTTTTCACAATCTCCTGTCCTTTATATATGCATCAATTTTACCACAGTTTTTATGTTTTATTTCAGCTTTTTGCCGGAACTGCTCTTCTCACTGTCTTTCGCACAGAAACCCCAAGCATACCTGCAAGAACCGCCTTAATAATTGTAACGGGGATAAATGGAACTACGCATGCTTCAATCCCTACCAAGAAACTGCTCTTCATTACAAAACAGAACCACAAAACTCCTGCTATATCATTCACAACATTTCCCGCTATAATCCCTAGTATTATTGCAAGCATGAATATTGTCCTGTTCTTCACATGCAAATCCACTCCTAAACCTATTAATAATGCCATAATTGGAAAAGACATTAAAAATCCCCCTGTTGGACCTACTAGTTTATCATATCCTCCCCCAAAATTCGCAAATACAGGTACTCCTACTGCACCTAATAGCACATATACGAATAAAGCAATTGCACTATTTTTCGCCCCTAGAACAATTGCCGTAAGTGTAATTGCAAATGTCTGCATCGTCATTGGAACACCTAATGGCATAGGAATCGATATCTGAGCCATAATCGCAATCATTGCAGTAGACATTCCTATCATACACATATCTTGTACAGACAATTTGGACTTTTTCATAAATAACTCCTCCTTTTATCTGATAGTATATAAAGAAAGCGTTATGATTGTCAACTTCTTTTATCTTTATAGTTTACATTCTCTGTCTGTGCACAAATTTCTTTCAAAAATTTTTCTCAACTGACTTCTCTATATCCCCACCCGCCTTTCAATTGACACCGTCTTATATCCCCTTTATAATATTGTAGTAATTTACGTTTTTTAACATTTTAACTGCAAGGAGACAACTATGTCAAACATTATAGAAATAACTGATTTTAATGCCCCAGAGCTTGATATCTATGCTCGTCTTACCGAAAATCAATTACTAAACCGTCACGAACCGGAAAAAGGACTCTTTATCGCTGAAAGTCCTAAAGTAATTGACCGCGCTTTAGACGCAGGATGTGTTCCGGTATCTCTATTATTGGAAAAAAAGCATATAGAAGGACAAGCAAAAACTATCATCAGCCGCTGTGGTAATGTTCCTGTCTATACTGCTGAATTTGATATACTTACTCAACTTACCGGTTTTGAATTGACCCGTGGTGCACTTTGTGCTATGTATCGTCCAAAATTACCAGCCGTAGAAGATATTTGCAAAAATGCAAGACGAATTGCTATCTTAGAAAATGTTATGAACCCAACAAATGTTGGAGCAATTTTTCGCAGTGCAGCAGCACTAAATATTGATGCCGTATTACTTACTCCCGCCTGCAGCAATCCACTATACCGCCGTTCCATTCGGGTCAGTATGGGAACTGTATTCCAGATTCCCTGGACATTTATTGGTGATAAATCAGAAAATTGGGCAACTCATGGTATTGCGCAGCTTCATAATCTCGGCTTTAAAACTGCTGCTATGGCACTATGTGAGGAATCTGTCAATATTGATGACCCCAATCTTATGTCTGAGGACAAGTTGGCCATTATTTTAGGCACAGAAGGAGATGGTCTGTCAACCTCTACCATTGCAGACTGTGACTATACCGTCTGTATCCCAATGGCTCATGGTGTAGACTCACTGAATGTTGCTGCTGCAAGTGCAGTTGCATTTTGGCAATTAGGAAATCGGTGATTTCTACCTTTCTTAGAAATTAAATTCTCTTTTTTCTGCTATGCCATTCACTGCAATAGACTTTCCCGAACCATTTACCGCACACTAAAAGATGCCCTATATCAGCCACTTAAACTGATATAGAGCACCCTAATTTTCCTAACTTAATTCTTAACTTTCCAAACTTATACCAAACTTAAGACTATTCGCCTTAATTATCATTCATATTTGCTAACTTTGCTGCCTGGTCTGCTGCAATCAACGCATCCAAAATCTCCTGAATGTCTCCATTCATAATCTTATCTAACTTATACAAAGTAAGGTTGATTCTGTGGTCTGTTACACGTCCCTGTGGGAAGTTATAGGTTCTAATCTTCTCGGAACGGTCTCCTGTACCAATCTGGCTTCTTCTTGCTTCTGCTTCTGCATCTTTTGCTTTCTGACATTCCAAATCATACAGCTTTGCACGTAATAATGCAAACGCTTTATCCTTATTTTGAAGCTGTGACTTTTCTGTCTGGCTATAAATAACAATTCCGGTAGGATAATGCGTCAAACGAACTGCAGAGTCTGTTGTATTGACACACTGTCCACCGTTTCCGGAAGCACGCATAACATCAATACGAATATCTTTTTCATCAATCTGAACATCTACTTCTTCTGCTTCAGGCATTACTGCAACAGTAATGGTTGATGTATGAATACGTCCGCCGGATTCTGTCTCCGGTACACGCTGTACACGATGTACACCAGACTCATATTTCATTACGGAATATGCACCCTGACCTGAAATCATAAAAGTAACATTTTTCATACCACCGATTCCGATTTCTTCACACTCTAAAGTCTCTACTTTCCAGTTACGGCTCTCTGCATAATGTACATACATACGATAGATTTCTGCAGCAAACAGTGCGGCTTCGTCTCCGCCTGCACCTGCACGAATTTCTACAATAACGTTTTTATCATCGTTAGGGTCTTTTGGCAATAATAAGATTTTTAACTGGTTTTCTAATTCTTCTACTTTTGCCTTAGACTCATTCAATTCTTCCTTGGCAAGCTCACGGAGCTCCTCATCACTTTCTTCGTCTAACATTGCAAGAGAATCTTCAATGTTCTGCTTTGCCTGTTTATATTCCTTATATGCTTCTACAATAGGAGCTAAATCACTCTGTTCTTTCATTAACTTACGAAAACGATTCGTATCATTTGCTACATCTGGTTCACTTAACTGATTCATAATTTCTTCGTAACGAATCAAAATATCCTCTAACTTATCAAACATCTCTTTCTTCCTTTCTACTGTACTGCCGGCAGATTTCCCATAACAACACGGTCATTTCCTGCAAGGTCCTTTACAACTCTTACATTGCGGTAGCCGTTATTTTCCATAATAGCTGCCACTCTGCCACCTTGATCATGACCAATTTCAAAATACAAATATCCATTTGAATTAAGAAACTTGCCTGCCTCACTTGCAATTTCCCGATAGAAATAAAGTCCATCTTCCTTACCGTCTAATGCTTCCATAGGTTCAAAATTCTTTACCTCCGGCATCAGACCGCCGATTACTTCGGTTGGAATATACGGTGGATTTGAAATAATCATATCGAAAGTTCCTGTAATACTTTTAAACAAATCACTGCTTACAAATTCCACCTCTACTTGATTTTGCTTGGCATTTTCCTTTGCCACTAAAATTGCCTGTTTTGAAATATCGCTTGCCATTCCTGTCAGTCCCTCTTTGTGTTTCAGCAAACTCACAATAATGCATCCGGAACCTGTACACAAATCCAACACCTTCATGCCCGGTTCTAATACTTTCAAAGCCTCTTCCACCAAAGTTTCTGTATCCTGTCTTGGAATCAGAACTTGAGAGTTTACCTTAAACTCCAGTCCCATAAATTCCTGACTGCCTGTAATATATTGCAACGGAATGTGTTCTGCACGTTTTCTTAACAGTACCTCATATTCCTGCCATTTTTCCGGCTCTATTTCTTCCATACTCTTAAGGTAATACTGACTTTTGTCTATCTTACAAACATATTCCATCAGATACCATGCATCTAATGCATAATCTGCTACTTCCGCTTCCTTAAGAATTTCTTTTCCTTTGTTTAATGCCTCTTCTAATGTCATAACTATCCTCCTGCTTATTTTCTCTTTTGAGAACAGCTATCTCTCTTCTTCCCTGAGGTTTTCAATATATTCTCGCCAATCAAACACCGCCTCAACTGAAGCAATTCCTACTTCAATCATTTCCTCATCCGGCTCTGCTGTGGTTAATTTCTGTAACCAAAGTCCCGGCTTGCTTACCAAATTAACAATCACATTTTCACTTCTTCCAGCCAAGCGCAATATTTCATAAGAAATACCTGCTACTACCGGAATAATTGCAATTCTTAATACCATTCTGAGAATTCTTGAATCCACTCGAATAAACATCGTAAGTATAATGGTTATAATTAAAATGAAAAATAAAAAACTGGTTCCACAACGTTTATGCTCTCTGGAACTTTTTTTCACATTTTCCACATTTAATTCTAATCCATGTTCAATACAGTTAATACACTTATGTTCTGCTCCATGATACATAAATACACGATGAATCTCTTCCATCTTAGATATCAGGAGAATATAACCAATAAAAATTGCAATTCGCAATACACTTTCAATTAGAATAATTACCGTTTCCGATTTTATAACTTTTTGAAAAAGTAAGGATGCATAAAACGGCAGCATCATAAAAATAACTACTGCTACTAATATTGAAATTGCAACAGTAATTCCCATTTCTGCCTTTTCTTTCTTTTCAGACTTTGGCTTCTTTTCCTCTTCTTCCTCATAAAAAGACGCTGAAAAAGTCAATGTAGACATTCCAAGAACCAAAGAATCAATAAAGTTAATTACACCACGAACAAATGGTATTTTCTTTATTGTTTTATTGGAACAAATTCCCTTATATTCTTTTTTTTCAACCACAATCTCATGGTCAGGCTTTCTTACTGCAACTGCATAGTAGTCCTGATTCTTCATCATGACTCCTTCCATAACAGCCTGACCGCCAATTCCTGAGTATGCCATATGATAACAACTCCTATCAAATCTTTCTGCAAACACACGATTTTCTCGTTACTTGCGTAAATTTAAAAATAGAGGATGTCCAAGTAAAAAGACATCCTCTTTTTGTGTGGTTCTTACTGATTGTTCATGCCATACTTCTTGTTAAACTTATCAATACGTCCACGAGCCTGTGCAGCTTTCTGCTGTCCAGTGTAGAACGGATGGCACTTGGAACAGATTTCAACATGGATATCCTCTTTTGTTGAACCTGTAACAAAAGTATTTCCACAGTTACATGTTACAGTTGCCTGATAATATTCTGGATGGATTCCTTCTCTCATGATTTCACCTCTTCATACTATATTTTCAATCTTGTTCATCGATTTTCATAATTTACACTGCTGTCTGTACAACAGCTTTATTAGTGTAGCACATATTTCCATGATATGCAAGTTTTTTTTGAAATTTGACTAAATAAGTTTTGTTCTTTTTACCATCTTGCAGAACTCATGATTGTTTTGAGTACGCACAAACATATTCAATATATTTTCCACCGCTTCGTCTGCTTTCATGCCATTAATTGCCTTACGCATAATCTCTACTGCTTCCTGTTCTTCCTGATTCAGTAACAGATCTTCTCTTCGAGTTCCTGATTTTACAATATCCACTGCCGGGAATACTCTTCGTTCTGAAAGCTTTCTGTCCAAAATGATTTCCATATTACCGGTTCCCTTAAATTCTTCATAAACTACGTCATCCATACGACTTCCTGTATCTACTAATGCAGTAGCAA
Source organism: uncultured Eubacterium sp. (assembly GCA_964436595.1). GTDB lineage: Bacteria > Bacillota > Clostridia > Lachnospirales > Lachnospiraceae > Petralouisia. Next base: position 83,223 of record CAYTDI010000007.1, read on the forward strand.
GAATGGTAATACTTCCGCCCTCTCGCATATTTCTGGCTGCACCGAAAAATCTCTTTGGCATATGTAATGCAGCCGGGTCAATACCACCGGATAAGGTTCTTCCGCTTGGCGGTACAATGAGGTTATATGCTCTTGCAAGACGTGTAATACTGTCCAAAAGAATCATAACATCCTTTCCCTGTTCCACTAAACGTCTTCCACGTTCAATTACCATTTCTGATACACGTTTATGATGTTCCGGTAATTCATCAAAGGTAGAATAAATTACTTCTACATTTTTTCCTCGAATAGCCTCTTTAATATCCGTTACTTCTTCCGGTCGCTCATCAATTAACAGAATAATTAAATGCATATCCGGATTATTTCTCGTTACGGAACGTGCCACCTGCTTCAACAGGGTTGTCTTACCTGCCTTTGGCGGAGACACAATCATACCACGCTGTCCCTTTCCGATTGGGGATACTAAATCCATAATACGCATTGCCACACCGCCCTTTTCGGTTTCCAAGCGGATTCTCTCATTTGGAAAAATCGGTGTAAGGTCTTCAAAGTTCGGGCGTTTCAAAATAACGGATGGATGACATCCATTGATGCTTTTAATATAAAGCAAAGCACTAAACTTTTCCTGCTGTGTCTTAATCTTAGTATTTCCACAGATTACATCACCTGTTTTTAATCCAAATCTGCGAATCTGGGCAGGAGAAACATATACATCATTCTCTCCCGGAAGATAATTCTCACTTCGGATAAATCCAAATCCGTCTCCCATAACTTCCAAAATTCCCTTGGCACTGATTCCACTATCTAATTCAGGATTCTCTATTTCTATTCCATCCTTTGTCACTACCTTGTTAGGAGCTTTTTCCTTTCGCTCCTCGTATCTTTCTTCACGCTTTTCTTCGTGCCTTTCTTCTCTTTTTTCCGTTCTATCCGCTCTATCTGACTTATCTGTTTTTTCTATTTTCTTATCTGTCTTTTTCTTTCTTACTTTTACTGTCTTTTCCTGACTTTCTTCCTGGACAGCCTTCTGTACACTCTCCTCTTTTGCAGCTTTCTCGTCTTCCTTAAGCATTAATTCCACCAATTCACTCTTTTTTAAACCTGAAAGACCTTTAAGCCCCCTTGCTTTTGCTACCTCTCTTAATACTGTTACTGATAAACTTTCATACTTTTCTCTCATACCTAATCTCCTTTGGCCGTTATTACGGGAACACTTTGTCAGATACGACACCGATTTTAACCATTACAATAAATGGTATTATACACTATCTTTTTCTAAATAGGAAGTCCTTTTTCTTGATTTGTTTTTTTTTTCATGTTATGCTTAATAAAGTTTGATTACATATTAATAGATAAGGAGCGATTATACATGACAACCAACGAAAAAGCTTTGCTTTTGCATAAAGAATGGAATGGTAAATTAGAAACTGTCTCAAAGGCACCGGTAAAATCCCGTGAGGATTTATCTATTGCCTACACCCCTGGCGTTGCAGAACCTTGTAAACGAATTGCAGAAAATCCGGAAGATGCCTATGTATACACAATGAAAGCAAATACCGTAGCCGTAGTCTCTGACGGAAGTGCAGTCCTCGGTCTTGGCAACATTGGACCTTATGCTGCTATGCCTGTTATGGAGGGTAAATGTGTTCTGTTTAAGGAATTCGGTGGTGTCAATGCCGTACCAATTTGTTTAGATACACAGGATACCGAAGAAATCATCAAAGCTGTTACTTATCTTGCACCAGGCTTCGGTGGTATTAACTTAGAAGATATTTCAGCTCCACGCTGTTTTGAAATTGAAGAACGCTTGAAAGAAAAGCTTTCTATCCCTGTATTTCACGATGACCAGCATGGTACTGCTATCGTTGTACTTGCCGGAATTATCAATGCTTTGAGAGTAACAGGAAAAGTAAAGGAAGATTGTAAGGTAGTAGTAAATGGTGCGGGTTCTGCCGGAATTGCTATTACCAAATTACTTTTAACCTATGGATTTAAGCATGTCACCATGTGCGACCGTCTTGGTATGATTAACAAAGATTATCCTGATTTGAATTGGATGCAGCAGAAAATGACGGAAGTAACAAACTTAGAAAACAAATCTGGAAGTCTTGCTGATGCCTTAAAGGGTGCTGATATCTTTGTTGGCGTTTCTGCTCCAAACATTGTATCTGCTGAAATGGTATCTTCTATGAACAAGGATGCTATTCTCTTTGCTATGGCAAATCCGGTTCCTGAAATTATGCCGGATGTTGCAAAAGCTGCTGGTGCAAAGGTTGTGGGAACAGGTCGAAGTGATTTTCCAAACCAGATTAACAATGTGGTTGCTTTCCCTGGTATCTTTAAGGGTGCTTTGGAGGGACGTGCAACCCAGATTACAGAAGAAATGAAACTGGCTGCTGCTAATGCCCTTGCAGGACTTGTATCTGACGAAGAATTAAATGAAGATTTTATTATGCCGGAAGCTTTTGACCCGCGTGTAGCACAGGTTGTCAGCGAGGCTGTAAAGTCTCACATTCAAAAGTAATATGTTTTGGGATAACAAACGGTATTACTCCGTAGATTATTACTTAAAGCATATTTTTGGTGAAAAGGTTTACCGCCTTTCTTTAAATGGCGGTATGACCTGCCCAAATCGAGATGGAACTCTTGATACCAGAGGCTGTATTTTTTGCAGTGCTGCCGGCAGCGGTGACTTTGCACAAAATGCTCAGGATTCTATTTTGCAACAATTAGCCCATGCCAAAGAGCAAATACGCAGCAAACGTAACTGTAATAAATTTATTGCTTATTTTCAGGCATACACCAATACCTATGCCCCCGTAGATTATCTCCGCTCGATTTTTATGAAAGCAATTATGGACCCTGATGTAGTTATTTTATCCATTGCTACCCGTCCGGATTGTCTTTCTGAAGAAATCTTAGAATTATTATCTGAACTAAACCATATAAAGCCTGTTTGGATTGAACTTGGTCTGCAAACCATTCATCCTAAGACCAGTACTTTTATTCGCAGTGGTTTTACCCTTGCTTGTTTCCATGAGGCCGTAGAACACCTGACCGCTCTTTCCATCCCGGTAATTGTTCATGTCATCCTTGGACTTCCCGGAGAAACAAAAGAGGATATGTTAGAAACCGTTGCACATGTTGGTGCTCTCCATATATTTGGAATTAAATTGCAATTGCTTCATGTATTATCTGATACGGATTTGGGAATTTTATACAAGGAGCACCCATTTCCGCTATTTTCACAAGATGAATATTGTCAAATGATTTGTGATTGTCTGGCTATTTTGCCACCTGATGTTACCATTCACCGCCTTACCGGTGACGGTCCAAAAGATCTTTTAATCGGTCCCTTATGGAGCAGTTCGAAACGCAGCGTATTAAATCAGATTCATAAAACATTAAAAGACCAAGATATTTGGCAAGGGAAAAGCTATCCCTACCATCATTAACTTTTATCGTAATTGATAGCAAAATTTAAGGAGGAACGTAACATGGCTGAAGCCTTGACTCAATACAAACTAATTGTTTTATATATGCTGGATCATGTGGATTTTCCACTCACCAACACACAAATCTCTAACTTTGTATTGGAAAAAGAATATACTACTTATTTTACAATACAGCAGGCAATCAGTGAACTTATTGGTGCAGAACTGATTCGTACAGAATCTACTCACAATAATACCCACTATTATATTACCCCCGCAGGACGTGAAACGCTTTCCTATTTTCCAGATAAAATTTCTTCTGCTATTAAAGAAGACGTTCTCTCCTATTTTGCAGAAAACAAAATGGAATTAAAACAGGAAATTTCCGTTATTGCTGACTATTATAAAACCACAGGTCAGGATTTTGCTGTCCGATGTCAAATCCGTGAAAAAGAACGTTCTCTTTTAGATTTAACCATTGCAGTAAAATCAAAAGAACAAGCAGAAGCAATTTGTGCAAACTGGCAAAAACAAGACGAAGAGGTATACGGATACCTTATGGATTTACTTTTACGCTAAAAAGCGCTCCGCTCAAGAGGCGCACTTCGCAGAGCTGAAAATCGTCATAAACGACACCGCACAGACGCAAAAGAGTCCGACAAACGGACTCTTTGTTCTTTAATCTAAATCATCTAAGAAACGTATTTTCTCATTTTCACCAGATTTTAAAGGAGCATATCCTGCTCTTGTATTATACTTCTCTTTATAACACTTTTGACAAAGATTACCAAAACTGATAGGTTCTCCACAATTGGAACAATGCTGATTCATAATCCTATTGTCTTGCTCTTTATACTCGATTCTTCCCTCGTCTATCCAACGCTTTACCTTATGATGAGGAATCTTAAAGTGCTCCGCTACCTGATACTCTGTCACATCTCGTGAACGAATATACTCTTTCACCTCGCTAAATAGCTGATTTTCTATACATCCAGGACACAGTTCCTTTTCATAATCAAGTGGCAAAGGTTTTCGACATACGGAACAAAACTTTAAATTGTCAAATAATGATACCTGTTCCATACAAAACGCTCCCTTCTTTTCACTTATTAGTATTATTGTACCATTTTACCATACAAACGTCTACTGAAAACTGATAATTTTGCCTATAATATAAAAAAGAAGTCATAGATTTTTCTTCTACGACTTCTTCTTTACACTGTATCCAAAAGTTCCCAGTGAATGTTTTAAGTCAAAATATGTTCCATGAGAATACACAATAGGCTCTGCTTTTTCTAACTGAAACTTACCTGTCTCATTCAGATAACTTTCATCTACATGTACTGCTACTACTTCTGCAAGAAACATATGATGTGACCCTAACTCTTTACATTCTGTCACCCTACATTCGATGTTTACCGGACTTTCTCCAATCATAGGAGCTGACACTTTTGAGCTTTTTTGTCTGGTAAGCTTTAGTTCCTCAAACTTATCTACGTCTCTTCCAGACTTTACACCACAGTAATCCGTAGCATAGGCAAGTTCTTTCGTTGTCAGGTTAATTACAAACTCTCCGGTTTCCTTTATCATATGATAGGAATAACGCTCTGGTCTTACAGATATATAAGCCATCGCCGGATTCGTACAAATCGTTCCTGTCCATGCTACCGTAATAATATTGTCTTTTCCCTGACCATCCGACACTGTCACCATAACAGCAGGAACCGGGTATATCATATTCCCCGGTTTCCATTCCTGCTTTTTCATTTCAGAAGTAACTTTTTTCTCTGGTCTGTTTTCTTGTCTTCTTCTGGTTACTTTTCTGTTTTTCTTTTTTCTATCCATGTATATTATTTTCCTATAATACTGCCATAAAGGAAGGAATCACCTGTTTCTTACGAGATACAACTCCCTTAAGCCATACAGATTCTTCTCTTGGTTCAAAATGCCCCTTGAATGCGTTTTCTGCAATTTCTCTAGCTTCTGCACCTACATAAATCAATTCTGAGCTTTCCTCTAAGATATTGGTTAACATAATATATATCATATCCAATTTGCGTTCTTCCAATACCTGTGGCATATAAGGCTTTAACTTTTCCTTTACTTCCTGAAGTTCTTCATCGCTCATAGCACTTAACTGACCTACACCGAACTTCTTGTCTCCTGCATTAAATTCCTTGAAATCCTGATAGAAAATTTCTTCTGCAGACTTAGATGCAAAATCACTTCCAGCCTTAAACATATTTTTCGCATGTTCTTCAATTGAAATTCCTGCACGCTCTGCCAATGCCTCAGCCGCTTTTTTATCTGCCTCCGTACAAGTTGGAGAACGGAACATCAATGTATCTGATATAATAGCGGAACACAATAATCCTGCAATCTTTCTATTAATGTCAATACCACGTTCCTGATACATCTGATAAATAATTGTTCCGGTACATCCTACCGGCTGATTACGGAAAAATACCGGTGCAATCGTCTCAATATCTCCCAGTTTATGATGGTCGATAATCTCTAAGATTTCTGCTCCGTCAATACCGTCTACCGCCTGAGATTTTTCATTATGGTCTACTAAAATCAACTGCTTGCGCTTCATATCCATCAAATTACGACGAGAAATCATACCTACATATTTCCCCTCTTCGTCAATAACAGGGAAATCACGATGACGTTCCTTAGACATAACTTTCTGTACATCTTCCACATATTCTTCTGTTTCAAATGTAATCAGATTGTCTCTGCGCATAAAATATTTGATTGGCATACTTTGGTTGATAAGACGTGATACGGTATAAGAATCGTATGGAGTTGTGATAATGACACATCCTCTTTCTTCTGCCATCTTCTGAATATCCTCAGAAACCTTAGAATCAGAAACCACAACCAAACAGCTTGCATTCATTTCCAATGCACACTTCTGTGCTTCCGGACGATCTCCCAAAATAACAAGATCATCATCCTCAATATACTCTTTCATCAAATCAGGGCTTCCGGCTGCTACTACTACCTTACCCTTTACAAAGTATCCATGCTCATTCCCTACAATTACTTCTCCTTCCAGAGTCTGTGCAATACTTCTGTACTGTGTTCTTGCCGTAGCTAAAATTTTGCTATCATATACATCCATATAAGATGTAGCAATATCGCCTGTAATAATGAGTCCCTGTAATGTTCCGTTGTCACGAACAATTGGAAGTGTTACTACATTCTGTGCTTTCATCATTTCCCATGCTGTCTTCAAGGAAATTTGACAACTAACGCCCGGTGTTTTACGAATTTCAATATCCTTTACCTGTGCTCCTACATCTCCTACATATTTTGGTGCATCTACCTTGAAGTGCTCTAACACATACTTTGTCTCTTCGTTTGGCTGTCCTGCACATCTTGCTTCGTAAGTTTTGTCTCCAATTTTGTTCTTTAAGTCTGCATAGGCAATTGCTGAACAAATAGAGTCTGTATCTGGATTCTTATGTCCAATTACCCATACCTTTTTTTCCTGTTCCATTTCTACTACCTCTAACTATTTCTTATTATTCTGTCAATACTACTTCTTGTCCTAAATGAGTCCTGCTACAAAAGCCAAAACTCCGGCAATACCTACAATATTTACAATTGTAAGTATAATCATTGCCCGCATATACCCTTTCATGGTTTTCATGCTCTTATCACCTAGTTCTACCTGTTCCAGCTTCTTTTCAAGTTCTTCCACCAGTGTTTGGATATTTCGGTAACATTTCACATCTTCACTGTGAATCTTTTCGAACACTTCGCCTTTTACACTCTCCAGTTTTTCTGATACAACTTTATCCACATCACCAAGCTTTTCTGATACTTCATTTTTCACAGATTCCAGCTTATTGGATACTCCCTCTAATGTTTCTTTTATGCTTTCTGTCTGAGCTTCTGATTGCTTTTCCATAAACTCAGTTGCAATCTCTACTTTTTTATCAATTTCTGCAAGCTGTTGTTTTGCATTTTGATTGATTTCAGCTACCTGCTCAGAAATACGTTCATCCAAGGTATCCATCTCAGAACTAAAAGTCTCATCTACCACTTTAATTTGGGCATCCATGCGAGAAACAGCCGCATTTACCTGTGTTTCCACGCTTTTTACCAGCTTGTCCGCTTCTATCTGTCTTTCCTCTAACACAGACTGAAGCTGCTTTGCTTTTTCTTCTCGTTCCTGTACGATTTCCTGAAGCTCTTCGACTTTATCTTCCCTTGAACTTAGCAAACCCTGAAGCTGTCTTGCTTTCTCTTTGAATTCGTCAATTTGTTTCAGTAAAAAATCTTCTTTCTGCACCGTATCTCTTGTCCTTTCTCTTTCAGATTCCTGCTTTTTGGGTCTGTATTTCCATTTGTTGATTTTCCTTAAAAAATTTCCCACAACTCAGCCCCCTTTATTTAATCGCAGTAGCGCATTATTGGTTCTATTGTAGCATTTCGCTATATTTTTTGCAACCACAAACTATGAAACATACAGAATAAAAGTGACTTCGCATCCTCTCTTGTCTTAGTTTCCGATATAGCACACCTTTCGTTTCACGCACGATCAGTGCCATTTATGCTTCTCTTCCTCTCTGCGAGCTGTGCCCCCTTAACGGAGCACTTTTTAATATCATAGGAAACTCATGCACTTTCACACAATACGATATTTCCTCACTACTTGCGCAAATAAAGAGTCCGCTCAGCGGACTCTTCTTTCACATCATTATTAATTCCTTTTAAATATAATTGCTATAATTGCTTCCATAGTTATAATTATAGTTATAATATCCACTCTGAGCATAAGTATTGGCTTTGGATGCCTCATTCTGTGCATAATAGTCTATCATAGATGACTTTACTCCTACGCTGTAAGCATAAGAACCTGTACCGTTAAATAAATTCTTAACCGTATCCATATCTGCCTTTTCAAAGGTTTCCTTATCAATACTCAAAGTATTATCACTCTCTACAATTATGCCAATCTTATCTAACTGCTTCTTATATGCATTAGTCAGAGTTGTCATTTGCTCTGACACTCTTGCTACCCGCTTTGTGTTAGCATCCTCTGTCTCTTTTACTGCGGTATTATAATTTTCTACAAATGTATTTACTTTTTTATAAATCTCATCTGTATTATACTTCTTGGTAAATGTTCCATCAGAATTTTTCACATTCTCCTGTTTAAACACATTCTTAGTTCCCTGCGTAATCAGCTCATCCACAGACTTCTTCAAATCCTCGCCTGCTTTCTCCATGCGTGTCAACTCCTTAGCAGAGTCTTTTGCAACAGATGTAGACGTTGTAGAATTCTTTACGGCATCCGTAACTGCTTCTTTATCTTTATTATAATAAGACTTCAATAACTTATGGTAACTTCCGCTACGAATACTGGCATAATCTGCTAAAATACTGCTTCCTGTACTTACACTTCCTGTCTTAGTACTACTTCCACCTAAACCGGAAAATAATGTATTTACTGCATTAACATTTGATAATCCAAAATATGACATCGTATCACTCCTTTGTCTCACTGGTGACTTCCTTGTCTATGTTACCTTTTTACTATATTTTATTATAGCACCAAAGATTTCTTTTTGCAACGTTTCTGTATTTTATATATTTTCACTAAATATTCTTATATTTTTTTGCGTTTTTTATCTATTTTACAATATTTTTATGTTT
>CAYTDI010000008.1:0-90412 GCA_964436595.1 uncultured Eubacterium sp.
TTACTAAATTTTTAATCTCTTGTCTACTTTCTTTTACAATTATCTTCTTTCCTGTTATAAAAGAAATGACAGTATCCGGTGTTTCCTCTACTGATTCGATTAATTCTGCATTTATTAGCACTTTACTGCCATTTAACTTTGTTACTTCTATCATAGAGTCACCTCATATTATAAATTATAGCACATTTTGGGGAACAATGTCACATAATTCCCCAAAATGTAGCATAGAATTTTATTTTTAACGTTTCAGGTTAATTAATTCTTCCAATAATGTATCAGATGTTGTAATGATTCTGGAGTTTGCCTGGAAACCTCTCTGAGTTGTAATCATTTCTGTAAACTCAGTAGAAAGGTCTACGTTTGACATTTCCAAAACACCACTGTTCATCTTACCACCGTCTGCTGTAATGTCCTGTCCGATTCCATCAAACTCACCAGAGTTCAATGTCTTCTGATAACAGTTATCTCCTACCTTTTCCAAACCGGATGGGTTAGAGAACACAGCAACTGCTATCTGACCTAACAGTACGGTATTACCATTGTCATAGCTTCCGTAGATTTCTCCATTTTCAGCTACCTGTAATCCGGTTAAAGCACCTAATTTTTTACCTTTTCCCTCGGTACTGTTATTTACATTACCTGTATCAATATCCATAGTACACTTTCCTGCATTATCCATGTTCTTTACAGTGGTAAAGTCTACATTGATGTTCTCGAAATTTCCGCCTAATGCCGCCATCTTTAACAGTACGCTTTCTCCACCTGCTGCTCCGATGTAATTGAAAAGTCCCGTATTTTCATCGAAGTCAAGCTCGTATGTATAAGATGTTGTATCATAGCTATAAGTCGCACTGTTTGCACCTGATGCTGTAACACTTGCCGGATCAAAGTTCTGTGCTTCTGCATCACTTAATCCAAACATGGTTGCAACGGTATATTCTGTACCACCTGCTGTTGTATATTTTTTGTTTGCCGCATCGTATGTTAATTGTTCACCATTGGCATCTGTAAAGTTAGTACCATCATAAGTAAATCCCGCTGCCAGTTCATATGTATGTGTTACAGTAGTAGGGTTACCAAATACATCTGTCATCGTTCCACCATTGTTTAAGTAATCTGTTAAGATGGAATGATTCGTAGAATCTAAAACATCTGAAAGCTCTACGGTATATGTTTTGGTATCAGCATTGACTGTTTTTACTGCAAACTTAGCTGTATAGCTATATCCTAATGCATCGTAAAAATTCAGGTTCATAGTATAACCATCTGCACTGGTAACATTGGTATTATTTGCATCCAAAATACCACCGCAGGTTGCTTCTGTTGTTGCTTCCGGAGAAGATGTTAAGTTCTTCTCCTGCATAATTCTAAGTGCAGATACGGTATCTTTTTTAATTGTTCCGGTTGCCGGATCTACCTGCCATCCCATTACATTGTAACCATTTGCTTTGGTAGAAAGGTTTCCAGCTCCATCAATATAAAATGCTCCGGCTTTTGTGAAAAGATTTTCTGTACCATTATTTACAATAAAGAAACTGTCTCCTGTTATCTTTAAGTCAAATGCATCTCCTGTGGTCTGTGTTGCTCCCGGAGAAGTGATATTTACAGATGTAGATCCTGTGGTAACCCCAAGACCAATCTGTTTTGCATTGATACCACCTTTTGTCTGTGTTGCTCCAGATGCACTGGAAATTGTCTGATACATAATCTCGCTAAATGTTGTTGAGGATGATTTGAAAGCAACGGTGTTTACGTTTGCAATATTGTTACCAATTACATCCATTTTTGTCTGGTGTGTTTTTAATCCTGATACACCAGAATACAATGATCTCATCATAGTGAAATGACCTCCTATACTTGTGCTGCATGGTCTTATCTGTCATTCAAAGACCTTCGCTTCCTTGCGGTCCAGCTACATAATTACAGCACCATCAATATTTGTGTAAATGTTTTCTTCTGATTCGCTTTGTTCCATTGCTGTTACCACTGTTTTACTCGGCACATTCACAATAAAGGAATACGAATCTACAATCACAAGGGATTCTTTCATTCCCTTCGCTTCTGCCTTTTCCGCCCCTGTCTCTAAGCGTTCTTTCTGTTCGTTAGACAGTTCAATGTTTCTGCTTTGTAAACGCTGTGATGCATGTTTGGAAAATTTCAATATAGAACTTTCATTAACAGTCTGTTTTTGTTTTAATATTTCTTCAAAAGATAAATCCGAATAATTGTTAACGGAATTTCTGCTATCTTTTTTCAGATACCGATCTGTTACCTGTTCTATGGAAGAGAACTGATTTGAAATTTTATTCATAGCAATCTCTCCATTCTAAACTTCGTCAGTGTCTCCTGTTGTATCTTCAGAAGTATCACTCTCTGTGTTTCCACTGTTTTCATCACTTCCGGTGGTAGAATCGGCAAGCAATTTCTTCAATTCTGCCTCTAATGCTTCTAATTTTTCCAGATATGCCTTATCCAAATTATTCTGAATATACTGTTTCTGGTAATCAGTTAAGCTATCGTAATATTTACGAACTGCCTCTACCCTATCCTTATCTGACACGGAAAGTCGTTCTACGCTTGGCAGCTTTGCTACTGCATACTGGAATGCTGTTGCTGCATTTGTTGCATCTAAATAATCTGCGTCAACAACTGTATCTAAGTCATCTAAGGAATATAATCCATTATTAATGGAAAGATATGTATTTCCATTTTCTCTTACAATATAATCCACAGGACCAGTTACATATGTAGTCTCACCGCTTGAGCTGGTTACTTTCATAATAACTGTTTTTCCTACTAAGTTCGTTGCCTGTGAGGTTTCCATTGTAGAATTCAGATTTTGCATTTCTTCCAAGGATGAGAAAGTTGCTAACTGTGAAATATACTCTGTATTAGAAGTAGGTTCCAATGGATCCTGATATTTCATCTGTGCTACCAATAATTGCAAAAATGCTTCTTTATCCAAAGAACTGTTATCGGATTTTGTTACATTTGATAATGACTGACTGGAAGCCGATGTATCTACAACTTTACCATCTTGTACCGGTTGTATAATTGCCATTTTATCTCCTTTCCTATGCAGTTAAATCTACGCTATTGCCGTTATCCTGCATAATCTTTGCTGCTAATGATTCTTCTTCGGACATAAGTCCTTCTAATTCATCCAAACGATTCAGATTAATACCTCTTCTGGATGTTTTTTCCTGCTCTTGCTGTCCTCTGGAAGTATGTTCTTGCTTTCCTTCCAAATTCTGCTCAAACTCATGACTTGCAATGGTTACTTCAATTGCTTCTACTTTCATACCCTGCTGATTCATGTTTTCTTTCAGCACTGCAATCTGGCTTTCTAACACCTGCTTTACTGCCTCATTTTGTGTAGCAATTTGTGCAGTAATTGCACCTTCTTTCGATACAACCTGTAAGTAAACCTTACCCAAATTTTCAGGGTTTAATTGCATTTCGATAGATGATTGCGCTTGTGTCACGCTGATTTTTGTCATTTGGCTAATCTGACGTAAAATATTTTCTACATCTACCTGTGTCTGTGTTACCGTCTGAACTACTTCTACTGTCTGTCCATTATTTACTGTCTGTGTTGTTGTCTGGTAACTTACTTGCGTTTGTTCACTCTTGGCATCTACCTGCGTTTTTACTTCTGTCTCTTGATTTTCAGAAGTATTGGTATCTTCTTGTGCCATTTCTGCTTCGCCATCAGCTTGATTTTCTGTTGCTTCTGCTGTTTGGCTTACTGTCGTCTGTGCAGTTATTTGCTCTGTTGTATCATTCACTTCTTTTGCAATATCTGCAATATCAGACACTTTCTTTTCTTCTGCTGTTGTACTTTGAACTTCTGTTTCCTTTGTTTCTGTCAAGGCAATATTATCTTGTACATTCGTTTCTGTCTGTGGCTGCTGAATCTCAGATATTTCTTCTGTCTGTGATTGTCCCATATTTTCCACAGATGTGTTTTCCTGTAATACCTTTAACTGTTCAGACAACTGTTGCATTTCCTCTGGTGTCAGATTCAAGCTTTCTGTCAACTGCTGAAATAACTCTTGCACTTGAACTGTCAATGCCTGAAAATCCGGATTTAATAACAATTCGCTACCATCCTGACTTCCGGTTAATTCCATAACCAACTGTGTTAACTTTGTCGGGTCTGCTAAATCCAGCATACTTATTCCTAACTGTTCCATTGCCTGCACCAATTCTTCTTCGGATATATTCAACTTTTCTTTTAACACATTTTTTACTTCATTGGTAATGTTTTCTAACTGCTCGCTGGCATCCTTTGGCAACTTACTTGCAATATCAGAATTGCTTTTCTTTACAAAACTGGTGTCTTTGAAGTTGTTTTGTGCTGTTTCCTTTTCATAAACCGCCTGATTACTTCCAGTTAAAACTGTATTATTGCCAATCTGGCTTGTCCATGCATATTGCTGTTCATAGCCTTTGCTTGCAGTTTGCGCTAACATTGTTCCAAACGCAGCCTCTGTTTTTTGGAAAGTTCCCGTTGCAGAGGACACACTTTGCAATCCTTGCAGCATTGCTGATAATTGTGCAACTTTCGTATCTGTCATCCCTTTTCCTCCTTTCTCCTCAATTTTATTTATTCTTAAGGCTCCATGATTTTTGTGATTCGGGCTGCTACCTCCGAATCCATGGCTCCCAGAATAGCACCTCTGTCGGCAGTTTCCATATTCTGTAAAATCTTTGCTACCAATTCCAGATTGTCAGTCATCTGTTCCATAATAGCCGCTGCCTGTTTTGGTTTCATCTGAGCATAAGTATCTGCATATTCTTGAATCTTGCTGTCTACTGCTTCCTGCTCTACTACCTGTTTATACAAACTTTCTGCATTTGCCGGATCAATACTTTCATAATAAGCTTTGTACTCACTAATATCCGGTGCCTTATCTCCGAAAACAACTTCCTGATAAAACTTCGTTTTTTCTTCTTCAAAAGCTGCCTGCTGTTCTTCATATGTTTTCAGTCTTGCCACTTCTGCCTCTAAATCTGCTACATTATCAGAACTTGCATTGTTCTGTGACTGTACATCTGCTAATTGAACTTCCAGCTCTTTAATTCTAGCAATTGCCTCATCTAAAGTTGTATAAGGATATTGCGCATCTACTGCTTCTTCTTTTGCTGTGTCCGGAAGAATTTTATTGATATACGGAACATCTTTTAATATCGGCTGCAATACCGTAGAACCAAATCCTCCAATATCAGCCTTGATTACAAGCGCCAAAATTCCAAGCCATACAATGATAAAAGCGATTGTGGCAATAATAACTGCTACACGACTTCCGCCACTTTCTTCTTCACCGTCTTCTTTTTCTTTCTTTTTTGTTTTGTTTTCTTCCTTTTTTCTTGCTCTGGCGGCTTTTTTCTCTTTCTTTTTATCTACTTCTACGTTATCTTCTTCCTGTTCCATTATATTTTCTGCTGCCATGTTGCTCACCACCTTATTCATTCTCAGCATCATTGTGGGTAAAACTTACCAGTTCGTCCACTGCCTTGCTTTCTTCTTTTTCTACTTCTTTCTTAAATTCATCAAAAGCCTTTTCTTTTAACTTTTCATGGGTTTTTCTTTCTATCATGACTTCTTGCAAATGTTTTCTCGCACTTTCTAAATTTCTTTGTGCAACATGTACTGCAAGCGTTTGACTTCGTATAGCACCTTTCATATTTTCGATTGCTGCACGATTTACCTTAATCGCTTGAAAATCAAGCTTATCTTTCACTAACTTTCGTGCTTCTTCTTCATAATCCAACTTTCGTAAGTTTAACCCCATTAACTTTTCTTCTTCTTTATTTAAATTCGCAGCAGCGATAGAAAAAGAAGTTTTTGCCTGAGTTTCCAACTTATATTTTACATCAAGAATATTCTGCATTCTATATACAAATTTTGCCATACATTATTCCTTATCTAACCTTCTCTTTTAAAACAAGGCTTCTAATTGCTCCAAAATTTCTTCAAAGGAGAATTTTTCATGCGTTTGCTGTAACAAAAACTCATTCACCATATCTATTTTTTCAATAGCATAATCAATATTACTGTTTGAACCTTTTTTATAAGCACCAATATTAATTAAATCCTCCGCTTCTTGATAAGTTGCTAATACATTTTTTAGTTTTCCTGCTGCTTCCTTATGCTCTGAATCTACAATAGAACTCATAACACGGGAAATACTTTGTAATACATCAATCGCCGGATAATGATTTTTCTGTGCCAGCTTTCGATTCAACATAATATGTCCATCTAAAATACTTCTTGCAGTATCCGTAATCGGCTCATTAAAATCATCTCCATCTACTAATACCGTATACAACCCAGTAATAGAACCCTTGTCTGAAGTACCTGCTCTTTCCAAAAGCTTTGGCATTTCAGAGTATACACTTGGCGGATAACCTCTGGTTACCGGCGGTTCTCCCGAAGCCAATCCGATTTCTCGTTGCGCCATAGAGAAACGTGTCAAGGAGTCCATCATCAAAAGAACATCTTTTCCCTGATCTCTAAAATATTCTGCTATGGCAGTAGCTGTTTTTGCCGCTTTATTACGAATCAATGCAGGACGGTCAGATGTTGCAACTATCACAACCGAACGTTTCATTCCCTCTTCGCCCATATCTCTTTCGATAAATTCACGAACTTCTCTTCCTCGTTCTCCGATTAGTGCAATTACATTTATATCCGCCTTTGTATTACGGGCAAACATACCAAGTAAGGTACTCTTACCTACACCAGAGCCTGCGAAAATTCCGATTCTCTGTCCCTTTCCTACGGTAATAAGTCCATCTACTGCTTTTACTCCCAGTGGAAGTACTTCACTAATAATCTTTCGTGCCATAGGATCCGGCGGGGCGGCCTCTACCGGATATTCATTTTTTGTAATTAATTCATCAATATCAGTAGGTCTTCCGATACCATCAAGCGTATGCCCCAACATTTCTTCTCCTACAGGAACAGATAAAGGATGTCCCGTATTTTCTACGATACATCCTACCCCTAATCCTTCCACATTATCGTAAGGCATAAGGAGCAAACGCTTATCACGGAATCCAACTACTTCCGCCATTACAGCGATATCTTCTTGTGGATCAATAATAATGCGACACAAGTCATTCAATTTTGCGTTTGGTCCTACTGATTCTATGGTAAGACCCACAATTTTTACAACTTTGCCTAAGTTTTTGTAAAATTTCTTTTCTGTTAATTGATGATATTTTTCGATGTTATATTCCACGCTATCTATCCTCGCAAACTTAAAGTGCGTAATGCCTTAATCAGATTTTCAAGCTGTACATCTCTTCCGCAATCAAAAACGCCTGCATCTGTCTCGATGATACATTGTCCATCTTTCATATTGATGTCTGCCATAAGCTCTATCTTTGCAGTAGAACCTACTTTTTCTCGAATCTCACTCATACGGTCTTCCAAAAATTTAAAATCTTCTTCTCCAACCTTTATACGAAATTCTTTCGCATCTTCAATTCCCAAAATGGTCTTTTGTATAAGATAAATCAAAATATCTTTTTTGTCATCAAATTGTACATGAAATACCTGTTCAAACACATCTGCAATTACATCTACCAACTTTGGTTCTAATTCTTCTAATTGCCGTTGGTAGTCTGCCTGCATTTCTTTTTTCTCGTTATCTAACTGGCAACGAAGTTCATTTAATTCTTCTTGTGCCTGTTGTCTTCCTTCCAAAAGTCCTTGCTGAAGTCCTTCTTCTTGTGCCTGATTGCGAATTGTTTCCGCATCTTCCTTGGCAGCATTCAAAATCTCTTCTGCCTGCTCATTCGCTTGTTGGAGAATCTCTTCCGCCTGAACGGATTTCTGTTCTATCGTTTCTTCAATAGACGGTATTTCTTCCTTCGGAACTACTTCAACAGCTTCCATATTCAGTCCTGCCACAAATCCATCTTCATCCGACATCGGCTGAAATCCCTGTTGTTTTGCAAGTTCTTCTAATTTTTCCTCTATCAACGCATTTGAATTGATGATTCTCGCATTATTCTCATTCGTCACCACATATCTTTGTTTATACAAATTAGACAACGATCTCGTCACCTCCACCTCTGGAGATTACAATCTCTGCCGAATCTTCCAGTTTACGGATAATACCAACAATCTTCTGCTGTGCTTCTTCTACATCTTTCATTCGAACCGGACCCATGAATTCCATATCTTCTTTAATCATAGCCGCCAAACGTTTAGACATATTCTTGAAGATAACATTCTGTACTTCTTCATTTGCTGCTTTTAATGCAACTCCTAAATCATTGTTGTCTACATCGCGAAGTACACGCTGGATTGCTCTGTCATCCAAAAGAAGAATATCTTCAAATACAAACATCTTCTTACGAATTTCATCTGCCAATTCAGGCTCTTCAATTTCTAAGGATTCCATAATATGTTTCTCAGTTGCTCTATCTACTGTATTCAAAATGCCTACAATAGCATCTACACCACCTACAATAGTGTAATCCTGATTTACTAAAGAAGATAGTTTTCTTTCCAATACACGTTCCACTTCCTTGATAACATCTGGTGATGTACGATCCATCAACGCAATACGTTTTGCTACATCCGCCTGCTTTTCCGGTGGCAGCGCACCAATAATCATTGCTGCCTGTCCCGCAGAAAGATAAGACAAAATCATTGCTATCGTCTGTGGATGTTCATCCTGAATAAAGTTCAGTAACTGGCTCGGCTCTGTCTTACGAACAAATTCGAAAGGTCGTACCTGTAAGGAAGCTGTCAGTTTTGAAATAACATTCTGTGCTTTTTCTTCTCCCAAAGCTTTCTCTAACAATTCCTTTGCATAGCCAATACCGCCTTCTGCAATATACTGCTGTGCTAAACACACTTGATAAAACTCATTTAAAATATCTTCTTTCATCTGAGGAGCTACGCTTCTGGTATTAGCAATTTCCAATGTCAACTCTTCAATTTCTTCTTCTTTCAGATGCTTAAAAATAGATGCTGACTTTTCTGGACCTAATGTAATCAGCAATATTGCCGCCTTCTGAACTCCACTATATTCTTCTGATTTACCTGTCATCGTCTATTCCCACTCCTCGTTTAACCAGTTTCTAAGCAGCGAAGCCGCTGCTTCCGGATTTTCATCCACAAATTTTTCTATTAAAATACGGGTTTCGGACTTTTCTGCAAATCCAATGTCTTCCAATGTATCCTGTGCTTCCTTTGTAGAAGAAAGTAATGATTCTACGGAAAGTTCCGGTTCTACTTCTCCTAACTGTTCTTTTCTTGTACTTCTAAATACTACAAATCCAAGCATCAGCATAATCAATACTGCAATAATTACCGGCAGATAATCCATGACACCCTTTCCGCTATTATCGGAATAATTAAAGAAAGGTACTTCATATGCTACAATCTTAATATTATCTTCCGAAAATCCCGTTGCTCGGGATACCATTTCAATGAAATCTTCATCTACATCCAATTTCTTCTTATCACGGTTTTGAGCTACAAATTCATCAAAAGTCATTTTGTCTAATTCGCCGCTTGCTTTCAACGCATCCTCATCATAAATATGATATTGTGTTGCTACCAATGTTAAGGAAGATGCATCATAATCAATATTTCCGATTGCTCCCGTGATATCTGTGATTCTCTCGCTTGTCTTATACTGTCTGGTCTGGTCAGTAACAGTTGACTCCTCTATACTACTATCTTCTATCATATAACCGGTATCGTCATCATTAGAATCAGTTCCAGGCACTCCGCCTGTTCCACCAGTTGTATTGCTCTCGTAATTACTTTCAGAATCAATCGGACCGTGTTCTGCACCATCCTCTGTATAATATTGATGATCTGTTGTATTTGTCTGGTCAAAGCTCATAACCAAGTTTGGTGCTACTGATACATTATCATATACACTTGTTCCAAGTACTACTTCTTTCACCTTAGACTTCAGCATATTTTCCGCTTTACTCTGATAAGAAAGCTGAGAGGTCGCTGTTCCTAATGTACTACCGGAATCCGCTCCCATAAACAATACATTTCCTGCTGTATCCATAATAGAAACATTATTGGTATCATCATTTCCAATTGCAGTTGCAATCCATTTTGCAAGTCCGGCAGCTGTTTCTTCATCAATTGCATCTTTGTCTGTCAATGATAATGTAACTGCCGCATAAGTATCTTGTTCATTCGCCAATATAGTTCCATCATCTACCGGCATATTCAATTTTACCTTTGCCGTCTTTACAGAATCCTGTGCTTCTAAATGTTCTGCAATTTGTTCTTCCAAATAAAGCTGGTATTTTTTTGACTTATCTGACTCTGTTGTACTAAAACCACCATCAAATACATTGCTTAATTCGTATGTAGTTGCAGGGATTCCATTTTCTCCAAGCAAAATTGCTGCATCTGCCTGATCTTGAGAACTAACTTTGAACACTAATCCATCGTCCGATGTCTCATAGCTAATCCCTTCCCCAGACAATAAGTCTTTTACTTCTCCTGCTTCTTTCGTATTTTCACATTCTCTGATTGTAACCATGGTCGGTGTTGTAACAACCTTTCCAACAATAACCAGTCCGATAATAACAAACACAACTATGCTTGCAATCAATGTTTTTTGTTTTACTGAAAATTTATTCCACCATTCCAATACTTTCTTTGGAATTTCTTTCATCTTATCCATTTGCTTCTCCTACTCACTTGTCGCATAAATTTTATATCTGCATATTCATAATTTCCTTATATGCTTCTAACATTCTATCGCGTACTGCAATTGTATAATTCAATGCAATATCTGCCTTTTCCTGAATATTCTGCAAATCATGAGTATTTGTTGCATACCCTAACATAAACTGCATTTCAGCCTCTTCTGCCTGATTTTGCAATTCGCTCGTTTCATTCAACATATCTTTTGCTGACTGTAATACACTGCTAAAACTTGCATCTTCCGTATTAAGGTTTTGACTCTCAATTGCTGCATTTTTAATGTAACCGGAATCAATTCCCGTTAATGATGCTATATCCATTCAAACCGCCTCCTAAAATTTATTTTCCAAGTTCAAGTCCTTTTAATGCAATAGCCTTACTTGTCTGGAATGCGGTCACATTCGCCTCATAAGACCGGCTCGCATCTATCATATTAGTCATTTCTGTTACAATATTTACATTGGGATATGATACATATCCATCTGCGTCCGCATCTGGATGCGATGGGTCATATTTCTTTATATAATCAGATGTTGTATCTTCTTTTACACCAGATACTTTTACACCATTTCCCAAATATGCTTCTTTTGTATTATTCAGCACTTTACTGAATGGAGTTACGTCCTTTTCCTGAAAAGTAACAATTTTTCTTCTGTATGGAGTTCCATCCTCCGTTCTTGTAGTATTCACATTTGCAACATTTTCAGAAATAACATCCATACGAAAACGTTGAGCCGTCATACCTGACGCATTAATATTAAAAGATTGAAATAAAGACATTTTTAATTCCTCCCAAACCTGCACCGTCTTATTTGTCGCTACTTAATTACACTTTTAATTCTGGCAAACTCACTACTCATGCTATCAATCAAAGCATTGTAACGAATCTGTACAGATGCCAGCTCTGCATATTCCTGATCCGGATCTACATTATTTTCGTCCAGTCGATAAGAATAACTTGACGAATCCGTATATGTCTTAACATTCAAATGATTCATATGTAAATTTTTAACTTTATCATCCAATGACATATATTTAGACTTATTCAGTTCCTGTTGTAAAGTTCCCTCAAAATCAACATCTTGTCTTTTGTACCCCGGGGTACTTTGATTGGCAATATTATTACTAATAGCTGTGTTTCTTAGCCATGTAGCATCTGCTGCTTTATTCATAACATTAATATAGTTGTAAATATCACTGCTGAACATCCCTCTTACTCCTTTCATCTTTTGGTACTATAACCCTAGTTTTATTATAAATTATCTATACAATTTTGCAAGTATTTTTTTCGTACTTTTTGGCTTTTTTTACATGATATTGTAGTATTTTGTCAATTTAAGCACAACTTACAGCAAATTATACTCCATACACTTTTTCATATCTACTATGGAGCTCCATATATATTCATATGGACTATGGTATGGACTGCAATATGGAATTTCACACTTTAACATAACACAGTGTTTCCTATGATATAAAAAATTGGAGATTCACAGCTATGCCACAAATCTCCAGTCAATACTAATTATGTTTTGTACTTTGTTTTTTTACCTTTTCCAACTCGTCAAATACCACATCATTTAATACTTTAATATAAGTACCTTTCATACCTGAGGAACGTGATTCTATCACGCCTGCACTTTCGAATTTGCGCAATGCATTTACAATCACGCTTCTGGTAATTCCTACCCGGTCTGCAATTTTACTTGCTACCAATATTCCTTCCTTACCATCCATTTCATCAAAAATATGAGTGATTGCTTCCAGTTCAGAAAAAGAAAGTGTACTAATCGCCGAACGTACAATCTGTACCTTTCGACTTTCTTCTGCGCTTTCTTCATTTACGGAGCGCATCATTTCCAATCCAACCACGGTTGTACCATATTCGCTTAAAATAATATCATCAATATCATACTGTTTTTCTAAACGATATACAAACAGTGTTCCCAGTCGTTCTCCTGCAATATCTATTGGTGTAATAATTGCACGGTATTTCTTCACATCTTCTGATACAAATCCCAAAGTCTCTAAGTTTACATTCTCTTTTGTAGATAAAATCCCCAGAAGACGTTCATTTAATAATGGATCAATAAAACCGCCTACCTCATCGGCAATCAGTTCCGTAATTTCCTCTGTTCCGCCACAGACACTGGTTCCTAATACTTTTCCTTTTTTGCTTATTACTAAAATATTAGAGTCCAAAATCTCTGTTAACACTTGGCAAATATCATTAAATACCACTTTCGAGGAATTATTATTGTGCAACAGTTTATTTATCTTCCTTGTCTTGTCCAACAACTGAACGCTCATAATACACCTCCTGCTTGTCATTATAAAACTTTAGATTTTTCTGTATTTTACCACCTTTTCCGTGGAAATTCAACAAGTTTTCTAACTATTTCTCTTTCTGCTTTTCTTTTTCTTTCACAAATCCACATTGAGCATCTGCACATACTAATTTATTTCCTTTTTCTACCATATAACCACCACATTCCGGACATTTTTCCTTGGATGGTTTCTGCCATGACATAAAATCACATTCCGGATTTGCTTCACAACCGTAGTATTTTCTACCTTTTTTAGTCTTCTTCAATACCACTTCTTTTCCGCACTTCGGACAACTTACACCGATTTTTTCTAAGTATGGTTTGGTGTTTCTGCACTCCGGAAATCCCGGACATGCCAAGAATTTACCATGCGGACCATATTTTACCACCATATTTTTACCGCACAATTCGCATATGATATCTGTTACTTCGTCTTCTATTTTGACTTTTTCCAAATCCTTTTCTGCTGCCTGCACTTCACGTTCCAAATCAGGATAGAAATTGCTGACAACTGTTTTCCATGGAATTGTACCTTCTGCTACTTTATCTAATAATGACTCTATATTTGCAGTAAAACGCTCATCTACGATTTCCGGGAACGCATCTACCATAATCTTGTTAACTGCTTCTCCCAGCTCGGTAATATAAAGATTTTTATTTTCTTTTACAATATAACGTCTGCCCAGCAATGTGGTAATAGTGGTTGCATAAGTACTTGGTCTTCCGATTCCAAGTTCTTCTAACGTCTTTACTAAGGAAGCCTCTGTAAAATGTGCCGGTGGCTGCGTAAAATGCTGTTTTTCTTCTAAATCTTTTAATTCTAACTTTGTATCAGTATCTACGGATTTTAATAATAGGTTATTTTCTCCCTTTTCGTCATCATCACTGGTATATACTGACATAAATCCTTCAAATACAATTTTAGAAGCTGACACATGAAAACGATATTCTCCTGCACCGATTTTAATGGAAGTTGTTTCATATACGGCACTACTCATTCTACTTGCGGCAAATCGTTTCCAAATCAACTGATACAGACGGAACTGGTCTCGGCTTAAGGATTCTTTTACCATAACCGGAGTTCTTGTAATATCAGAAGGTCTGATTGCTTCATGGGCATCCTGAATCTTTGCATTAGACTTTTTCGTATTATCCTCGTTTTTCGCAGTGTACTTTTCACCATAAGCCTCAGTGATATACTCTCTTGCAGCTGCATCTGCCTCTTCTGAAATACGCACAGAGTCTGTTCTCAAGTAAGTAATCAAACCAATTGTTCCCTGTCCTTTTATATCAATTCCTTCATACAACTGCTGCGCTAAACGCATTGTCTTTTGGGTAGAAAAGTTCAATGCTTTTGCTGCTTCCTGCTGTAAAGTACTGGTGGTAAATGGAAGCGGTGCTTTTTTCACTCGTTCTGACTTTTTCACATCTACTACCTGATACTTTTCTTTTTTCAGGCTTTCTACAATCTTATCCAGCTCTTCTCTGGAACTTATTGCCATTTTTCCTTTTTCATTGCCATAGAACTTTGCTGTCAGTAACTTCTTTTCTCCCGGTATTGCAAACTGTGCATCCAAGCTCCAATACTCTTCCGGAATAAATGCATTAATTTCTTCTTCTCTATCACAAATAATACGAAGTGCTACTGACTGCACACGTCCTGCACTTAATCCACGTTTTACCTTTATCCACAATAATGGACTGATACGATATCCTACCATACGGTCCAGCATACGTCTTGCCTGCTGTGCATCTACCAAGTTCGTATCTATATCTCTTGCCTGTTTTAAAGATGCTTTTACCGCATTCTTAGTAATTTCATTAAAACTGATACGATATACATTTTTATTTTCTTCTAATTTTAACGCCTTGGATAAATGCCATGATATTGCTTCTCCTTCACGGTCAGGGTCCGTTGCCAGATAAATTTTATCTGCTTTCTTTACTTCTTTACGCAATTTTGCTAATATATCACCTTTTCCTCGAATGGTAATATACTTTGGTTCATAGTCATGCTCTACATCAATTCCAAGCTGACTTTTCGGCAAGTCTCTGACATGTCCGTTAGATGCTGCTACTTCATAGTTTTTTCCTAAAAATTTTTTAATCGTCTTCACCTTTGCGGGTGACTCCACAATTACAAGATACTTCGCCATTTACCTACTCCTTTATGTGTTTCCCCCTTTATTTTGTTCAGACCATAATCTCTGTCCGGACAAAATAATTTTTATATACTTCCGAAATACAACCCTTTTCCCTTAGTGTATTAAGAGTTGTTACTAATTCTCCTAAGGGTAAACCTGTATTTTCCATTAACATTTCCAAACTTCTCGGGGTTAAATCCACACAACTATACACCAACCTTTCTAATTTTTCAAGTGTCTTTCCTGTTTTTTTTGCCGAATTTTCTTGCTGTACTGTTAATTTTTTCACATTTTGCAGCATATCCTGAACATTTGTAAAAATCTCTGCGCCCTGCTGAATTAGGCGATTCGTACCTTCACTTAACTTATCTCCAACCCTGCCCGGTACTGCATAAATTTCTTTTCCCTGTTCTAATGCAAAATCTGCGGTAATCAAAGAACCACTCTTTTTTCTTGCTTCTACTATAATTACAATATCCGCCATTCCGCTGATAATGCGATTTCTGTTTGGAAAAAATATCGGTCTTGGTGTGGTTTGGGGGCTGTATTCACTTATAATTCCACCGCTTTGTGGTATTTTCTCATATAAACTCTGATTCTGCTTTGGATAACAAATATCTACGCCGCATCCTAAAACACCATAGGTTTTTCCTTGCGCTTTCAGTGCTCCCCACTGTGCCGCTCCATCAATTCCTGCTGCCATTCCACTAAGCAGCTCTACTTCCAGTTTCCCTAATACATATCCAATCTGTTTTGCTACATTTCTCCCGTATTCGGAGCAAACCCGTGCTCCTACTATTGCCACAGCACATTTTTCTTCCTGCGGCAATGTTCCACGGTAAAACAATCCGTAGGGTGCCTGATAAATATTTTTTAAGCGACTTGGATATTCTTTTTCTCCAAATGCTACAAAGGAAATGCCCTTTTCTAGTTGTGTTTCCTGCTGTTTTCTGACATCGTTTTTTTGATATTCTATTAAAATCTCACATTCCGCTTTTGTTAAGAATTTTATCTTTTCCAGCTTACTTTTATCCATACGGTATATTTCTTTCGCCTCCCCTACCTGCTCTTCTAAGGCTATTTTTTTCGCTGCTGATACTACCGGAATACTGCCTAACCACCTTTTATACATCACTGCCTGTCCATCCCTTTCCGTCAATATTTCGATACATAAGACTTTCTGCAATATGAGAACTATTGATTTTTTCTTTTCCTTCTAAATCTGCAATTGTCCTTGCTACTCGAATCACTTTATAATACCCTCTTACACTTAGTTCCAGACTTTCAAAGGCTTCTGCCAGCATCGTCTGCGCTTCTTTTTCCATTGGACAAAAATATTCTATTTGTTCTCCCGGTATTCTGCTATTATAACGAATATTACTTTTTTCATAGCGAACATCCTGTATTCGTTGTACCTCTTTGATACGCATTCCTATTTCATTGGAAGATTCTTCTTTCCCTTTTCCTGTCAGTTCCGATATTCCCGGCTTTTGTACCTCTACACACAAGTCAATTCTATCCAAAAGTGGACGACTGATTTTTTGTAAATGACGCCGTATCATATTGGGTGTGCAGGTACATTTATTACGATTGGGATAATAACCGCAATTGCATGGATTCATGGCTGCAACAAGCATAATATCTGCCGGATAACTATATGTGCCTTGGTTACGCACCAAATGTATTCTGCCTTCTTCTAATGGCTGACGTAAAACCTCCAGCGTTGCCTTTTGAAATTCTGTCATTTCATCCAAAAACAATACTCCGTTATGTGCCAGACTGATTTCTCCGGGCTTTGGAATTTTTCCGCCTCCTGCCATGCCTGCCACACTTATGGTATGGTGTGGATGGCAAAAGGGTCTTTTTCTAAAATTTTCTTCTCTTTTTCCGAACATTCCACTTACACTATAAATTCTTGCCAGCTCTAATGCCTCTTCCTCGGAAAGTTCGGGAAGTATTCCCGGAATTGCTCTTGCTGCCGCTGTTTTCCCACCTCCGGGCGGCCCTAACATCAAGAGATTATGTCTTCCGGCTGCGGCAATTTCACAAACTCGTTTTAACACTTTTTGTCCCTTAATTTGCTGAAAATCATAATTAGATTCTTTCTTTTTTGATTGTGTTTCTTCTATATTACTATGGCAATTTACAGGAACTTTATTATCTTCAAAATGCTGCAGCGTTTCCATTACTTGTCGAAGATTTTTGGCAGGTAATATCCGAATACCTCCTACCATACTTGCCTCTCTTACATTTCTATCAGGAACACAGATGCATTTTTTTCCGGCTTCTTTTGCCGCTATGGTCATAGGTAATACCCCTTCTATGGGGTGTATATCGCCGTTTAAGCTAATTTCTCCCGCAAACACTGTATCTTCTAAGCGCTTACTATTAATATGTCCATATGCCGCTAATACAGCCAATGCAATAGGTAAATCAAATCCTGTCCCACTTTTCCGAAGTTCTGCCGGATATAAATTAATGGTAATTCGTTTGGGTGAAAGCCGGATTCCTGTATTGCGAATAGCGACACGAATCCGTTCTTTCGCCTCTTTTACTTCGGTAGAAAGTTCTCCCACCATCTCAAACACAGGCATACCATCGCTTACATCTGCTTCTACCTGTACTAAAATACTTTCAATTCCGCAAACACTTGCGGTTGATACAATACTGTACACAAATCCTCCTTTTGTGCCAGCTTATGGGAATCATGGGCTGATATGCCCCAGATAAAAAGATGGCTTTATCATATCATGCTTTTTCCCTTTTTGCAACGCATTTGTCCGGAAATTACACTTTTTCAAAACAGACTCTTAGTTTTTCTAATGCCCTTTTTTCAATTCTGCTGACATAAGAACGGGAAATCCCCATCTTATCTGCAATTTCTCGCTGGGTTATAGGTTTTCGGTTATACAATCCATAGCGCATTTCGATAATCTCACGCTCTCGTTTTCCCAGCACTTTAGGAAGCATTTCATAAAGTCTTCGGCTGTTTCCTTTTAGTTCAATGATGTCAAAAACGTCTTTTTCCTGACTTTCTACTACGTCCATAAGATTGATTTGATTTCCTTCTTTATCAGTCCCGATAGGTTCGTAGAGAGAAACTTCTCTGGAGGTTTTCTTTTTCCCCCGAAAGTACATTAACAACTCATTATCAATACATCTTGCTGCATAGGTAGCTAATCGATTTCCCTTTTCATATTTAAAAGTGGCTACTGCCTTGATAAGTCCTATTGTTCCTATGGAAATCAAATCTTCCATATCCTCTTCGGCACTCTGATACTTTTTGGCAATATGCGCTACCAAACGTAAATTTCGCTCGATTAAAATATATTTAGCCTCAAGGTCGCCCTCTTTCATTTTTTTCAGATAATATATTTCTTCCTCTGCATTTAATGGCATTAAAAAAGTTTTCAAAAAAGCACCTCTAAGCTGATTTATTACATTCTATGAAAAATCAAGCTTTGAAGTGCCTTTCCCATGTGAAATTCTTCTGTTTTCTTGAAATCTGCCTGTATTAAGCGTATACTAACATACAGTTAAAACAAACATCTAAGGAGGCAACTATGCAACAAATACCAAAAGACCCTGTTATGCTGTTAAGCTACATTAATACCCAATTAAGAGACTTCTATCCCAGTCTTGAGGAACTTGGCAAAAGCCTTAATCTGTCCATTCCGGAGCTTACAGATACTTTGTCATCTATTGACTATTTCTACGATGCCACCAAAAATCAATTTATATAATTACTCATTAATACTCTTTTTGCTTTAACAATACATTTTTGATATAGGAGAATGTCTTCTCTTCTCCTTCTTCTGCCAACATACGCAGGAGCTTTTCTAACAGTTTCTGCGTATCTTTATGAATCATATAATGTCCTTTCCCCTGAGCATAATACTCCCATGGACTTTCATCCCGATATTTTTCCTTTTGATAGTTTTTAGATGCAGCTACACGGTCAATAAACATTTCTACCACATATTTTAATGGCATTTTCATTCCTACCATGTTTTTTTCTTTCCCTGCGCCATAATCAATCCAATACTCTAAATGATGCTTATTTCTTCCTTTATGATGCAGCCATGCACTGGAATATCCTTTTACTTCTCTTTCCCGATTATTCGGGCTGGCTGTTCCCTGATAATATTTACACCCTACTAAAAATTCCGTAGGGGAATATTTTGACAGGTCATGCAAAAGCCCTTGCTTATAAAGTCCTACCCGAAAGCATCCTTTCATAACTAAATACTTGTGATGATTAATTGTTCTAAAATGCTGCCACGCTTTCATTTATTTTCGCTCCTATTTCCATACTTTATTTCACAATTAAATACAAAATCAATAAATGTACAGGGTAAAACAGATAAAAGAAATATTTCATTTTTGCCCCCTGTTTTTCATTATATAATAACATTGGAATTGCTGCTAATCCTGCATACGCCTGTACGCCTATTCCGAAATACAACAGATTCAATGCCACAAACGCTACCTGCTTTAACAGTTTTTGTTCATGCAGCCAATAAAAACAAGCTATAAATAAAATTCCTCCTGCACCATAATCTGTTCCTAAGAGTTCTGCTGCCATAATTGCAACTATAAATGCTCCAAACGGAAAATTTCCGGCTTTTCCATATCGAATAACCTCAATCATAACAAGTCCTATGAAAAGGGTAAAAAATACGTTTTGATGTTCTAATGTGAGCTTGCCAAAAAATACATAATCAAAGGGAATTTCAGATAATAATGCAAACACTAGCAAACGCATTTCATATTTACGAATATTACTGGTATGTAATGCCCCCTCGACTAACAAAAAACAAAATATTGGAAACGATATTCTTCCTATTATACGCAAATATAAGTATTGGGGATACAAAACTGCACCCACATGGTCAATGAGCATGGTAATAATTGCAATCCATTTCAGTGTAAAACTACTAATTCCGATTTTGCTTTTTTCCATTCTTACCTATTTTTTCCTTTCCTGTTCGTTCTTTTCCTTTCAATAACAGAATGGTATTCGCTTCTACTACTATTTCACCTGTGACCTTTTCCTTTTCGATTTCATCTTTTCCTGTACTAAATACCACATTCCAATAAATTTCTCTTGGCAGAGCCATCTTTTGAGATTCATTTTGAAAGTTATATGCAAGATACAGGTGTTCTTTTCCTCCATAGGCACCACAATAGAACATACCGATAAATCCCCTATTTCTTTCAAAATCCACCTGCCATCCATCTTCTCCATGATAGGAAAGGTCTGGATAGCCTCTTTTTTCATAATCCATCATTTGATAGGGTTCTGAACGGTGAAGTATTGGGTATGCTTTTCGAAGTTTTAAAAGCTCTTTTACATACGCTGTCATTTCACGACTAGACTTTGTATTCTTCCAATCTTTCCAGCCAATTTCATTGTCCTGACAGTAAGCATTATTATTGCCATTTTGGGTATTACCACATTCATCTCCCATCCATATCATTGGAACTCCTTGAGAGAATACCGTTGCTGCCAACCCATTCTTTACTTTCTGTTCTCGCTGACGTATAATATCTCTTCGCTTCGTAGTCCCCTCTTGCCCGCAATTGCTATTGTAATTCCAATCATTTCCATCTCGATTGTCTTCTCCATTTTCTTCATTATGCTTTCTTCCGTAAGAAAATACATCCCAAAGGGTAAATCCATTGTTTTCTGCCACATAGTTTACAAATCCCTGCTGTTCCTGCTGTCGTTTCATTTGGCAGGAAAATTCATAAATATTTCCTCCCTGATGATTTAACAACCGACGCACCTGATACATAAACGCATCATTATAAGTATACAATTCCGGTCCTAAACGCCATTTTGCAGATGCTAATTCTTCTGAAAATCCTTCATAAAACAATTTACAACCGGTAAGTAAAGAATCCTTTGCCAGTAATTCTGCTACTCCATATTCTCCGATAATGCGAAATCCATCAACGTGATATTCCTTTTTCCAATAACGCATTGCATCAATTATTAAATGTGGATTTACTTTTTTATCAAAGTAAAACTCTACCATAAATTCCATATGCAACTCATGGGTCTTATATATCAATCTCTTTAGGATATCCGGATTGTTCTCTTTTCCAAGATAGGACGCCTTGGGCGCAAAATAGTTTCCTGTGGTATATCCCCAATAATTCAGCATATTCACCGGATGTTCCTCACGCTTATCCTTATCTAACAACAAAAATTCTTCAAACTCATAGATTGGCAAAAATAAAAGGCTGGTAATCCCAAGCTCTTTTAGATAATCCAGCTTTCGTTCTATCATTTCAAAGGTTCCCTTTTGGGTACTTTCTGTTTTCATCCCCATGGTAAAACCTCTGGCATGGAGCTTGTACATCACCATGTCTTCTTTTTTTATTCTTGGACTCTTATCGTTTTTCCAATCAAATTCCGAAAAATAAAATCCACTTTTTATTTTTCTTCTTTTCGTCTCTTTTTCCTTTTCCTGCTGTTTTTTTATTTTTTCCGGAACAAACTTCTCTGTCTGTTCTTCTCTTGGCTTGCGACTTTCCTCTGCCCATATTTCTCGTCCGATAACTTTCTTAACATACGGATCTACGGTTTCGACACCATCTATTTCAAAATTATAATGATATTCTTCCCAGTTAAAATTCTGTAATCCTACTGTATAGACTGTTGGATATGTCTCGTCTTGAATCATCGGAATCCGACCTATCGGCTCAGTTTCTAATGCTTTTTCTGTTTCTTTTGCATACAATAACAAATTACAGTTGGCATCTTCTCCTGCTTGCAAGGAAAATGAAAGGATGTCCTTGTCTTTTGTTACGCCAAATGTTTCATATTTTCCTGTACAGATGTTAAATTTCATATACGCCTCCTGTTTTTGCTTTCCTCTTTATTATATCAATTTCCCTATCAGAAAAAAAGCCTAAAAGCAAAAAAACAGGAAGATTGCTCTTCCCGTTTCTCTTTAAACTGTCATATACCCTGAAAACTCTTCCATAATGTCAGAGACGTGTTCCATTTTTTGCGCTCGCCACGCATTTGCCCCACAAAAGATTAATCCTTGGGAAACTTTTCCTTTTACTGCATTAATCAAAGCATTGGTAATACAATATGGAATATCCTTCTGCTTGCAATGTTCTAAGCATTGTAAACACTTCTTAATTTTAACAGGTTCTTTTTCTGTTTCTTCTATAAATGCGTTGTGAATTGCTCTTCCGGGCATCCCTACCGGACTTTTTACAATCTGAATTTCTTCTTGTTTTGCATCGATATATGCTTGTTTATAAGCATCACTGGCATCACATTCATAGGTTGTAACAAAGCGTGTTGCCACCTGTACTCCATCTACTCCAAGCTCCATAGCATGCTTCATATCCCCAACGTCATAAATTCCGCCTGCGGCGATAACCGGAATATGATAGTTATACTTTTCTCCAAATTCTTCTACGACTTTTATAATTCCCTTGATTTCCTCCTCATACTCTTCCTGCGTAATTGTCTGCAATTCTTCATAGGAAAATCCTAAATGTCCTCCTGCTTTCGGTCCTTCAATTACAACCATGTCCGGACAGCGTTTATACTTTCTATCCCACAGCTTACAAATTACTTTTGCTGACTTGATAGAGGACACAATTGGAGCAATTTTCGTTTTGGACTTTTCTACAAATTCTGGTAATCTGGTGGGCAGCCCTGCACCTGAAATAATTAAATCCACACCAGATTTTACCGCCGCTTTTACATATTCCTCATACTTTTTGGTTGCCACCATAATATTGACACCTACAACGCCGCCTTGTGCAATCTCCTTAGCTCTTTTCACATGCTTTTCAATTGCTTTTAAATTGGTTTCTATGGGATGTTCTTCAAAGCCTTCTTCCTGATATCCTATCTGTGCCGTAGAGATAATACCTACGCCACCACATTTTGCCACATTTCCAGCCAATGTAGATAAGCTTACACCGACTCCCATTCCGCCCTGTATTACAGGGATTTTTGCTACTAAATCTCTAATTACTAACTTGCCCATGTCTTTTTCCCTCTCTTACATATTACGAAATCTTTCATAACGTTGTGCTGCAAGTTCTTCTTTCCCCATATCCAGATACTTGTGAAGAAATCTTCTGATTTCTTCCTGCATTTTTTCCGCAATATATTCTACGTTTTCCGGATTTGCGGGTTCCGGTTCATAGATAATTTTTTCAATAATACCAAGCTCTTTTAAATCTTTTGCCGTTACTCGCATTACTTCTGCCGCTTTTGGTGCTTTCGATGCATCTTTCCATAGAATTGATGCAAATCCTTCCGGTGATAAAATTGTGTATGTTGCATTTTCCATCATCCATACTTCATTTCCTACCGCTAGTGCAAGTGCCCCACCACTTCCACCTTCACCAATAACAATGCTGAGTACCGGTACTGTCAAATCTGACATTTCGAAAAGATTTCTGGCAATGGCTTCTCCCTGTCCTCGCTCTTCTGCTTCCATACCGCAGAAAGCTCCCGGAGTATCTACAAAGCAAATAATCGGTCGCTGAAACTTCTCCGCCTGTTTCATCAGGCGCAACGCCTTACGATAGCCCTCCGGTGACATCATGCCAAAATTACGAACCAGATTTTCTTTGGTATTCTTTCCTTTCTGTTGTCCGATAACTGTAACCGGACATCCATCTAAATATGCGATTCCGCCAATGACAGCTCCATCATCACCGTAATGGCGGTCTCCATGAAATTCCGTAAAGTCTTTGAAAATTTCCTGAATATAATCCATTGCCACAGGGCGGTCTGCACTTCTTGCCCGAAGCACTCTATCCCATGCTGATACTTTTTCTTTCTGTTCTTCCTGTTCCACTTCTTTACAACGATTCGGTATCAGTGCTTCTTTTTTCTCTACCGGTCGATGCATTACAATCAATTTTGCCAATGTATCTTTTAAGTCTTCTCGTTCTACAATTCCATCAATCAACCCATGCTCTACCAAAAACTCTGCTCTTTGGAATCCTTCCGGCAGCTTTTGACGAATGGTTTGCTCGATTACTCTTGGACCTGCAAAACCCACTAAAGCTCCCGGCTCTGCTAAAATAATATCTCCAAGCATTGCAAAGCTTGCGGTTACACCACCCGTAGTTGGATCAGTTAACACAGAAATATACAAAAGTCCTGCTTTGGAATGACGTTTTAACGCTGCCGATGTCTTTGCCATCTGCATTAAGGATACCATACCTTCCTGCATTCTCGCTCCACCGGAACAAGTGAAAATGATGACCGGTAAACGCTCTTTTGTTGCACGTTCTACTGCTCTTGTGATTTTTTCTCCTACTACATAACCCATGCTTCCCATTAAAAATCTTCCGTCACAAACACATACTACGGCTTCTTCTCCATGAATGGTACATTTTCCACAGGTAACAGCTTCATCAATCTTGTATCGTTCCTTAAGGCTTTCTATTTTTTCCTGATAATCCGGATAATCTAGCGGATTTCCATTTTCTAACCCCTCATCCCATTTTTCATAACTTCCCTTATCTGCTACCATTTGAAGTCTCTTTTTGGTGGTAAGGCGGAAATATTTTCCACATTTATAACAAGTATAACGGTTTGCTTTTACATCTTCTTTATAAAGCATTTCTCCGCATGCTTCACATTTTATCCATAAGCCTTCCGGTACCTGAGGTTCTTTTCCCTGTACCGCAATGTAATTGGTCTTTTTAAATTTCAGCATTTTTTCTCACCTTTCCGTCAAATCATTCAAAGTAATCCGGGATAAAATGTGTGTTGGTCTTTCCCGCTACGAACACCGGATGATTTAAAATTTCATACTCAAAATCCAGATTGGTAACAATTCCTTCTACTACCACTTCTCCTAATGCACTTTGCATTTTGCGTATAGCATCCTGTCTGTTTTCTCCATGTACAATTACTTTCGCCACCATAGAGTCATAATACGCAGGAATGGTATAACCATTATACAAAGCTGATTCAATCCGTACTCCATTT
This sequence comes from uncultured Eubacterium sp., assembly GCA_964436595.1. Classification (GTDB taxonomy): domain Bacteria; phylum Bacillota; class Clostridia; order Lachnospirales; family Lachnospiraceae; genus Petralouisia. The sequence goes on from CAYTDI010000008.1 coordinate 25,171, forward strand.
CCCCCCGGAAAATGCAATTCTTCTATCGTTCCCGGACACGGCATGAAATTTTTCTCCGGATTTTCTGCATTAATACGACATTCAATCGCATGTCCTCGCAACACTACATCCTCTTGACGAATATGCAATGGCTCTCCTGCCGCAATACGAATCTGCTCTTTTACTAAGTCGATTCCGGTTACCATTTCTGTTACCGGATGTTCTACCTGTATTCTGGTATTCATTTCCATAAAATAAAAATTTTTATGCTTATCTAAAAGGAACTCTATGGTTCCTGCATTTTCGTAGTTTGCTGCCTTTGCTGCCTGTACCGCAGTATCACCCATACGCTTTCGCAATTCTTCATCCATAGCGGCACAAGGAGACTCCTCTATCATCTTTTGATGTCTTCTTTGAATGGAACAATCTCGTTCACCTAACTGAATGACGTTTCCATATTTATCTGCTAAAATCTGAAATTCAATATGTCTTGGCTCTTCGATATATTTTTCAATATACATCGTATCATCACCAAAAGAGTTGATAGATTCCTGCTGTGCCAAATTGAAATTTGCTTCAAAATTTTCCGGTTCGATTGCAATTCGCATACCTTTTCCACCGCCGCCGGAAGATGCTTTTATCATAACCGGATATCCGATTTCTGAAGCAATCTTTGCTCCTTCCTGTGCTGTGTATACAGGCTCTTTTGTTCCCGGCACTACCGGAACTCCGGCTTCCATCATAGTCGCCCTCGCATGGGATTTGTTCCCCATTTTTCCAATAAGTTCACCGGAAGGACCGATAAATACAATTCCACTTTTTGCGCACATATCTGCAAAATGCTCATTTTCTGATAAAAAACCAAACCCCGGATGAATTGCCTGAGCCTTGGTTGCAATGGCTGCACTTAAAATTCTTTCCATATTCAAATAACTATCCGAAGACGGTGCTTTTCCGATACATACTGCTTCATCCGCAAGCTGTGTATGGAGTGCATCACGGTCTGCCTCTGAATAAACTGCCACAGACAGAATCCCCATTTCTCGACAGGCTCGAATAATTCTTACTGCAATTTCTCCTCGGTTTGCAATCAATATTTTCTGAAACATAATAAAATGCTCCTTTAACTTTTACATTTTACCCAATAGCAAAGGTAAGTTCTGCTTGTGTTACTACTTTTCCATTTACGGTTGCAGTTGCTTTTCCTATTCCAATTGGTCCTTTTTCTTTAATGATTTCAAGTTCCAGCATCAGTACATCACCGGGTACTACCTTTTGCTTAAATTTTGCACTATTAATTGCACCAAAATACGCTGTTTTTCCCTTGAATTCCGGTTTACTTAAAATTGCTACGGCGCCTGCCTGTGCTAAGGCTTCTATAATTAACACTCCCGGCATAACCGGTTCTCCCGGAAAATGTCCTGCAAAAAAAGGTTCATTGTAGCTAACACACTTTTTTGCTACGGCTCTTTTCCCCGGTTCTAGCTCCTCAATAGTGTCAATCAATAAAAATGGCTGACGATGAGGAATAATTTCCATAATTTCCTTTGTTCCCATTAATGACATAAGCTTCTCCTAACCGATAACAAACATTGGCTGCCCATACTCTATCACATCTTCATTGGATACTAAAATCTTCTTTACGATACCATCATAGTCGCTTTCGATTTCATTCATCAATTTCATTGCTTCTACAATTCCCAGCACCTGCCCCTTCTTCACACTGTCTCCAACCTTAACAAAAGGCTCTGCCTCCGGTGAAGAGGATGTATAAAAGGTTCCAACCAATGGAGAAGTTACAACATTACCTGCTGTCTTATCTGTTTCTTTTTCTGTTGTCGATGTAACTGCCTGTTCCATAACTGCCGGAACTTCCTGCGGTACTCCATTTACTGTTACCAGTTTTTCTTCTTTTTCCTTTCGCATCTGAATCACAGTCCCATTTTCTTCATAGGAGAAACGGGTAAGTTCTGAATCCGATACTGCTGTAATTAATGTAATAAGCTGTTCAAACTCCATGTTCTTACTCCTCATATTTTCTCAAAAGCAGGCTTGCGTTATGTCCGCCAAAGCCAAGTGAATTTGTTAAAGCGTAATTAAACTTTTTATCTATTCCTTTTCCTTGAACATAATCTAAATCTAATTCTTCATCCGGCTGCTCTAATCCTACGGTCTGATGAATATAATCATGATTCATCTGAAGAACACAGGCTATTACCTCTACCGCTCCTGCTGCTCCTAATAAATGCCCTATCATGGACTTCGTAGAATTTACTTTCATATTATATGCATGTTCTCCAAATGCAAGCTTAATTGCTCTGGTTTCAAATAAGTCATTATGATGTGTTGCTGTTCCGTGAGCATTGATATATTCCACTTCTTCTAGTGCAATTCCAGCTTCCGCAACTGCATTTTTCATAGCTGTTGCTGCTCCCATTCCATCTTCTGCCGGTGATGTAATGTGGTATGCATCATTGGTACATCCGTATCCAACAACTTCTGCTAAAATCTTAGCTCCACGCTTTTTCGCATGTTCTAACTCTTCTAAGACTACTACACCTGCGCCTTCTCCCATGGTAAATCCACTTCTGTCCTTATCAAACGGAATAGAACAACGATGAACGTCATTACAAGTAGATAATGCAGTTAATGCAGTAAATCCGCTTACTCCAATTGGGGTAACGGAGCTTTCTGTTCCACCTGCTACCATAACATCTGCTTCACCATGCTGAATGGAACGGTATGCCTCTCCAATAGAATTCGTTCCCGTAGCACAAGCTGTTACAACGTTTAAGCTCTTTCCTTTTAAACCAAACTGAATAGCTACATTTCCTGCTGCCATATTTGTAATCATTAATGGTACCAGCAACGGATTGATTCTATTCGGTCCTTTTTCTAACAGTTTCGTATGTTCTTTTTCCATTGCCTGAAGACTTCCTATTCCAGACCCAATGGCACAGCCAACCCGATAAGGATCTTCCTGTTCCATATTAATTCCAGACTGTTCTAACGCTTCTTTGGTTGCTGCTACTGCATATTGACAAAACAACTCCATACGTCTTGCTGATTTGGGGTCCATATAATTTTTCCCATCAAACCCTTTTACATTTCCTGCAATTTTTACTTTATAATCTGTGGTATCAAACTGGGTAATTTCACTGAAACCTATTTTTCCTTGCCGGATTCCATCCCAGAATTCTTCTACATTTAATCCGATTGGGGTAATTGCTCCCATACCGGTTATTACAACTCTCTTCATGAAATCTCTCCTGTTCCTCTTTGTTTTGCCTAACGCTTCGTCAATTTACATTCCCATACCACCATCAACGTGTAATACCTGACCTGTGATATAAGATGCATCCTCTGACGCTAAAAATTTTACTGCATTCGCAACTTCCTTTGGATTACCAAATCTTCCAAATGGAATTTGTGCCTTTCCTGCCTCTATTACAGATTCGGAAAGTTTTTCTGTCATATCTGTCTCGATAAATCCCGGTGCAACTGCATTTACTCGGATTTCTCTGGATGCCAATTCTCTTGCCAATGACTTGGTAAGACCAATAACTCCCGCCTTAGATGCTGCATAGTTCGCCTGTCCTGCATTTCCCATAACTCCGGAAATAGAAGAAATGTTTATAATACAACCGGACTTTTGTTTTAACATTTGTCTTGCCACATGCTTAGATGTATTAAAAGTTCCTTTTAAGTTAATGGCGAGCACATCATCAAAATCTTCTTCTTTCATTTTCATAATTAAGTTGTCTCTGGTTATGCCGGCATTGTTCACTAAAATATCCAGTCTGCCATGCTTTCCCACAACTTCTTTTATCATTGCTTCTACGGCTGAAAAATCTGAAACATTACATCCATAGCTTTCTGCTGTGCCGCCTTGGCTTGCAATCTCTGATACTACCTGTTCTGCTGCCTCTTTTGAGCCATTATAATTTACAACCACAAAAGCGCCTTCGGCTGCCAATGTCTTTGCGATTTCTTTTCCGATTCCTCGAGAAGCACCGGTTACCAATGCTATTTTTCCTTGTAAGCTCATCCCAACACCTCTACTAATTTTTCCAAATCTGCGATTGTTTCTACATTATATCCTTTCACTTCCGGAGCTATCTTTTTCAAAAATCCGGTTAAGGTTTTCTTTGGACCAATTTCAATAAAAGTATCTACGCCATCCTTTACCATGCGTTCTACGCTCTGCTGCCAACGCACAGAAGAAGAAATCTGGCGTTCCAACAAATCCTTTACCTGCTCTTTATCAGTTACATAATCGGCTGTTACATTAGTGATATATGGTGTCTCAATTTCTTCTACTTTTACTTTTTCAAGCTCTTCTGCCAGTTTTTTTCCAGCCTCTTCTAACATCTTAGAGTGAAACGGACCACTGACTTTTAACGGAATACAACGCTTTGCACCTGCTTCCTTTAACTTCTCTGCTGCTTTATTGACAGCCTCAGCTTCTCCGGTAATTACTGTCTGACCTGGGCAGTTGTAGTTTGCTACCGATACAATTCCATCTGTTTCACTACAGACTTTCTCAATCACATCATTGGAAAGTCCCATAACTGCTGTCATAGCTCCGCCTGTCGGAACATCTTCCTGCATAAATGTTCCACGTTTTACTACTAATTCTAAAGCATCATGTACAGATAATACTCCTGATGCCACTAATGCACCATATTCTCCAAGACTAAGTCCTGCATTGACCTCAGAACGAAATCCCTTTTCCTGTAACACTTTTAAGATTGCAATTTCCACTGTCAGCATTGCTACCTGAGTATATTTTGTAATATGAAGATTCTCATTTTCCTGAAAAATCAATTCTTCCATTGACAATCCAGATACTTTATTGGCAATTGCAAATACTTCTTTTGCTCTATCATAATTTTCATAAAAGTCTTTTCCCATACCGGTATACTGTGCACCCTGTCCTGGAAAAACAAATGCAACTTTACTCATAACGTGTTCCTGCTTTCTGTAACAATTCTCTTGTTTCTGACATAAGTTCTTCAATCATTTCCTTACAGGTCTGCTCTTTCTTTATCATACCTGCAATCTGACCTGCCATAACAGTTCCATTCTTTACATCGCCTTCTACCACCGCATTTCTCAATGCACCTACAGTCAAAAGCTCCAATTCTTCAAATGGTACACCATCTTTTTCTTTCTGAAGATATTCCTTTGTCATCTGATTTCTTAACTGGCGAACCGGATGTCCATGCGTTCTTCCGGTAACAGCGGAATCAATATCTTTTGCTTTGATAATTCTTTCTTTATAATTTTGATGACAAATAGATTCTTTAGCTACTACAAATCTGGTTCCCATCTGAACTGCATCTGCACCTAACATAAATGCTGCTGCCATTCCTCTTCCATCACCAATACCTCCGGCTGCGATTACCGGAATCTTTACCGCATCTACAACCTGCGGAACTAAGGTCATTGTAGTAGATGCACCAATATGACCGCCTGATTCTGTTCCTTCGGCAATTACTGCGTCTGCACCGCCTTTTTCCATCATTCTTGCCAGTGCCACACTTGCTACTACAGGAATCACTTTACTTCCATTACGTTTCCACATATCCATGTACTTTCCTGCATTTCCGGCTCCTGTTGTAATTACCGGAATCTTTTCCTCTACTAATACCTGTGCCACTTCGTCAGCATATGGACTTAACAGCATAACATTTACACCTATTGGACGGTCTGTTATCTCTCGTGCCTTATGTATTTCTTGTCTTACCCATTCTGCCGGTGCATTGGCTGCACCGATAATTCCAAGACCACCGGCATTTGACACAGCGGCTGCCAAATTATGCTCTGCCACCCATGCCATACCGCCCTGAATAATCGGGTATTCTATTTGTAATAATTCTGTAATTCTTGTTTTCATTTTTATTCTACACCTTTGTCTTTTAAATAGTTTACAACATCTCCTACGGTAAGTAACTTTTCTAAATCTTCTGAAGGAATTTCTACGGAATATTCATCCTCTAATGCCATTACTAATTCAAATAAATCTAAAGAGTCTGCTCCTAAATCTTCTTTAAAAGAAGTCTCCATTTTAATATCTTCTGCCTCCACACTTAACTGCTCCGCAATAATTTCTTTCATTCTTTCTAACATGTCTGTAATCTCCTTTATATTTTGATTTGCAAATAGTTTGATAGTCAAAGTATATCACAAAATACTACTTTGTCAACAAAAATATAGTATTTTTTTTTCAGTTATGATATGATAAAAATATAAATATACATTTAAATTTAAAATTTTACGAAAATGGGGTGTATTAAAATGGTAAAAACTATTATTAGCAAATTAAAACCCGGAATGTTCACGGCAGCGCCAATATACAGCGACAACGGACAATTGCTTCTTCCGGAACATTCTCTCTTAACGGCACAGCAGATTTCTCGTTTGGAATTTTATGGTATAGATTGGGTTGCTATCATTCCAGAAGAAGAATTGCGTGATTCTGCTATTGAGGAACTTTCTGACAGTGAGCACGAAGAAGTTATTTCTTACTCACAGAAAATTCGCCGCAGCAAATCATTTCATATGTTTAAGATTGATTACAACAAAAAGGTAACTCTCTTGCAGCAGTCTATGAATGATTTACTAAAGAAAAACGTTCCTGTTGATACTACTACGCTCTTAGATCAGGTAAGTAGTCTTTACAAGAATAACCTGACAACCCTTTCTATCTTTGATATGTTACATAATATGCGTCAGATTGATGATTCCACCTATGCACACTGCCTGAATGTTTCTTTGATTTCACGCATGATTGGAGAATGGATTGGATTACCTGAGGAGGATTTGGAAATACTAACTCTTTCCGGTCTGCTCCATGATATTGGAAAATGTATGGTTTCACCGGAAATTTTAACCAAACCTTCTAAGCTTACTCCTGATGAGTACGAAGAAGTGAAAAAGCATGCTCGCTATGGTGCAGAAATTTTAGAAAAACAGCCTTTGGACAAGCGTGTTATCCGTGCTGCTCTTATGCATCACGAGCGTTGTGACGGAAGCGGTTATCCTATGGGGTTAAAGGATAATGACATTGATGACTTTGCGAAAATCATTGCCATTGCGGATGTCTATGATGCTATGACTGCTAACCGCTGCTACCGCAAAGGACTCTGCCCTTTCGAAGTAATTGCTACATTTGAAAAAGAAGGGCTTATGAAATACGATTCCAGGTATATCCTTACCTTTTTAAACCGTATTGTTGACACCTATATTTGTAACAGTGTACTTTTAAATGATGGTACTTGCGGAAAAATTGTATTGATGAATCAAAAGGCTCTTTCTCGACCGGTCATCCATACTATGACCAACGAGTATATTGATTTAACGAAACATCCTGAACTTCACATTCAGGCAATCATATAACATTAAGAAAGAATGAGGTATTTTTTATGAACGAAAATCAAAATAACACCCCTATGGAAGATGATGGCGAAGATATGCGTGTCACTTTATCACTGGATGATGGGGCTGACGTAGAATGTGCAATCCTTACTATTTTCGATGTAAATGAGCAGGACTATATTGCACTCCTTCCTTTAGACGAAAACGGCGAAGGAAATGAAGATGGCGAAGTATACATCTATCGCTATTTTGAAGATGCAGATGGAAATCCTTCCTTGGAAAACATTCAGGATGATGATGAATACGAGGCTGTGGCAGATCGTTTTGATGAACTTTTAGACGAAGAAGCCTTTGATGACATGGAGTAAGCACACATTAACTTACAGAAAAGAAACGGCATACCGATAAGTGTAAGCCGTTTCTTTTTTTATATCATAGGAAATACCCTGTTATGTTAAAGTGTGAAAGTGCATGAATTTCCTATGATATAAAAATGCTTCGCTAAGGATGCGCAGCTCGCAGAGCGGAAAAGAGCCACAAATGGCACTGCTCGCGCGCGGAACAAAAGGTGTGCTATATCAGAAACTAGGTCGCGAGAGTGTGCGAAGCACACTTTTGTTCTAAAGTTTCTTTCTGTAAAATTTCTTTTGGGCAATCCTTTTTGTACGTTTTTTCTGTACCGTTTTTTCTAGAATGTTTCTTTTGGCGATAGTTCCTTTTCTTGCGACATTTCCCCTATAAATCGTGAAATTTCTACTTCTTTTCCATTGTATTTTTTCACACTATTGATATAGAGTTCCTCTTTTGCACGGGTAACACCTACATAAAACATCCTGCGTTCTTCCTGCAAATCCGCATCCAAGACCGCCTTCTTATAAGGCATAATCTCCTCATTTACATCTAAAATAAAGACAACAGAATATTCCAATCCCTTGGAACTGTGTAAAGTAGCAAGGGACACACAATCTTCCATTGCTTCCTGCTGTTTCTTTTGTTCCTTTAATTCTTGGGTATATTCTTCCATATGGTCAAACCATGCACCATAGGTTTTAAATTCCTTGGATGCCTCTTGAAGCTCATCTAAAACTTCTATTAAATTATCCTCACTGATTCTGCGATAATCAGCATATTCCTTTAGATATTCTTCGTATCCAATGGAATGACGAATATAGTTAATCGCCGCATAAGGTGAGATTCTGCTGATAACACGCAAATCTACCTCTAGCTGTTCGATTCGTTCCGCTACCCAAGGCTGTTTTTTTTCATAAAAATATTCTGCCCATGCATCAAAAGCAATGACTTCCTCATCCACACTTTCTCTGGTAATATAACGCTTTGGACGGTTCATAATCTGAAGTACATCTCTTCGCTCACGCCCTCCCATTGCCAATCTTATGTAGGTTAGAATGTCCCTTGTAATCCAGTGTTCATAGAGGTTCGGTATGTTATCCTTGGTTCGGAATGGAATGTTATAATTCATCATTTGTTCCATGAGATTCCGTGGCTGGGTATTGGTACGAAACAAAACCGCAAAATCGTTGTAACTGTACCCTTTTTCACATCCATCTAATATTTTTCTGATAATCCCACGACTTTCTTCTATGGGACTTTCATATACCTGATAAAAAACGCCCTTTGTGCTAGGTCTGTTTGCATGAATATTTTTGGGAAATCTGGCTTCATTATGAGAAATCAGCTTTAATGAAGTCTCTACAATTTCCTTTCCGGAACGATAATTCACATCCAATAAAATTCTTTTTGCCTGAGGATATGATTTTTCAAATCCTAACATAAGCTCCGGCTTTGCACCACGAAAACGATAAATAGACTGGTCATCATCCCCTACTATAAAAAGATTGTTTTCCGGTTCTGCTAACATTTTTATGATGTCAAACTGAATCTTATTAATATCCTGAAACTCATCAATCAAAATGTATTGAAACTTTCTCTGCCATGCTGCCAAAATGTCCTTTCGCTGTGAAAACAATTCATAGCAATACACCAGCATATCATCAAAATCAATTAACCGTTTTTGCCGCATTTGCTCCTCATAGCTTTGATATATCTGTTCAAATACTTCTTTTCCGCAATTCTTAGGATAATAGTGTTCTAAAGCAATTCCGGAATTTTTTACCAAACTGATTTCTCCTAAAATATCGCTGATGAACTCGTTTTCATCCTCATATTCTAAATGCATCTTTGTAATAATTTCCCGTATCAGGAGAAAACGCTGTTCTTCCTTTATGATATTATCTGCCCGAAATCCATAGGCATGCTTTAAAATACTGAAAAACACTGCATGAAACGTACCAAAGGTAACCGGATACTTTTTTCCACCCATGAGACGGAAAAAACGTTCTTTCATTTCTGTTGCTGCTGCCTTGGTAAACGTAATAACAAGAATACGAGATGGGTCTACGCCCTGACTGACAATTAAATTCTTTGTCCTTTCTGTGATAACAAGAGTCTTGCCGGACCCAGGACCTGCCAATACAAGCATTGGTCCGGTCCCATGTCCGATAGCCTCTGTCTGAGATATATTAAAACTCATATATTTTCCTTCTTATGCCGGTATCTCTGCTTCCAGCTTTGCAATTGCTGCCTTAATTCGTGCTACGGATTCTTCCTTGCCTAAGACTTCCATAAGCTCTGTTGCTCCACCCGGTGTCATTTGTTTTCCTGAAACCGATGTACGCACCGGCCACATTACATAACCATTCTTGCAGCCTTTTTCTTCTACATACTTGCAAAGCATTTCATACAATGCATCATTGGAATAATCTGTCTGCTCTTCTAATCTTGGAAGCAACTCCTTTAATACTTCTAAGGAAGATTCCGGAGATGTTTTCATTTTCTTATGAGCATACATGGAAATATCATACTCCGGTACACTTTCAAAGAAATCAATATGCTCTGCAATATCCGGAAAGATTTCAATTCTGGTCTTAACCATCTGTGCAATCTTCTTTAAATCATAATCCTTTGTGATTATTTTTTTGATATAAGGCTCTGCCATCTCATAGAAAATATCAAAGTCCATTGCCTTTAAGTATTCACCATTCATCCATTTTAACTTCACAATGTCAAATACTGCCGGAGATTTGCTGATTCTATGATAATCAAAGTCCTGAATCAATTCATCCAAGGAAAAAATCTCTCGGTTGTCTTCCGGACTCCAGCCTAACAGTGCGATATAGTTTACCACTGCTTTGGTTAAAAATCCCTGTTCGATTAAATCTTCAAAGGACGCATGTCCACTTCTCTTAGAAAGCTTCTTGTGATTTTCATCTGTAATCAATGGCAAATGAATATAGACTGGGGACTCCCATCCAAATGCATCATACAAACGCTGATATTTTGGAGAAGATGACAGGTACTCATTTCCTCTTACCACATGAGTAATATTCATGGTATGGTCATCTACTACGTTTGCAAAATTATAAGTGGGATATCCGTCAGACTTAATTAATACCATATCATCCAATTCTGCATTTTCTACGGTAATATCTCCGTAAAGCTCATCATGGAACGTAGTTGTTCCTTCATTTGGAATATTCTGACGAATAACAAATGGCTTTCCTGCTGCTAAATTTGCTTCTATTTCTTCCTTGGAAAGCTGTAAGCAATGCTTGTCATACATCATAATTTCCTTACCGTCAATCTCTGTCTTTAAGGATTCTAAACGCTCTTTATCACAGAAACAATAATATGCCTCTCCTTTTTCTACTAACTCTTTGGCATATTTCATATAAATTCCGGTCTTCATACGCTCGCTCTGAACATACGGACCATATCCGCCGTCTTTATCCGGACCTTCGTCATGCTTTAATCCTGTTTCTTCCAGTGTACGGTAAATAATCTCCGTAGCGCCTTCTACAAAACGTTCCTGATCTGTATCTTCTATACGAAGCATGAAATCTCCGCCTGCATGTTTTGCAATTAAAAACTCATACAAAGCAGAACGTAAATTTCCTACATGCATTTTTCCAGTTGGACTTGGTGCGTACCGTGTTCTTACTTTACTCATAACTTTTCTCCTTCTACTTCTCTTTTCCTCTATTTCGGAGTAAACCGCTATGTGCTATTATATACCAGCCAATCAGATTTTACAAGATTTACATTTTTTCAGTTTGACAATGATTCTATTCTAAATTAGGCATATTCTTTTCCCCCTCTCTTACAAACCGGTATCTGGATTTCTGTCAGCCATTCTTCCACTGATTCTTTATTCCACACACTATCAATATAAGATTCCCTGATATTTCCGCATATCTCATATCCTCCTTACGAGGACAATCTTAAACCCTCCCATCAGGGGAAGTTCAATACCTAAATTATACTTTTTCTAAAATCCCATTTTTTCTAGCCATTCTTTTAATTTTTCTTCTCTGTCTGCCGCCGCTGTTTCTACAAATTTTCCCAACTCTAATGCTTCCTTTATACTTCCATCTTCTAAGTAAATCACACGGTCTGCTCTTGCCGCAACCTTAGCATCATGTGTTACCAATAAAACGGTTGTTCCTCGTCGATTAATCCGGTTAATAATATCCATAACCTCTTTTGTTGCCGAAGAATTTAATGCTCCTGTCGGCTCATCTCCAAATAATACAGCCGGATGATTTATCATCGCTCTGCAAATAGCTGCCCTCTGCAATTGTCCTCCTGATACTTTTCGTATATCATGCTTTGCGATATGCAAAATCCCCATCTGCTCCATTAAGTTTTCTGCTTCTTTCACTACTTCCATGCGGCTTTTTTTACCTGCCTGAAATGCCGGAAATACAATATTATCTTCGATAGAAAGATTCTTTAGAAAATTTGCTTTCTGAAAAATAAATCCCATACGGCTAAGGCGCAGTTTTTCCAACTCCTTTTCCGAAACCTGAGACAACTTCTGCCCTTCAAACAACACCTCGCCGCCGGTAGGCTTATCCATACCGCTTATACTGTAAAGAAGTGTGGATTTTCCACAGCCTGATTGCCCCATAACTGCCACAAATTCACTCTTTTTTATATGAAAATCAATGCTTTTTAGTATCTCACTTTCTTCAAATCTCTTACTGATTCCATTTACTTTTATCATGCTATTCTTACCCTCTCTTATTCACTAAAGTATTTTGTTATCTTCATTGTTCTTATCTGTTGGCAGGAAATGATTGTGACTACTCCCAGCACCACGAATAATATAGCTGGTATCAAAACATACATCACAACCGGCATTGCAGCAAATTCTATGTGCTCGATTCCCAGTCCCATCATACCGAATAACGCACCAAAAATCTTATCTCCCACAATACCTGCCAGCAAAAGTCCTGCCACTGTTCCAATTCCTCCTGTAAGCAGAACCGGATATAATTCCTGCCTGCAAATATCCCAAAATGAAATTCCCATTGCCTTTTTTCCTGCAATCATTCTTCCCTCTCTTGCAATGCGAAGATTTAAAAATAACATGACAATCATTCCAATCAGACAAATCCCTATTACAAATGCTGCCACTGCTGCTGTGCGTACCTGCGCTGTTACTCCGCCTAACGTCTGTGAAATAAACTCCTCCATATATTCTACGGTATAACCACTGCCTAATGCTTCCCGCCATACCACTATTCGTTCTTCACTTTCGGATACTTCACCAAAATTTACTTCAAATGTATATTGTTCTGCTTCTGCCTCCGTAAAATCATACACTGCTTTTGCAGTTCTTCCTCCGCTTGTCACATCCTGATAAATACCACTTATTACAAATTTCTGTTCTTTGTCATTCCATAAAACGGTAACTGTATCTCCTTGTTTTTTCCCTAGCTCTTCTGCCATAAGACTGGACAATGCCAACTCTGTTTCTTCTGCCGGTGCTTTTCCGGTAAGATACTTTATACCTTTCCCCTCCTGTTTTCCAGTATCAATGTGAATTCCCTGCAATTTTCCTTCACAGTCCTTTGCCTGTAAACGTACTCTGCGCAGTACTGTATAATCTGATACATAATCTTGCTTTTTTTCCGACACGAAAAGCTCTTCTGCCGCCTGTTTTCGTGTCTCTAAGTTTTCTCCCTGCTCTACCTCTATGAGTGCATCACAGATTGCACTTCCCATATAGGTGCTAAATTCTTTATCTTCCATGGTGTGCACCATACGATAAGGAACGGTGATAAGAAAAGTAACCAGCAGCAATAAACCAAAAATAATGCCGTATCCGTTTCTTGCTTCATGCAATCCCACAAGCAGATTCACAGGCATACGCAAGGACTTGTGTATTCCATCTCTTGTCTTTTCTTCTTTTCCAAATCCTTTTTCTGTTACCAAAATATCTACTACCGTTACTTTACGCAGTCTTTTCAGTATCTTCTTGGTAAATAACAGGATAATTCCATACACCAGAATACAGATTCCTACTGCTGCTATGTAAACTCCGATTCCTGTCTGATATTTTCCAAAGGTACGACTCATATGCCCTGTCAAAAAATGAACTGCCGCCAAAGAAACCACATATCCTATAACGCAGCCAATGCCCATCAGTATTCGAACCTCGCCCAGATAAAGACTTCTGATTCCCTGTTCCGAAATCCCCATTGCTTTCATTGTTCCGATTTCTCTCAGGTCCTCTTCTAGCTTGGCAAGAATGGTATACCTAAGACAAATCATGGCAACAACGATTAGTAACACGCCAATCAGCAAAAACACCATTCCCATTATAATATCTGACAGAGCACTTAAGAGAAAAATCACCGTATAAGTAATTGCCTGCCCATCCTTGGGTAAATCATTCTCATTCTGCTCATATGCGGTTTGATAGTCCGCCGCCATAGCAGAATCTTCAAAATATACTTCTATCAGATATTCTGTTTCTCCTGTCTTTCCAAATAATTCTTCAAAATCTTCGTCACTAATCAAAAATCTTGTAGAAGAACACAATGTAGAATTCATCTGTCCATCATATACATACTCGGCTACTACAAAATGCTTCTCTACTTTTTCTCCCTTTAAACAGATTTCATCTCCTATTTCAATGGAATAATCCTCCAACAAAATGACTGGTACACCAATTTCTCCTTTTTCTATATGAAGTGCATTTCTTTCTCGGTCAAGCAATACATCATACTGCTGATTTTGCTTCACCAGACTAATATCCAGTCTGCAATCCTCTAATGTAAACTCTTTCTGTCCCTCACTCTTTTTCACAGTCAATTCATCCCCATAAATATCAATCATGGGAACTGTCTGCCAATATTCCATCCCCGCATAATCCTGATTAAAATCATCTATAGATTTCTGGTTAATTTCTCCCTTATGCATTTGCAAAAAATGCGGAGGTTTTGCTGTCTCATACATAGAAGAAATTGAAGTAAACAGTTGTACCAACATCAGAAAAACAGATACTGCAAGTGTCACCGACAAAGACATGAACAGCAATAAAATCAAATGTTTTCCCGGATTCTTTCTAAAATCATTTTTTAATAACTTTATGTACATAAAGTTCTCCCTTCTCTTAAGATACTTTTATATTACAATCTTTTCGACCGATTGTCGGTCTATATGTATTATAAAAAGTTAGAAAGCACTTGTCAAGTAATTTACTCTTTCTGTATTTTCTATCTTATTTCTGCTTTTTCCGTTCTTCCCAGATTTCTTTCCGTCTTTTCTTTGCTGATGAATCCAGTAGTGCTCCAATACACATACATATTGCCATCCATGAAGTTTCACCTTTCTCTAATACAAATCGTGTTCCTTCTTCCCCTGCTCCATCCGGCTTAAAAGACAATTTTTCTAATATGCTCTGGGAAGCTCTATTGTCAGAATCAGTTTCCGCTTCAATAAAATAGATATCCTCCTGCTCAAATGCCCAGTCAATGAGTGCTTTTGCAGCTTCTGTCGCATATCCATTTCCTTCAAATCCATCGTCAATTCCGTAACTAATCTCTACACTATAATTATTTGCAACTCCTTTAAATCCCACACTTCCTATAAGTTGCTTACTTTCCTTAAGACTTATTTTCCATGCAGTATACCATAAACGATATTCCGGATTTTTCATACATCCATCCAACATTTCCTGATAAGCCTGCTTTAATTCCGGCTTGGGGGTTTCTGTAATTAACTTTCTCAGTTCTTCATCAGACATGGGCGAAATCCGTAGTCGTTTTGTTTTTAATTGCAGTTCTTTATTTTTCATCTTATCATTCTCCTTGTTTTACCCTTTTATATCTTGTCTACGTTTCTAATCTATCAATCGTAAATACGATTTCTGACTTTCCGTAAGAATCTTCACAACTGCTGCAGTATGTTTCAAATCCTATCGTATCCTGTTTCGTACTTTCATCCACTTTCAAATTTTCTAAATTATGAAGGTGTGCTAATAGTTTTTCTTTTTTATATTCCTGATTACTGTGTCCGCATAAATAGGTAAAAAATTTCATCTGCATCACTTTTTTCAATGTCTCATAAAGCTTCTTCATAGACAAAGAACCATAATTGAATAACCATAACCCTTCGTTCAATGCATCTCCTGCAATCAAAAGCTGTTCTTCCTGCACCAATAAACCGATTGAGCCCTTTGTATGCCCTTCCAGTGATACAATGTCTACCTGAATATCCCCTAAAGATATCCGACCTCCTATCTGTATTTCCTTTAACTGGTATGTCCTATTTTTCTTTTCTTCAAAATGCTCTATCACATCCCATTCTTTTTTAATTGCATAAACTTCATCAAACCAATGATTTCCTCCAATGTGGTCCGGATGTCCATGGCTGTTGATTACTATATACGGTGTCGAAATATTCTTTTCTACAAAAGCTCTCAAATTACGATGTCCATATCCTGTATCGAGCAATATCGCCATTTCACTTCCTTTGATTAATGTACAGTAAACCCCACTTTCTTCTGCAATTTGCCATATATTTTCCCGAATCTTCGTATATAAATACAATTTCTGATATTTCATTGGCGTATATCTGATACCATCTTCCGTCTGTTCTGTATCTGTTTCGCAAAATCCAAGATGACGATACACCTTTACTGCATAAGGCGATGAATTCACTGTGATTTCGTCATCTGTGCTTTCCGCTAATACTTTTTGAAATAAGGACTTTCCTATTCCCTGCTTATGATATCTTCCATCAACAAAAAATAATGCAATATGATTACCACTATTTCTGGTAGCAATAACACCCTTTATTTTATTTTCTTCAAACGCTCCATACATCACAATGTTATTTATGTAATCTTCATTTACAATCACCGATTGGTAAAAGGCTTTTATCCCCTCTTTGGAATAATCCGGTGATTCATATTGTAAAAACACGTTCCAAACAAGTTCTAAGGCTTTTTCTCTATCTTTTTCTAGTATCTTTCTTATTTCCACTTCTCATGCCTCTTTCTCTCTTATCCTAACAAATCATTCCCGATTTCCAATGACACACTTCCCGCTCTCGTCTAATTTATTTCCGTCTGTAACACAGCAAGTCTAAATTTGTAATTACATCAAAAACAAACTAAGAAGCAATAATACAATTCCTAATAATGACAAAATTCCTAACAATATATAAAGCTTTTTTTCATCTGTAATAAGTTTTGATAATACTTTCAATACCAGCGAAATGAACACCATTCCCACTATTCCGCCAAGGGCATTCATAATAACGTCTGTGATGTCAGATACCCCTATATGAAAAACATATTGTAGAATCTCATATATTATGGATATTGAAATTATGTGCATACCATTTATTAAGTTATTTTTTTCTTTAAATAACAAAACTCTACATAACAGCTAACGCAATCACACCGTACATTGCAAGTCCAAGGCTTGCAGCACAAATACTCGGTGCATCAATAAAGCATTTCAGTTTTGTTGCTCTCAAAAGCAATCAATGATACCACCCAGTTTTTCATTATCAGCTCCCTTTATATCTAACAGGCAGTCTGCTATTGCACACAAAATACCGCCTATAATTCCAATCACAGCCATAATATTTTCCATTTTTCTTCCTCTCTTTCTACCAATTAACTTATAAATTATTTATGATTCACTCTTCTTCCATACGAACCACTAACTTCTTTTTAGTTCCGGATGCAGCATTTTTGTCTGTTTTTTATCTTTGTACATATTTCGATCTGCCCTATCCAAAATCTCATCTACTTTTATTTCTTTCATATTTCCCTCGGCATAGCCCATGGCAATACTTAAGGAAACAGGTAGTTCTTGCTCCTTTATACACGTTTTTCTGACCGCTTCTATTTCCGTCTGTACTTTCTTGGAAACGGGCTGTATATAAATTGCAATAAATTCATCTCCGCCTATTCGATACATATCATACGCAGATTTTAAATTGCTTCTCAGTATCTGTGCCGCAATTTTAATCAACCGGTCTCCCATTGCATGACCATACTTATCATTTGCGATTTTTAATGCATTCACATCCGCTACTAAAACTCCTAATTGGGCATTCTTATTCTTCGGATTACTTTTCAATCTATCCAACTCCATAAGGAAGCTGTTCTTATTCTTAATTTTCACATCCATATCCCAGTATGCATATTTTTTTAACCAATCCATGGGATTATCCAGAGAAAAAAACATTCCTATGCTGACCAACGTTACAATTGCACCTGTCAGCAATGTTTCCGGAATCATTACCTGTATCAGTATCAAAAGGAGAATTAGACCGTTTATTGGCACGACTGCACGTTTTATCCTTACCTCAATCCATTTTCTCCTTATCAGCATAATTCCCAAACTTCCTATACAATACAATGCACAGATACCAAATCCTAACGCAACTAACGGACCACTACTGTAGTCCGTTTCGTTTCCAGAACAATATTCTATGGGAAGCCAAGGCATTAAAAGCACAAACAGTATACAAGGAACGCACACTACGAAACGTAACCGTCGTACATATTTTAGCGGCATTGCTAATTGAATCACATACCGAAAAAACTCCATAACGAATATAATTCCTGTTAAAAAGAAAATAATATGCAGCACCCTATTCCAAACATTTGGAACGATGTTACGCTGATTGACAGTAATCACTGTAATTGCTTCAAATACAAGATGACACAATGCACAAATAACAATTTTTACAAATGTATTCTTATTTTTGTTTCTTATTCCGCCATTAGCAATATAATAATATAAAGTAATAAGCAATATAAGGATACATACTATTTCTTCTCGTATAATTTGTATTTTCATCTTTCGCCTCTTTTTCTACTGCTACTTACCCCATAGTACCATGACTCCTTATTTTTGTTTTCCACTTCTCAAAACATTCACCAATACATAAAGTACAAGCAATACAATTATGGTTGTACAAAGTATTAAATACATCATGTTCATTTCCACCTTATCTCCGAAAAAGTATACATTGCAATCCACTGAATCTTTGATAGCTTCTACTACTTCCGTTGGGAATCCCTGTCCTTCCATTTCCTCAAAAACTCCACGCAATGTATGATTACGCAGTAAAGAAGTTCCATATGTGCCCGGAAGACATGAAATTACTTTCTGCAAACCATCTGAAAATTGTGAAATCGGCATATATGCGCCGCAAATGAATCCATATCCCGCACTTACAATCGTTCCTATCGCTGATATCTGTCCCTGACTGGACAAGAAACAATTGATAATACTAGACAATGCTGTTCCAAACAATACCAGTAACAGTACGTCCAAAAGTATGCACCACACATCTGTAACTGTCAGATACCAGCCTACCTTTGCCATATACAGCAGACAAATTCCTGTTGCTGTATAACATACCAGTAACGTAGATAACAGAGTTGCTATGTAATATCCCAATGCCATGGTACTTCTTTTTACCGGAGAAATCGTTAAATCCCGTCTTGCTCCTGTAACCTTATCTTGTACCATAAGCATATTGGAACAAAAAGCCACCGTCACACAACTCACCGCTAACAGAGAAGAAACCAGTTCACCCACTACACAACCATCTATAAGAGTATCTGAAGCCATTGCTCCTGCCGCTTCCAGCGCATTTCGAAAACTATCCTCATAGACATTTCCTAAAAAAGTAGCATATAATACCAACAGAATCATCGGTGTTATCATTGATGTAAAAAACATTCCTTTATCTTTGAAAAAAAGTTTCATATTACGTTTTACCAAAGCGATTAATGTACTCATTCTTTTGTACCTCCTGTCAACTCTTTTCCTGTTACGGCAAGGAACACATCATCCATCTTCCCCTTAGTAATCTCAAAATCCTTAAAAACTTCCGGATATTGGATAATCAGTTTTGTAGCTGCCGCAGTATTTGGTACAGCTATACGATATGCATCCCGCAAATTCTCGTAAGTATACCCCAACTGCTTTACCTGTTCTTCTGTCACTCCATAAAGTGTAACAAAATCACCGGTATGCGCATTTTTTAGTTCTAAAGTAGTTCCCTCTGCAACAATTTTTCCGCTATCCAAAATCACTACATAATCTGCCTCCGCAGCTTCTTCCATGTAATGTGTAGTAAGGAATACTGTCATATGTTTTTCCTGACGCAGTCTGGCAATGGCATTCCAAAGAAGCTTTCTCGTCTGTGGGTCAAGACCAGTTGTCGGCTCGTCCAATATTAAAATCTTCGGCTCCTGCAAAAGTGCCCTTGCAATATCAATTCTACGACGCTGACCACCGGAAAGTTTTCCTACCGTACGTTTCAGCAAATCACCAAAATCCAATAACTCTGCCAATTCATCCAATCTTTTCTTAAAAGCCTTACCGGTAATTCCGTACAGTGCTGCCCGATTTTCTAAATTATCCTGTACACTCAATGCTTTATCCAATACAGAATTTTGGAACACAACTCCCAATTTACGTTTTACTGTATCTGTTTCTCTTTCTAAATCAACTCCATCAATCCGAACCGTTCCTGCATCCTTTGCAAGTTGTCCGCACATAATGGAAATCGTGGTACTTTTTCCTGCTCCATTGATTCCAAGAAAAGCGAATAATTCCCCCTCCTTCACTTTGAAACTTAAGTCCTGTACTGCTTTTACTTCACCAAAATGCTTTGATAAATGTTTAATTTCAATAATATCTTTCATTCTGTACTTCTCCTTCTGTTCCTATATTCTTCTTTCCAGCTCCGTTCCATAACGAAATACCAGTGATATCAAAATCAATGCAATACCTAATACCACTGCAACGCCACTACCCCAATCATTGGTGTTTGTCAAACCAAAGCAACTGTAAATAGCCTCTGAAATAATCTCTGCTACTATCGGAAACACGATAGTCAGAATACCAAGACGTTTGATTTTTACAGCTCCACTCTGTGTAAATGGTGTACCGTCTGCCAGCTCTGCTTTAAAATACAAAAATGCAAACAATGCCAAAATACCATCTGTTAAAGCAAATACCGTATCTGACAGCATATATCCAATTGCTTCTTTAAGAGTGGTAGATTCTGAGATAGAAAACAGTGTTTCTTTTTGCATCCCAACCACCGTTCCGCCATTTTCCCAAACCATGGCACAACTTATGCCCAGCAATGAAATACCTACTACAACAAAAGATACAATCATGGCAACTTTTGATAATATTTTGAATACATTAAAGTTTTTTTGAATGGTTTCTAAACTTTTCATATCTTTCTCTCCTTTATCCTAAATATTATTTAATCACTTATATATTCTTTTTATATTCTACTTTTTTATTTTTCTATAAAATAGTAACATTTTGTAGGAAAATGTGTCTATTTTATAGAAACAGTGAAAGATATTTTATGGTTTTTCGATTATACAGCGGGCACTGATGGATTGGTAGACTTAAAATTTTTGCGATTTTATGGTAATATACAACATGAAAAGAGGAAAGAAATCCTAAATTTTTAAGATTTCTTTCCTCTTTTATTTATTTTTCCTTTTTCTTTTCAAATACCACAAATCCAACTATCTGAAGTCCTAAACATATGCAGGAAAGAACAAGCAAAAAGATAAAACTATGGGTAGAACCTAAAGCCGTTTTGTATTCATAACTTATATTAATATTGCTATTCTGAACAGCTGCTACAAGCGCAGCAGATACGCTGGTTCCAACTGCTCCTGCAAACTGCATTAATGTATTAAATGATGTATTTCCATATGCCTTCTGCTCAATAGGAAGTCTCAAGTTTCCAATAGTCATAGTATTTCCAAATGCAATTCCACATCCTATACCAAAAATAATATAAAAGCCTATTATCATTCCTGTTGTTAAACCTGTTCCAAACACTGTTAATAATAATACACCAATTGTCATTAAAACCGTTCCCGTCAGTATTGGTAACTTGGCTCCAATCTTATCAAGCGCAGCTCCACTGAATGGTCCCATAATTGCATTTAATCCTGCTCCCGGAAGCAGCATAAATCCTGCCATCATAGATTCACATAAAAGAGTAATCTGCAGATAATTTGGAAGTAAAAAGCTTGTTCCCAGCATGATTGCGTTAATCAGGAAAAAAGCAACCAGATGACAAGTGAATGGCACATTCTTAAAAATAGTCACATCAATCAAAGGGTTTTTAGCTCTGCTGCAATGCACCACGAACAATACAAGTGCAATCATACCGACCATAAAAAATGCAATCTCAAGAATCGGATTTTCTGCAAAAGCTGCCATATTTGCAAAACCATATACAAGACAGAAGAATGTAAGCATTATAAGTATTATGCCTAATATATCTACCGGAACTTTCTCAGGCTCGTGTTTTTCTTCTATGGTGAAAAGACCAAGGACAAGTGTTAAAACAAGAACAGGAATCAGAATCACAAAAATGTATCTCCATCCCAATGTCTGATTTACAATACCACCATATGTTGGTCCAAGAGCCGGAGCTGCTGCTGAAACAAGAGCTCCATATCCCATATATGTACCGACCTTTTCAAAAGGAATCTGCTCCAAAATAATGCAGAATGCAATCGGTACACCTACACCGGTTCCTATCCCCTGAATCAATCTTGCCAACAATAACAATACAAAACTCGGTGAAACAATTGCAACAATCGTTCCTACCAAAAAACATAATGTGCCAAATATAAACAACTGCCTTAATTTAAATCGTTTCTGCAAAAATGCAGACAATGGAGTAATCATAGCTACAACAAGTAGATTTCCAGTTGTCAACCACTGAACTGTTTTTGTTGATACACCAAATGTATTCATTACAGCTGGAAATGCAATATTTACTGCTGTCTCTGTAATCAAACCACAAAATGATACTAAACATGCTGCAATTATAGCAAGTGTAAGTTTTACAGGTACTTTAACCTTATTATTCGTTTTTTTCATTCATTTTCTCCTTATACTCTAAAAATACGCAAAAAAATAGAGATATGCACGTCTGTGTCATATCTCTATAAATATCGTTTCCTCTTGCGCTTTAAATAATTCTATCATTTTTTAATATAAATCACAAAGGGCATTTTTAATAAATTTTTCTAATATTAGTATTTGTAATTTTGACCATTCATATATGTGAATTTCTTTACTTTCTAACATCTTGATGAAATCCCTGAAACAAATAAACACCCAACACCGCATTAAATCCGGTTGCCGCAAATACACTGAACCGTTCAAATATACAAAAATACTCCTTTGGTACTGCTCCGGTTCCGATTGCTCCGGCAAACATCATAAGCAACATATACACAGACCATCATAATAGAAATCATTCCGCAAATCCCATAAAGACTTGATAACTGATTCCACAACATTTCAGATGGCGCATTTTGCGCACTTAAATCACTGACCGCCTGTGACATCCAGTTATATCCCGGATAAGCACATGGCGAAAACACAACTGCCAGCGTATAGGAAAGTAAACTAACCATTCCCAATAATCCCATATGGTGAATCATACTTCTTTTTCTTTCACTTCTATCCATATCTTTGTTATCCTCCGTTACTTTCTCTTTATTCCGCTCCATATATTTTACAGAATTCCTCCAGAAAATCGTCCATCATTTTTCCATCGTCCTCTATTCCAGCTGTTTTTTTATCTTCTATATAATCAATAATAGAATGAACTGACATAGCAAAAGAAAACGCTGCCATATCCACGTTGGAAAAATTCATCACATTCTGTACCTGCATAGCATAAAACAACTGTTTCGTAGCAAGTATCATTTTCTCTGTTTCTGCTATCATTATTTTTGCCGCCTCTTCGTTAAATGGACGTTCTGACACTATAAACCGATAAAATTGCAGCATATCCGTATCTTCATTCATTGTCTGATAGGAATTTACCACATATCGAAGCACCTCTAATGCTGTTTTCCCTTTTACCAATTCTCCGTAGTCAATTTCGCCTGTACTAACCTTACTTCTCGCTTTTGTCCGTAGGTATTCATATAGACTATCAATGATTTCATCTTTAGAAGAAAAATGACTATACAAAGAAGCCTTTTGTATACCGACTTTTTTAGCTATCTGTGAAAGAGAAACTGCTCCTAATCCATTCTGTGATGCAAGTTCCAATGTTGCCATAAGAATTGATTCCCTACTTGCCATTTCGATACCACCTTTCGATAATTATTTTTCTACCGATTGGTAGTATCTGTCAATTTACTTTTAGAAATTTTATGATAATCTAATATAAAAAATCTTTATGCAAGCACT
The DNA here is from genome assembly GCA_964436595.1 of uncultured Eubacterium sp. Classification (GTDB taxonomy): domain Bacteria; phylum Bacillota; class Clostridia; order Lachnospirales; family Lachnospiraceae; genus Petralouisia. The sequence goes on from CAYTDI010000008.1 coordinate 49,134, forward strand.
CGATTTTCCTCACTATTCCCACAACAAAAAGAGGAAAAAAATCCTAAATTTTAAGATTTCTTTCCTCTTTTTGTTGTATATAATCGTTCATTTATTTCTCTAATTTTCGTACAGACCTGATTGGATACAAACAAAGTACTGTAATTCCAAGAAGTCCGCCCGATATCATAATAACCATTGCTGCCCCTCGTCCAACTGTCCACTGAAAACTTTCTGCAATTTTATCTGCTAATACTCCCGCCAGACCATATGCCACCACATAGCCAATCTGAGATAAAAATCCAATCAATCCCCAAGCTCTTCCCTGAAGCTCATCCGGAATATTAGTTCTTACCAGATAATCCAGACAGTTATTTGCAAATGGCAGCATTGCAAAGAAACAGAATCCTGCCACACAAATACAATAAATGTTTTCCTTGAATCCAAACAAAATCATGCTGATTCCTGCTAAAAAAATGGAACTGCTTAATACTTTTACATACCCCTTTTTTATTCCTCGCACTCCCAAAATCACACTTGAAACCAACATTCCACAGGCACAAATGGTTTCTCCGATTCCAAGGTTTGTGCTATCGGTAAAATCTAATATCAATGGTTCTGCTAATATCTGCAAAACTCCCATAAAACAGGTCATAACAGAAGATACCAAAATTAGAATAAATACTCCACGCTTTTTGGTAATAGCATTCCATCCACCTTGTAATGCTGCAAAAAATGATTCTTTTTCCTCTGTTACTTTTGTCTTCAATCCTTTCCTTACTACTCCCGTTGAAATCACTGTTAAGAAGAATGTACAAATATCAATTATCAAAAGCAACTTAACATCTGAAACTGCAAGAAGCGCTCCTGCTAAAACAGGTGATACTAAATATCTGGCTGAACCTGCAAGACTTACCATTCCACTGGCTTTTGAATATTGCTCTTTACTCAACAAATCTGTTACTGTTGCACGATAAGCCGGTTCTAATAAGGAAGAAAATACAGAGCTTATGGTAACTCCTACACATATTTGCCACAGCGCTGCCTTTCCCTGCAACATACATACTAAAATGAAAATAATACCTAATCCTGAACAGCCATCCCCCAGCATCATCAACAACCGCCTGTCATAGCGGTCTGCCAATACTCCAGCCGGAACACTTAAAAGTAGCGTAGGCAAAAAAGCAAGCAACGTCACTAGTGCCATATTTGCTGCACTTCCTGTTTCTTGAAATACATAGACCCCTAATCCAAAACTGGTCAGCCCTCCACCAATTGCCGATACCAATTCTCCTGCCCACAGCAATAAAAATTTGTTAAAATTTGATTTTTCTTTCATCTTTCTCTCCTTTGTAGACCGATTGTCTGTCGGTTTTATTGAAACTATAAGGAACTCTTTAAGAGTTCCCATTTTACTTTTGTATTTACCGTTTACTTCTGCTTTTGAAAAATTTTCATTATAGCCTCTTGCAAGCTTCCTGCTTCTACTCCCAATAAACGCTCTGTATTATAAATAAATGCTTGGATTCGCTGTTGTTTTTCTTCCGGTGTCTGCTCTACCAAATCGTCAAACATGACATTAGCATATAGCATTGTCATTTCAACTACCTGTGCCGGGTACTCCGTATGAAATTCTCCTTTGGCAATTCCCTCTTCAAATAATTCTGTCATAATTGGCGTAATTCCAGCTAATAACTGCTCCTGCATTTTTTGATGCATAAGCGCATTTTGTGGTCTGTGCACCTGTTCCATTACCTCATGTCCGATTCCGGTATCTACATTTAGCGCTAGAATAGCTTTTGTCAAACGTTCCAATATTGGAATTTCTTTTTCTTTTACAATTCTAGCTGCTGCTGACATAATCTGATTCGTGATTCGCTCAATGACTGCATCTAAAATCTCTTCTTTTGATTTAAAATGATAATACAAAGTTCCTCTGGCAATCCCAACTTCGTCTAAAATATCCTTGGTACTGGTATCATCAAATCCCTTGTTTTCAAATAACTTCTCAGCAACGTCTAAAATCTCATTTTTCCGTTCTTCTGCCTCTTTTACTACTCGCATTTATAACTATTCCTTTTTATTTTTACCGACTATCTGTCGGTCATTAGTATTATACTCAGTCTATTTATATTTGTCAATGGCTTTTCTTCCACATTGCAAGATTTTCCTGTGCTGGTCCTCGCAACAGTTCTCCATCTTCCGTAAATCCTGAACCATGACACGGACATTCCCATGTTCCTTCATCTGCATTTTTTTCCAGTTTACATCCCATATGACTGCATTTTGACGGAACTTCTCCCTGAAGCAGCAATTGCTTCGATAACCCCTTTACTGCCTTTGCTGTATTCTCTGCCAGATTTCCGGACATAGCTGTTACCGGGAATCGCTGTGGTGCAAACACTTCCTCATTTTCGTTTGTTCTCCCTAAAATCATATCCGTAATAATTTCTGCCGCTACCATGGAACTTGTCATTCCCCATTTACCAAATCCGGTCGCCACATACCAATTAGGAATATCTGCTGAAAAATATCCGATATATGGAATTCTGTCTAAGGGCATACAATCCTGTGCCGACCAGTGCGCTCGTTCTTTGCATTTAGGATACCACTGACTTGCTCTTGCTCGCAATAAATCATATTTTCCACCCTCTATATTTTCTCCGGTACGATGACTGCCTCCTCCTAACAAAATGAGGTGCTTATCTTCCTCTTCTACACCTCGAAAAGAATATCCCTCTTCATCAATGCCAAGATACATTCCACCTAATTCTTTCTTTGTTTCCAATGCAATCACATAACTTCGCTCCTGATGCATTCTAAGAAAATAATATCCCGGTGTTAAAATCCATGGATAATGGCTGGCAAATATTACATGCTCTGCCTCTACCATTCCATGCTCCGTGAATACACAATGGTCTTCTAAATGTGTAACACGAGAATGTTCATAAATCATAAGTTTTTCTGATATTTTTTTCACAAACTCCAAAGGATAAAATTGTGCCTGTCCCTGAAATCTCACAGCCCCAGACACCGAAAAAGGTAATTCTGTTTCTTTTGTAAATTCTGCATCTATGCCACAAATTCTTGCTGCTTGTACCTCATTTTCTATCTCTGTCACTCTCTCCGGTTGTTCCGTGTAAAGATACGAAGAACAACGGCGAAAGTGACAATCTATTTTTTCCTTTTCCACAATCCGCTCATACTCTCTAATTGCCTTTTCATTTGCCCTTGCATATTGCAATGCCTTTTCTTCTCCAAACTTTTCGATTAAATATGCATAAATCAAATTATGCTGAGAAGTAATCTTTGCTGTCGTTCCTCCTGTTTGACCGGAAGCAACCGTTTCTGCTTCTAAGATTGCCACTTCCTGTCCCTGTTCCTGCAAGAAATAGGCAATTAAAATTCCTGCCATTCCTCCACCAATTACTACATTTTTTATATGCACCTCTTCTTCTAATCTCTTTCGCTTCGGTAATTTGATTTCCTGTTTCCATATTGATTCCATGCTGCTTCCTCTTTTCTATTTTTCTATCATAGGAAATCATGTACTTCATACGTTACTATAACCTGATATTTTCTATGACATAAAAGAGCCTCACAATCTTACGATTAAGAGACTCTTTTAACATTCATTATTCTGCCTTTTTTAATTTTTATTCTTATTTTGAGAACATAACTTTTTCACTATTAAACATCTTTGTCAAAATAAATACACCAATTCCTGCATAACAGAAGTTTGCAATTACCGTTACAATAATATTAGTAACATTCATATTCAATGAGAAAATTCCGTTCATGCTTTGTACACTGTTATAAAGCGGAATCATATACCAAACCGGCTCTGTCTTACACAAACTTTCAATCATAGATGTAATACCAATCAGCATGGAAATCAACATAATTGGAGTAACCCATCCGGTTGCTTCTTTTACACTTTTTGCAAATGCTGACACAATGGCAATCAAAGAAACAATTACCATGACAGTAGATATAATAATAAAGAATAACATTACATAATCCTTTATGTCATATACATTTGCACTTATCTCGCCTGCCCCTCCCATTAAGTTCGGCAGAGATAACATCGTTCCAATAAAACTGGAGCAGCCGCTTAAAATAGCGATTACACTCAGACTTAAGATTTTACCAAGTGCCAAGTGACTACGTTTCATCGGAGTAACAAGCAAGGTTGCAATCGTTCCACGTTCTTTTTCTCCTGCAATAGATTCCGGTGCTACTGCCATACAACCACTAAACAAGAACATAATCATAAGCATCGGTATCATCATGGAAAACATCTGCGCTGTTGTATCTTCCTCTGATGCAAGGTCATAATCATTATTTCCTGCATTAATATCAAATTTATTTGCCATGGCAGATTCAATTTCATCTAAGACACTCGTCATTAAAGCATATGTAGAACTGGAATCTGTCTCGGTAGAATTATAATATAACTCCACATTCGGAGCTTTCTCTCCGCTCTGAGAATCATATACTGCAATCTGTTCATCAAAGTTCTCCGGAAATACTGCCAATAAAGTATAATCTGCATCTCCGTCAGAGATTTTCTCTTTTATCTCTTTTTCATTGGAAACCTCTTTAAACTCTACGAAATCCCCTTGAGCTGCAACTGTTTTTACAGACTCTGGAAGATTTTCTACATATACCACCGGTTTGAAGTCCTCTGTCTGCTCAAACTGACTGGAAATTCCACTTCCCATAAATGTATATAAGAAATAAATCATAATTCCCGGAAGAAAAACCGTAGTAAGTACCATTCTCTTATCTGTAAAAAAACGGGTAAACTCTTTCTTCATCACAGTTAATATATTATTTTTCATTGTACTCACCTGCTCTTTCTGCATAAATATCAAAGAACTTATCTTCCAGACACTTATCTTTTGTTAAATTTTCTAAAGTATCACAGACTACCATATTTCCATCAATGATAACTCCCACACGGTCACAAATCTTCTCAATTAAGCTGAATATATGGGTAGATACGATAATGGTCTTACCTTTTTCCTTTAACTCCAACAAGAAATCCGTTACTACCTTTGCGGTTAAAACATCTAATCCATTGGTAGGCTCATCAAAAATAATGATACCCGGATCATGTACCAAAGATACCACCAAAGATACTTTTTGCTTCATTCCGGTAGACATATCTGCCACCTTCACTTCTGCAAACTTAGAAATTCCAAAACGTTCAAATAACTGCTCTTTTCTCTTTGCTGCTGTTTCCTTATCTACACCATACAGTTCTGAAAAGAAATCATATAAATAATTAGGTGTAAAAAACTCCTCCAATTTTAACTCGCTGGTTAAAAATCCAATCTTTCCTCGTACTACTTCAGGATTCTTCACAACACTTGTTCCTGATACTAAAATATCTCCTGCATCTGGTTTAATCAGTGTTGCCATCATACGAAGTGTTGTCGTCTTTCCTGCTCCATTTGGTCCTAACAAACCAAATACTTCTCCTTCATATGCCGTAAAAGATAACTGGTCTACAGCTACCTTAATTCTTTCTTTGGTTTTCTGTACCTTTTGCTGCTTTGCAGAAACTTTAAAAGTCTTTCGCAGATTCTGCACTTGTAACAATTCTTTCATAACCTTCTCTTCCTTTCTTCCCTTTTTCTGTACTATTTGTTTAATACAATAATACAACTATTCCTTTTTGTCAAGATACAATTTGTCGATTTATCTTTTTTATTTTCCATGTGGTCTTTATAATGGCTACAATAAATACCAAAACCACCAAATACATGATGCATAACAATGCAAAATCTGTGGTATCACCTGCCGTCTGAAAAAATATCCGTGTATTATTTACGATAAGAAAAACCTCCAGGCATCCCACCCACAAAAACAATTTTCTAATTCTTTTATATAGCGCAAGCTGGGATTCCCAGTCCGTATACAGCTCAAACTTTCCCTTTGATGCCTTTTTCCGCAAAAAGACCCACCATCCCCAATCGCAGACATATTCTGCTCCTGTTTCTTCTACAAGCTCGATATACTGCTTTCTTTTTTCACTTTTTATCGTATCCTTTCCAATTTCGCCCGGCATATCAATCCGATAAATATATTCTCCCGGCTGACAAGGCTGAAAGGTATATACCCCCAAAAAGAACTTCGTCAATGCCCAACCTTTCCGAGACATTTCATTCAACCACTTTTCTTCCTTATCCTTATCAAAATAAAATCTAATCTTCTTCATTCTCTCTGCCTTTCTGCTGCGCCATTTCCCTTTTTCCATTTTCAAGCAGTTCTTCTAAACGTCGCATTTCCTGTGCTAATACCCTCTTCCCTTCAGAAGTAATCACATACTGTTTCTTTTTTCTCGACGTTTTATCCTCACTATATAAAATAATCCATCCCTTATCTAATAACGTATTGATTGCTCCATAAAGGGTTCCGGCTCCAATTTCAACTCTTTCCTCTGTCATCTCTAATATCTTTTGAATTATTCCATATCCGTGATTTGGTTCTAAAACTGACAGCAATATATAATACATACTTTCTGTTAATGCAATATGTTTTTCCATTCTATCACCTCACGATATATCGTTTGCCGATATATTCAATATATCAGATGCCGATATATCTGTCAACATATTATAGGAAATCAATTACTTTAACACAATACGGTATTTCCTATGATAGAACAAAACCCTGCTCGAAGAGCTGCTTTATAGGAAATTATAACGAAATTTCCTATAAAGTAAAAAAACCACTATTCCAAATTTCAGAATAATGGCTTTTCACTATTTTTAATCTAATTCAATTTCTCTTAATTCTTTGGATGGTAAAGATTTACTAGATGTTTTCACTGCTTTATCTACTTCCTGTTTTGCTTTATTTACAGGAATATTCGTACCTGCTCCGGCAATACATCCGCCCGGACATCCCATTCCTTCAATCAGACATCCATTCATTTTACCTGCTTTAGCAAGCATCAGTGTCTTTTTACACTCTGCAAGTCCTTCCACATGTTCAATCTTAACCTCTACATCCGGATAGTACTCTTTTACACATTCGGTAACTGCCTTCGCTACACCGCCTGCCACTGCGTAACCACGACCTGCTCCGGTTGCATCATGCATAGAGCCTTCTGCTTCAATGGTCTGAGGATCAATATTTTTTGCCTCAAACATAGCACTTAATTCTTCAAATGTAATAACAAAATCAACCTCACTTCTTACACTGGTTCTCATAGCTTCCAGCTTCTTAGCTGCACATGGACCAATAAATACAACATGTGCACTGGGATGTTTTTTCTTAATACTTCTTGCCGTTGCTACCATTGGAGTCAATTCAGATGACACACTCTCAATCATATCCGGAAACTGTGTCTTTGCAAGCATAGACCACGCCGGACAACAGGAAGTCAATAAGAATGGCAATTCTCCTGTTGCTACATGATTTGCAAAATGATGTGCCTCTGCTACTGCTCCAATATCTGCACCTAATGCAACCTCATGTACTTCTGCAAATCCCAATTCTTTTAATGCAGCCTTAACACGCGCCGGAGTCGCTTCCGGTCCGAACTGACCTACATATGCCGGTGCTACTTCTGCGATTACTTCTCCGCCCTCTTTCATGCAGCGAATCAACTGGAATATCTGAGACTTATCTGCAATTGCTCCAAATGGACAACTTACCATACACTGACCACAAGAAACACATTTATTAATATCAATCTTAGCTCTTCCCTGCTCATCAGTTCCGATTGCCTTTACACCACATGCCTTAGAACATGGGCGCTCTTTCTTAGAAATGGCATCATATGGGCAAGCTGCTTTACATTTACCACATTTAATACATTTGCTCTGGTCTATCACTGCCTGACCATTTACTTGGGAAATTGCTCCTCTTGGACAGACCTCCATACATGGATGTGCAATACATCCACGGCACATATTGCTTACTTCGTATTTATTGTCCTCACAGAAATTACATGCGGATGGAATTACCTGCATCAGAGGTGGCTCATAGTACTTTTCAGAAATATTACTTTCTTCCACGCCGTCCGTGATATGTACCGGCTTATCCTGTGGTCTTAAGCTCATACCCATTGCCAGACGAACTCTTTCTGAAGCAACAGCACGTTCACGATAGATACTCTCACGAAAACGTGGTTCATCTCCCGGTGTGATTTTGTAAGGGATTGCTTCAATGTCATTATTTACATTATCAGACTCATAAGCAACCTTTGCTACTTCTACAAAAACCTGTCTTCTCAACTGGTTTACTGGAGTATCAATTCCTCTCATCTGTAACCTCCTATAACATAAAATATATTTATCACTTCAATTTTATCATATTACCTTGCTTCGTTAATAATTTAACATAGTATATCTTCATTTACAAGAGCTTTAAATTATGTTTTGAATAATATACACATACTACTGCTATTTGCTATTACTACACGCTATTATTCTTTTCTTTCTCAAATATTATATGATAGTCAAAACTCAATATCAATAGTTTTTATGTAGCGATAACACATTTTTCTATTTTTCATATTCTATAATAAAATTAACTTTTGAAAGGATTTTTCTTATGGAAAATTGCAATCATACACCTAACAAAGAATGTGGATGTAATACTGCACAGTCTCGCTCTATGCCTATGCAGTCCCACTCTTCACAGTGTCGTTCTATGCAGTCTCGCTCTATGCAGTCTCGTTCCATGCCTGCACATTCTATGCAATCACGCTCCATGGGGCGCCCTTGTGAAAATATGAGAAATGACCCTCTTTCAAATATGCCGGTGGCTATGGCATATGTTCCATGGCAGTATTTTGAAGAAACCTATGAACCTGACAAAGCACTTCAGTACGGCACTATTTTTCCTGAATTAAATAAACCATTTTATGGGAAAGGAGGCTGCCCAAGATGAGAGGAAATCAAATGGAACAGATTAAATTATTTCAATGGATTAACATGGTCAGCTTCGCTGTAAATGATATTACCCTATATTTGGATACTCATCCGATGGATCAAAATGCAATTGCCTATTTTAACCATTTTCGCCAAATGCGAACCAAAGCACTTGCAGAATATGAACAGCTTTACGGACCTTTAACGATTGATTCTGCAATGCCGGAGGATAAATGGCTTTGGTCTACTCAGCCTATGCCATGGGAAGGAGGTTTTTGCTAATGTGGAATTATGAAAAACGTTTACAGTACCCTGTAAATATTACCCAGACCAATCCGCAAATTGCTCAAGTCATCATTAGTCAGTTTGGCGGGCCGGATGGAGAACTTGCGGCTTCTATGCGCTATCTGTCACAACGTTACACCATGCCTTATAAAGAAGTTGCAGGGTTGCTGACTGATATAGGAACGGAAGAACTGGCCCATCTCGAAATGATTTCCGCTATCGTCTATCAATTAACCAAAAACCTGACACCGGAAGAAATCAAGGCTTCCGGTTTCGACAAATACTATGTAGACCATACCCTCGCCCTGTGGCCACAGGCGGCTGGTGGTATTCCTTTCAATGCATGTGAATTTCAGTCAAAGGGTGATCCGATTACAGACTTATTTGAAGACTTGGCTGCAGAGCAAAAAGCCCGCAGCACCTACGACAATATTCTTCGTCTGGTAAAAGACCCGGAAGTTGCTGATCCTATTCGTTTCTTACGCGCTCGTGAAATCGTACATTTTCAACGATTTGGTGAGGGACTGCGTATTGTACAGGAGCAATTAGATTCTAAGAACTTCTATGCTTCCAATCCGGCTTTTGATTGCAGGTAATCTGTCCTTTTCTATAAAACAACAAGGAGTCCAAAAAAAGACTCCTTGTTTTCTCTTAACGCTTTTTAATTATCTGCGGTATCATCACTTTTTGTTGTATCTCCCTGTTCCGGTTTTTGCGGCATCTCACCGTCTTCCGGTTTTTGCGGCATTTCACCGTTCGCCGGCATCTGCGGCATCTCACCGTCTTCCGGCATCTGTGGTCTTTCTCCATTCTGAGGCATTTTTCCTCCGCCAAAGCCTCCCATACTATCAGAAGTTCCTCCGGCACTGATTACCATCCCATCAGTGGTAAATGAAATAGATTCCGTTCCTCCGGTATAAGAACCATTTTCATAATATCCATGGTAACTATCACCGCTAATTGTTCCTCCAGTATAAACGGTATAATCCTGATTGGATGTAATCGTAGCTGTGGATAACAGCATATTACTGTAATTGCTTGGTGTTTCAAAGGCAAAGACTGTATTTCCAGCACTATCCAATATACCTATCTTGTCACCCTTAGATGCACTTCCCAATAATACTGAGATTTGACTGCTTTCTGACTCTGAGGGTGCACTATTCGTTCCACCGGTAGCAATCAATGTGCCTCCGGTAATCTTTATCTCATTCATATCACAGTCTGCACCGCCTTCCGGCATTTGCGCTCCAAAAGCTAAAATCAATCCGCCGGTAATAGTCATAGTTCCATTGGAATCTATGGCATCTCCTCCTGTCATTTCTGCATACAGGATTCCTCCATTAATAGTTATGGATGTTCTTGCATTTAGCCCATCATCACTTCCGGTAATTTCTGTCATTCCGCCATTAATGGTAAGATCATTTTTACTTTCCAATCCTTCTTCGCATTTACTAATCTGAATCGTTCCGTCATTTACCGTTAAATCACCATATGCCGTAATTCCCTTATCCTCTGCTGCAATTGCTATTGTTCCTCCGTTAATGGCAACCGGACCTTCACTTTGCATACCGTCGTCAGTAGCTGTAATCTGAATGTTTCCATCTTTAACACTAATCCAGTTATTGGTATGTATTCCGTCTTTTACTGCTGTAAGTGCATAAGTACCACTTACTACATATACCTCGACATCACTGCAAATGGCATGCTTATAATTTCCGTTTATCGTAAGATTGCCTTCCCCTAACAGCACCAGTCTGTCATTGGAAAAAATGGCAGCCTTTTGCTTTTCCTCTGTTTCGGCATAGCTTTCTCCATCGCTAAATACATTCTCGGTGTCCGCAGCCGTTTCGATATAGCAAGCCTTTGCCTCTTTTACATAAATTGCCGGACCATCCTCATTGGTAACTGACACGCCCTGCAATATCAGCTTCACTTCCTCTTCTGTATCCACTTGAATCATTCCATCGGATAATTCACCTGAAATTACATAAAAACCGCCTGCTGTAATAGTTACTGTATTATCCTTTGATACCTCTGCACCTGTTCCATCGACGCTAACTATATCACCTAAGGTAATCTTTGCCTGCTCATTCCAATCTGTTTTTAACTCTAATGCCTCAATTTCAATAGCATCTGCCGCTTCGTAGGCTTCTAATTCCTCTTGCGTCAACTGATTTTCCATTCCCGGTCCTTGCTGCATACCCTGTTTTTCTTCTGATTCTTCCGTCTGTGTATCAGATTCTGAATTGTTGTTACTGCTATTACATCCTGTTACACCCAAAACCAACGCTGCACTAAGAATCGTTATTCCCAGTCTTTTTATGTAAGATTTCTTCATTATAATTTCTCCTCACCCATATCTGTTCTTCCAAGAATCACAGTAAGATTTCCATTTCTACACCGTAACGCATCCAAAAATTCTTTTTCCTGCGCTTCTTCTTTCAATGTGGTGTGATATCGCAGTTCATAGAGACTTCCCATATTTGTGGTTTTTACCTGCAATAGCTTATGCCCATTAGTATACTGTTCAAAAATCTCCTCAAAAATATTGGTATAATCCAGATTTTCCGGAATGGTAATCCGTAAATCCTTTTCCTCTGTATGCTTTTCTCCATAGTGGGATAACTGAAGTACAACTAAAATTCCACACACCAATACTGTAATGGCTGCTGCAAAAAGTAAATATCCCATACTACAAGTAAGCCCTGCCGTCATGGCAAAAAAGATAAACGCAATATCTCTGGAGCTTCCCTGTAAGGAACGGAAACGAATCAAACTAAACGCTCCAACAATTGCCACTGATGTTCCTAAATTTCCATTTACCATAGTAATTACAACTGACACTAAAATAGGTAAAATAATCAATGTTCTTGCAAAATTTTTAGATACCTTTCCTGTTTTCATATACGTTAATGAGATAACCACTCCTAACATACCTGCTGCTGCGGCATACATGAATGCTATCCATATTGCTTCTTCTAACATACTTTTCTTCCTCCGTTTTTCTCTAAATTTCTACGATATACATTTCCATACTTGGAAAATGAAGTACTGCGAATTTCAAGTTCTGTTAAAATTTTCACAAACCATAATGGCATTGCATTGGATATTTTTACTTCCATAATATAATACCCATCTTTTAACAATTGGGTTGTCTCGGTATCTTTCTCCAAAGTCAATGCAAAATCCCGACTGCGAATATTCTGGTCAAACGTTACACGAAACTCTGAATCTTCTTTTCCAAATAATGCAATTCTGTCATAAGCAAGATATACCTTGGGGATAAGTTGATAGTGATTCCACACATAATCTACTTCTCGAAAAATCTGTGACTGTTCTTTGGGTTTTTCTCCATTCTCTAAATACGCTTTTGCTTCTTGCGGCTTCATCACAACTCTTCGCTTATTTACAATTCCCTTGTATTTCTTTTTAATTTCTAAAAAATAATCACTCTCTGCATTCGGTTCTCCATAACATCGTACCCGAAATTTTTCTTTATACTTGGGTTTTTCTAATGATGTGCGTATCAGTTCATCATCTTCTGTGTCATAATAGATATTTCGAATAATATGTAATCCATACTGGTCTTCTTCCATATAAATTTCCAGTCTTTTCCGTATTGCTTCATATTGTTGCTGTGTAAGCAAGTACTTTTTCTCATACCGGTTAAACACCTTTTGTACCATTTCTTCAACTCCTTTTTCAATTGTAAAATTATTGTAAAGTTCTTAAGTGATGACTATGTGATGATATTTTTAAAAATTTGAGAACTTTTGAACTATTTATGTCCTCTCACACTTAACACACATGATATTCCCTATAAAAAACCCTGGCAAAAAGAAATATATGCTTTTCTTCCTACCAGGGTCTTTCACTTCTTAATATATAATTTTCTTTTCTATCTGACTTTACCTTAAGCCACTCCACATATCTTATCAAGAGAATCCAATATCTCACGAATCTCTCCCTCATGCTGACTATAATCTTTTATGAGTTTTTCAATCTCACTCTTTGCTCCTTGAATACTATCAATCTGCATATCGATTCTGTCACGCAGCTTTTGTCTTCTTACCAATAACTCATGCTTTACTTCTACCATTTCTTTTTTATCCAGTAATGCATTTGTCTGATGTACCCATATCTTTGCATCATACAAATGATAAGCATGCAAATCGCGTATCAATCTGCTGCTGAAATACTCCAAATCTTCATTGGTACGCTGAAATTTCTCACGTTCCTTTACCGCTTCTAAATACTGTCCCCAGATATAATTCAATTCATTTGCATTATGTACATGATACTTCTCACAGGCATAATCTACTGCATTGGTAATATTAACATATTTTAGTTTTACACCATTGAGTAATGTAATTGCCCGATTGATACTTGCCTGTGCTTTCTTTACTTCCCTTTCATCATTCTGCATACGCAAAAGTACACCACCACACGCTCCTCCAGTCACTAATACTGCAATAAAAAGCCACATTTGAATATCCAAACGGATGATTTTGGAAAGTACCACAATGGCAATGACTGCAAGAACAAATACTGCTATCATGGCATACAGCACACGCTGTAATATCTTATACTCTTTAGAACGAGTTTCCTGATGGATATGCCATTCGTTTTTCTCTCCCTCCAGGTACTGCATATCACGCTTTATAGCCGCCTGATAAGCCTCATTTGCTTTTAATCTTCCAATGGCATCCGGTATTTCATCCTGCAACTGATCCATTTGAACAAACTGTGCATCGGAAATTGTTTTTTCTTTAGCACGATAAATATCCTTGGTTTCACTTAGATTTTGTACCTGCTGTGCCGACTCCTGAATCTTCTTCATATCTGGTTTCGGAAGTTCTTCAATCATTTGAATATCTGTAAGATAATCTGTAACAACACGATATTCTCTCTTTGTTTCTTCTAAATCCTTCGCTGCCTCCATAATCTGTTCGCAATATTCCATTGCTACATGGCTTGATTCTTTCTTCTCTGTTTTTGTAAAATCTCCATTCTCTACAACAGGCTCTACAAAATCATTTTTTTTCTTTCTCTTAAATAATCCCATTTTCTCACTCGCTTCTCATATATTCTTCTACTAGCTGTTCCAATCTTTCATATCCCTCTTTTACCGACTGTTGTTCTTCCTGAAAGGAAACTCTGTTTTCTTCTAATTTCTGTCCCTCTCCGTAGGCTGCTGCAAGCAAATACTGCTGACGACTTTCTTCTTCATCCCCTAATTCATATGCCTTTTTATAACATTCTGCTGCCCGTACAAATAAAAATTGTCTTGCATAAGCAGTTCCCATGTTATGCCATATTTTACTTTCAAACATCTTATCTTCACTCATAGGAATCAGTTGTAAGTATTCCCGAAGTGCCCCCTTATATCTTCCCTCTTGAAGCATTCGGTCTGCCTGTAACTTTTTACGTTCCTCCGGTTTTGCCTGTACAATTTGTGTAATAATAGTTTCTACTTTTTTTAATTCCTCTTTGGTATAATATCCGCTTTCCCAAAGAATCATCAGCATACACCAAAATCCATCCTTGCCTTGGTTCAAACCTTTTCGCAACTTTTCACACAAGCTTGTAAGCTCCAGTTCTTTTTCTAACCAAAGGATTAACTTTTCATCAAAAAGCGTTTCCTCTATTACCTCGGCATTTTGATATAAATAATAACATAATTCTTCAAAAGAATACAGGTTTATCTGCTGCTGTGTGAGATACAAAGGAATACCTGCTGTTTTTCTCTGACATATCCATACTTTACTCATGGTCTTCTCCTTACCCTATTTCGTATTCCCATTCCTGATTACTTCCCGGTAAAAGTTCTCCTAAGCCAATATCTCTTACCCGAAGCTTCATGCCTTCTTCTAAATTTCCTACCACCTGAAGCTTTAGCCTGCACCCTTTCTCTTCCGCAGGTTTCCAGCCGGAAAACTCTAAACTTTCAATAACAGCCTCTTTTTTTCCTAAGGGCTGCACCCATATATCTAAGACAGGTTCTCCTTCTAATAAAATAGTACAATCCTGCTGCACCTGATGTCTGTTCTTTCCAGCCTCCACCAGCGGATACATATATTCCCGTTCCTGATAAGCTGCCTTTAAGAATACATTCTTTTTCGTCTTGTACTCACAAAAATATACCGTTTCCGCCTTATCCATATGTTCCTCTAACATACCGGAATAACACGCTCCCTTGGTATAAAGATTTTTTCCCTGAAAGGCTCTGTGTCCCCGACATACTACCTGCAATGAGGTTTTCATCCAATCCCCCTCAAAACCATCTCCAATGAGATATACCGTGGAAATTAATCTTCCATTCAGTGTTTTTTCCAGTATTTTGGAAAATTCCAAATCTCGTTCTTCGCTTTCTTTTGGCAATTCTCCAATATACTGCATTGTTACCTTGGATACCTGTGGCTTTGTCTTTCGATCATGACTCATATTCCAATAAGTAACTTCGTCTTTTTCACAGGAAAATAATGCTGCCTCATACATCCATAACTCCGGCTCTTGATTTACCGTATAGGCATAAAAGCTTTCCTTATTATCCTGAATCAAAAGCTGCTGCGGCTTCATTCCAACCTCTGCTGCCCATTTCATTAATAATTCTACCAACTCTTTCGAAAGCTGTTCCACACTAAACACGCACTTGGTGATTCCTGCCACTCCTTTTGCCGGCAATACCATTCGGATTACCTTTCGCAAAAACACGTTAAACAGTTCCTGTGCACGATAACTTTCTTCTACCTCTACAATTTCTTCTCGCACAGCTTTGCCCAACAAATCTTCTACATCCATCTGTTCCGGCTGTTCTGTCAGATACCACTGATTCATGCTCTCTTTTTTGCCAAGACCTGTACATATTCGATAACTCTGACTTCCGGTAACTAACCCTTTCGTCTCAGGCTCTTTCATCCCCTCTGTATAATAGCTGACCATTGTCCATTCATGCCCTATTTCAATCCCTATATACCATTCCTCTTTTAACGGCTTCATCCCTTATCACCACCTTTATATAACTGTAAACTTCTCCTGTACTAACTGATTCATTTCTCCATACTGTTCCAGAAGTTTTTTCAAGGTCTTCTCGTCTTTCATGTGCCAACTGGTAAACATATCGTTCAATAACTGATACCTATTTTCTTCTGTTGCCGCACACTGTTCGCCACATGATATATGACCGCTTTCTGTTACCACCAATTCGCCCTTTTTTTCTTCCTTGATGTAGTATGGAATTTCCTCCCCGAAAAACACTACAAATGGTTTGACAAATATACCACTGTACATCCTTGTCATTTCACATTCCCGAAATTCTTCACTGTCCCATTTTCTAAAACTTATTACCACTCTGGTATCCGGTACGGTTCGATACTCCAAGAATGTTTTATCATAATACATATATTTTTCGGCAAATTCTGCGGGCAGTTTTGTGTAAAAGGAAAAATACTTTTGTTCTCCAACTGCCCATTTTAAAATGTACTCTGCCTGTTCCTTTTGTTTTTCTGTCAATGTTCCAATATTCGCACACCACTTTAAAAATCCCAGACGGCAAGGTTCGTTTAATTCTTCCCCCTCCTCTAGCAATTCTGAAATTTTCTCAAATACATAATCGGAAACTTCCATATCTGTTGTAAGATACTTGTGCGACATTTGAGAAAGATACGCAAGAACAATTAACTTTCTTCCGCCATTCTTGTCATAACTTTCAAAAATATCTTCCATGCACTTTGCATAACTTCCTGTATACAAAAACTGTACAACACAGCGTTCCTCCAAGTCATGATTTTCTATTTCAAAATCCCTTGCTACTTGCCAAAGTCCGGTCATTTCTTTCAGATTTCCGCAAAAGTATCGACACATATAATGTAATACCAAATCATTATATTTTCCTCGCAAAAATACACTTCTGCACATTCCAATTAAAAAGTCATTCGGCTCTTCTTCTATATCTTGTATTCTATTACATACCACAGACAACAGCTTTGCTGCCGAAAGATTCTCACTTCCATACGCCAACACTAATTCATAAGCCTTATGATAATGTCCTCTTGCTACCAAAAGCTCCATGAGTTTTCCTCGAATATTGTGCTCTAAGCGTTCAAAGGATAAATTTAACAAAAATTCATCTAACGTATCTCCCCGATAATTGTCATAATAGTACGCAATCAACTGCAAACGAATCTCTTCCCGATATTCCTTGCTAATCTTATCTGACTCCATTAATCCCTTTAAGTATGGTAAATCTTCTTCCTCATAAGTCTGCCATATCTTTTTTCGATCAAAATAACTTAGCATATAGCTTAATTTATCATTTGCATACTCCATTCCCTTTTTCAAGAAGGGAGCAATGTTCATAAACGGCTTTATAACAATCTCCTCTTTAGGTAAGAAACGATTTCCTTTTGCATCCTCTAAAAGAATACTGTACTCTGTCCCATAAATATTTACATAAGCACTATGATTTACCAATGGAACTGCCTGTTCCTGTTGTAACTGATACTGGCGTATAATCACACGCACTGCTTTTTCCTCTTTACAGATAATCTGTTTGGAAAAAATAATTCTTGCAAGCCATTGTGCAGATTCCTCATTGAGCATTGCCGGTGTCAGCACTTCCTTGTAAATCACTGCCAAATTATCATCCATTCTTCCGGCTCTTAGCTGCTCTAAAGCAAACTCTTCCATAGATTTTTGATAATTTTGGAATACCTGCTTATTACTTTGCTTACTGCTTATAATTGCACCATAGAGCATTGCTCTTTGCTGATATGCCAAGTTGCTGTGATATTGAAAATACATGGTAATTAATTTTGGAATCCTTTTTAACTGTACCGGCTCTGCCGATAACATCCATGCTTCATAAAGTCCACCAATTCGCAATTCTTCCTGAATGCCTGCATCATACCATGCAAAAAACTTCTTCCCATAACATCCTGACCGAATACAATATCCGCATATTTCCTGCAGCAATTCATTGGAAGGAAACTTCTTATAGCAGGCTGTTATAACCCGATACCATCCAACATGAAAGGAATTAAGGCATGGTATTAACTGCTTCACCTGTTCTGTCATTTTCTCCGTCAGAATATTCTTCTTAGCAGCCCAGCCTAAAATTTTTCGTTCCAGCTTATCTCCTTTATGAATCAAATATGGCTCCTGACTTAAGAGATAGTATGCCTCAACATAGAGAATCGGACTATTACATCCTCTTTCTATCTGCCTTGCAATTGCCTCTAGTTTGTGACTGCTGCTGTAATTTAACTCTTCGTCAATGTAGAGTAAAATCCACAGCAACAAGGCATTTTCCTGATTACAATGATAGATTTCTTCTATCTGGGTTGTTAATTGATTCACATATGCAGGCTCCGGATCTGCTAAGGTACATAAATAAAGATAATAGGCATATAGCGGTGTATCCTTTTCTTTATTCTCTCTGCGAAAAGTATCTAAAATCCACTGTGCCTCCTGCTTTTGACGATTTATCAAAAGTGCCTGTGCCTTGTACAACGCACACCAGCGGTTCTCCGGGTCTATATTCATCAAAAAATCCAATTCTTCACAAGTTCTTTTTGCCCATACCCCTGTCACCATTTGATGTAAACGGAAAGACACATAATACTTTAACAGGGATTCTCTGTGTTTTTGAATCTCGAAATAAGTCTTGTCCTTTTCCTGTTGTGCTTCTGCCTTGGTAATGCAAAGCTCGACACACTCCTGCTGAAACTGATTTTCAAAGGTAATTCTTACATAATTTTTCCCGTCATGCAGCTTGTCTGCTAAGATTACATACTCCGCTGCTGCTCGGTTTCCTATAAAATCCTCTGGCGTAATCACCTTTTTTACCGGTTCTACACACTCTGCATCGCTTTTCATTTCTATGGCAATATATCCCCAATTATCTTTTTTCAAGACAATATGCTGTTTTTCATTTTGTCTGATTCCGTATATCTGTGTCTGACTTTCTTCTATAGAAAAAGCAATTCGTTTCTTCTTTTTCGTTAAAATAAGAAATTCTTCTACCTGTGCCATACTGCATGGCTTTTTCATCAATCCTAAATAGCCTAACCGTTCTTCCTGTTCCCTGCTTTTAAAAATATTGATAAATTCCGGCTTTCCAAATATCTCCACTGCCTCTTCATAAGACTTCTGTGCAAGATTTGCAAAGCTAAAAATACTATCAATCACTCCAATGGAGCTTTTCGGATATCCTTTTGAAACAGATACCAAAAAAGGAAGGTCATATTCTCCCTCATTGCAGATAACATAAAAGTTACCCTTAGAAGAATCTCCTTCTACCATACCTTCGCTATGAAATTCATACTCTATGGTTACTTGTGTTCCCTGAAACTGGGATTCCAGACACTCCATCCTTGGATTGGAAGAATAGATAATACCGCGCATGGGCACTTCATTCACACTGGTTATGGTGAACTTTCCATGTAGGGTCTGTTCCTCTAATACGGTTACTTTTAACTCTTCTTCTGAAAATTCCACAATAGGACACTTTTTATCACATTTTCCTGCTGCCAATTCCTGTATTTTCTTTCGCAAAACGTCACCTGCTTTTAGTTGCTTTTTTGTCATTATTCGTTATAATTAAGTATAAACGATTTCCACGAAGGTGTAAATGAAAAGTTTGGAGGCAGAAACATGTTACAACATAAAGATCATTTCCATGGCAGTGACCTGGAAAAAATAGAACAAATCTATGGTATTAAAAAGGAAGAAATTACAAGCTTTAGTGCGAATGTAAACCCTCTTGGAGTTTCACCACTGTTAAAAGCAACCCTTTCTAATCATATTGATGCCATTACCACATATCCTGACCGAGAGTATACCGCTCTTCGTAAGTGTATTGCAGATTATGTGAATACCGACTATGAAAACATTATTATGGGAAATGGCTCTACGGAGCTGATTTCTCTGTTTATTCAGATTGAGCATCCGAAAAAGGCTTTGATACTTGGACCGACTTATTCCGAGTATGAACGTGAAATTTCTCTGGGTGGCGGCACTTGTCTTTACTATCCTTTAAAGGAAGAACAGGATTTTTGTTTGGATGTGACTCATTTTACTTCTCAGTTAAACGAAAATATTGACTTATTGGTTATCTGTAATCCAAATAACCCAACTTCCACTGCTATTACCCAAAAGGATATGCGTACCATTTTAGACATCTGTAAGCAATACGATATTTTTGTAATGGTGGATGAAACTTATGTAGAATTTGCAGACAATTATGATGAAATTGATTCTGTTCCATTAACCGCCTTTTACAACAACATTGTAATCTTACGGGGAACTTCTAAGTTTTTTGCAGCACCGGGACTGCGCCTTGGCTATGCCATTACCGGAAACCGGGATTTAATTAAGGCAATTAATACTCGCAAAAATCCATGGACCATTAACTCGCTTGCAGTCATTGCCGGTGAAATCATGTTCAAAGATACGGATTATATTCAAAAAACACGCCGGTTGATTTCCTCAGAACGTGCCCGAATGTATGATGCACTCTCTAAGGATTCCCGTTTTAAAGTATACCAGCCAAGCGGCAACTTTATATTAGTACGTCTTATGGATGAAACGCTTACCTCTGAGCTTTTATTTGACCGTGCAATTCGTGAAAAAATGATGATTCGTGATTGTTCTACTTTTCCGTTTTTAGACAACAAGTATATCCGCTTCTGTGTTATGAATCCGGAAATGAACGATAAACTCTTAGAATGTCTGATGCGCAAACTATGAGAAACACGAAAAGTCCTTGACTTTTTTATCAAAAGCATTTAATGTATTACTCAGATAGTACAATAATACATTGAAAACGAGGTGATATTATGCCATGGAACTTAGATTCTGACAGACCAATTTTTATACAAATTATTGAAAAGATTCAAATGGATATTATTTCCGGTGTATACAATCCCGGCGATAAGCTCCCCTCTGTACGAGAACTTGCAGCAGAGGCTTCTGTAAACCCCAACACGATGCAAAAGGCACTTTCCGAGTTAGAACGGACAGGTCTTGTTTATTCCCAGCGAACCAGCGGACGATTTATTACGGAGGATACAAAGATGATTGATGATATAAAGTCAGAAATGGCAAGAGAAATTATTTCTCAATTTCTTGAAAATATGCAAAAATTAGGTTTCCAAAAAGATGAAGCCGTATCTCTTATGAAACAAACGATTGAGGGGGATGCAAAATGACCTTATTAGAATGTAAAAATTTAAGCAAACAATATGGACAACACCCTGCCCTTTCCAATATCAATCTGCAAATTGATGGCGGGCATATTATCGGTCTGCTTGGACCAAACGGAAGTGGAAAAACTACTTTCATAAAATTAATTGCCGGTCTCCTTACTCCGTCTTCCGGTGAACTCTATCTTAAGGAAGAACCAATTGGAATCGAAAGCAAAAAAAGGATTTCCTACTTGCCTGACCATACTTATTTAAATGACTGGATGAAAGTAAAAGAAATCATTCGTTTTTTTGCGGATTTCTATGAGGACTTTGAAACAGAACGTGCTTACGATATGCTGGCTAAATTAAATATTGACCCAAACAGCAAGCTCCAAACCCTTTCCAAAGGAACAAAGGAAAAGGTACAGCTTATTTTAGTTATGAGCCGCAAGGCAGATTTGTACTTATTAGATGAACCCATTGCAGGCGTAGATCCGGCAGCCCGAGATTATATTTTAAATACGATTATTTCTAATTATGATGAAAATGCTTCCATTCTTATTTCCACACATTTGATTTCGGATATTGAAAACATCTTGGATGAAGTCATTTTTATTCAAAATGGACAAATCCGTATGCAAACCTCGGTGGATGACATTAGAGAAAACGAGAATAAATCCATAGATACATTATTCCGGGAGGTATTCAAATGTTAAAGAAATTAATAAAACATGAATGGGAAGCAACCCGTAGGATTTTACTTCCGTTGAATCTTACCATTGTTCTTATCACAGTTGTCGGTTGTTTTTTTCTGTGTACGGACATTTTACAGCTTGATAATTCACTGCCATTAGTAATTTTACTGATTGTTTTTTATGCCCTTTCTATGATTGTACTTACTTTTGCAGCTTACATATATCTGATGGTTCGATTTTACCGGAATTTATTTACATCCGAGGGTTATTTGATGTTTACACTTCCGGTTACACGGACACAGCTTTTAAATTCCAAACTGATTGTGGCATTTCTTTGGAACTGCTTTAATATCCTGCTTACCGTAGTTTCTATCTTTGCCATAAGTTTTTCCAGTAGTTATTACGCATTGGTACATGACTCTGCCACAGATGGAAACGCATTTCTTTCCGGTTTAGTTACTGCTGTGTCAGGTGGTACACAAACCACTGCTTCTATTCAAGATGTATTTGGTTATTCACTGCCAACGCTTATAGTGGTGTGCTGTATAACACTTATCGTTAGCAGCTTCTTTTCACTGACTATGGGATATCTTGCTATTACACTGGGTCAGTTGATGGAACGCCACAAACTAATAGCTTCTATTGGATTTTATATTGCATTTTATATTGTTATACAGGTACTTTCCAGTATCCTTATGATTGTGATTAATCTCAATACACTTTTAGGAGCGGAAAGCGATCCTTTAGCACTTACCAGAAGTATCTATGGCTCTCTTCTTCCAGCAACCAATATCTTTAACTTAATCCTTGGTGTTATATTCTATTTTATTACACGATTGATTCTGGGAAAAAAAGTAAACTTGGAATAAAACAAATCCTTAGCGGAACGTTTTTATATCATAGGAATTTACATACTTTTACACTTAAATACAATGGGTTATTTCCTATAATATCAAAAAGGATGATAGCTGATAGTTCTTTCAGTCATCATCCTTTTCTTTTATCTTATTTTGTCTTTTATCCTATTGATTCTTTTACTTTATGGAATTGTTCTAGTCTCTTCCGAACTCGGATAATTCCAGTCCTTCATTTCTATCTAAGGTCATTCCCACACTCCAGCTATTGATAAATAACAATAATGGATTACCCTTTAAGTCCTGAATCTTCTTCATGTCAGAAGTTCCTATCAACTTATCCATATCGATTTCTTTATTTTCAATCCAACGAATATGCTCATATGGCAGCTTTTCTAAACGAATGTCTACGTTGTATTCATTTTCCAAACGATACTTCAATACATCAAACTGAAGTTCTCCTACTACACCTACGATAATCTCTTCCATTCCGGTGTTATATTCTTGGAAAATCTGAATTGCACCTTCCTGTGCAATCTGGCTGATACCTTTTACAAACTGCTTACGCTTCATGGTATCTAACTGACGAACTCTTGCAAAATGTTCTGGCGCAAAGGTCGGGATTCCCTCAAACGCAAACTTGTCACTGGCATTCGTAATGGTATCACCAATGGAGAAAATACCAGGGTCAAATACACCAATAATATCTCCGGCATATGCTTCTTCTACAATCTTTCGCTCCTGCGCCATCATCTGCTGTGGCTGAGACAAACGTATCTTTTTATTGCCGCCCTGAATATGGGTTACTTCCATACCCGCTTCAAACTTACCGGAACAAATACGCATAAATGCGATACGGTCACGGTGCGCCTTATTCATATTTGCCTGAATCTTAAATACAAAAGCTGAGAAATCTTCTGAAAACGGATTTACTTCTCCAATATCAGCCTTTCTTGGCAATGGTGATGATGTCATCTGTAAAAAATGCTGTAAGAATGTCTCTACACCAAAGTTTGTCAATGCAGAACCAAAAAATACCGGAGATAACTCTCCCTTTGATACCAATTCCATATCAAATTCTGCACTTGCGCCGTCCAAAAGTTCAATTTCTTCTAAAAGCTGTGCCTCTTGCTCTTCCCCGACAAATTCTTCCAGTGCCGGATCATCAATATCAAATTCACGCTCTGTTCCTTCTTTTGTTCCCTTTAAGGTATCTTCAAAGATTTTTACCTTTTTTGTATTACGGTCATATACACCTCTAAAACGCTTTCCTGAACCAATTGGCCAGTTAATCGGACAAGTGGCTATTCCAAGTTCTTTTTCGATTTCATCTAACAAATCAAAGGTGTCATTGGCATCTCTATCCATCTTATTAATAAATGTAAAAATTGGAATATGACGCATAACACATACCTTAAATAACTTTCTGGTCTGCGCCTCTACACCCTTAGAACCATCAATTACCATGACTGCTGAATCTGCTGCCATCAAGGTACGATAGGTATCCTCTGAGAAGTCCTGATGTCCCGGAGTATCCAGAATATTGATACAATATCCTCCATAATTAAACTGTAATACGGAGGAGGTAACAGAAATACCTCTCTCCTTTTCTATTTCCATCCAGTCAGACACCGCATGTCTTGCTGTTGCTTTTCCCTTTACAGAACCGGCTAAATTAATAGCTCCACCATATAACAAAAATTTCTCTGTCAAAGTTGTTTTTCCTGCATCCGGATGTGAAATAATCGCAAACGTTCTGCGCTTTTCTATTTCTTTTTGTAAATCTGCCAAAAAAATGTCCTCTCTTTCTCTTCCCTTATTTTTCTTCCCTTATTTCCATGATTTCCTATTTATGCATACATTTCATCAAGTTCTTTGATTAATTCACCAAAGGTCTTAAGTGCATCACTGATTGGCTTTTTCGTTGTCATATCTACTCCTGCATCCTTTAATAAGTCAATTGGGGATTTGGTACAACCGCCGCTTAAGAACTTCAGGTATTTATCAACTGCCGGTTTTCCTTCTTCTAAAATTTTCTTGCTGAGTGCCATAGAAGCTGAAAAACTTGTAGCATACTGATATACATAGAAGTTGTAATAAAAATGTGGGATTCTTGCCCATTCAATTGCAATTTCCTCATCCACTACAATATCATTTCCATAATATTTTACATTTAAATCATAGTATAATTTTTTCAATGCTTCTGCCGTCAGTGCTTCTCCACGTTCTACCATTTCATGTGTACGAAGTTCAAACTCTGCAAACATAGTCTGACGATACAAGGTTGTGCGGAACTGCTCTAAGAAGTGATTGATTAAGTATGCTTTTTTCTTCTTATCTGTTGTACGCTTTAATAAATAATCCATCAATAATGCTTCGTTACAGGTAGATGCTACTTCTGCTACAAATATCTTGTATTCACTATCAAAAATATTATTATTTTTTGAAGAATAATAGGAATGAAGAGCGTGTCCCATTTCGTGTGCCAAGGTAAACTCAGAATCTAAATTATACTGATAGTTCATTAATACATATGGATGTACTCCATAATTTCCGGCAGAATAAGCGCCACTTCTCTTTCCCTCATTTTCGTACTTATCAATCCAACGATTTTCAAATCCCTGATTTAATACACCTACATAGTCATCACCAAGTACCTGCAATGCCTCTGCAATCTCTTTTTGTGCGATTGGATAAGTGATTTCTTCATCCTCCTGCTCTACCATTGGTGTATATAAGTCATACATATGGAGTTCTTCTACTCCTAACAACTTCTTTCTCAGCTTCATATACTGATGCATATAGTCCATATTTTCATTTACAGCTTCAATTAAGTTATAATATACTTCCTTTGGCACATTATTTGCATCCACTGCTGCCTCCATAGAAGAATTGTATTTTCTTGCCTTTGCATAGAAAAAGTTAGACTTTGCTTTTCCTTCATATAAAGACGCAAATGTATTCTTGTACTGCTCATATCTTGCATAATATGCCTTAAATGTCTCACGACGCACACGCACATCTTTGCTTTCTAGCATTGGAACAAATCTTCCGCTGCTTACTTTCACCATTTCCCCATTTTCGTCTTTTACTGTTGGGTTTTCAAAATCTGCATTTTCCAATAAGCTGTATACTTTATCTACTGCAGTTCCCATATCGTTAGATGCCGCTAACAAGGCTTCTGCTTCTGAGGATAACATATGAGGCTTTAATCTTCTTAAATCCTCAATACTTACTCTGTATTCTTCTAATTCCGGTACTTCTTTGAAATACCGGCTTATCTTTGCATCATCCATTGCCACAATATAACTTCCGATTGCAGCAGTTACTTCTGCCAATTTGTAATATAGATTTTCTGCTCTGCCTCTTAATGCCTGATAGTGGGTATTAGAAGTATCTACATCTGCATTTCGCTCAGAATAATTCAATACCTTATCTAATGTCAACATAATTTCTTCTAATTTTTTATAATATTCTAATAGATGTGCAGCGTTCTCATTCAAATATTTTTCATCATATTTAATAAGCTCTTCCTTTATTTTCTTTTCTACACTATCTGCGTCTGCCAAAAATGCATCTTCTGTTGCATAAATATCTTCTACTGCCCAAGTATCTTCTACTGCTACCTGTTCTCTTTTTAATAATTCTTTTGCCATTATAATTCTCCTTTATCCTATTCCTATCTTCTAGGAACACTATTTATCATTATAGTTTCCTTATGGAAAAATTGCAATCCTTTTCCCTATGATATAATAGAAAAAACTATTGCAATAAGCGTTTTCACTTCATTGCAATAGTTTTTCTTACTGATTATACTTACTTGTTGCTTTCAATCTTGACATAGCTCTTGCAAGAGATGCCTGCGAATGATGAAACTCCTGTATGCTCTGTTTCTGACGCATCTGTTCCATTGCTCGTTCTTGTGCTTCTCTTGCTCTTCTTGCATCAATTTCCTCTGGTCTTTCTGCTGTTTCTACTAACAGTGTGACACGGTTATTGATAATCTGTACAAATCCCATACCTACAATACCAATGTGTACCGTACCATCTTCTGCGGTTACACGAATCTCTCCTTCGTTCACCGCAATTACCATGTCCTCATGGTGAGGAAGTATTCCTTTCTCACCATCAATGGCAGGCACAACTAATGATTGGCATTTTCCTTGGAAAAAAGTATGGTCTGCAGCAATCACCTTTAAAAAAAATGTATTCATGAAACCACTCCTATTCTCCGGCGGATTCTTTCATACGCTCTGCCTTTTCTTTTACTTCGTCAATGGTTCCTACATTGAAGAATGCATTTTCCGGATACTCATCCATTTCACCATCTAAAATGGCTTTAAATCCACGGATTGTCTCCTGTACCGGTACATATTTTCCGGAAATTCCGGTAAAATTCTCTGCAACACTAAATGGCTGTGATAAGAACTTCTGTACCTTTCTGGCACGATATACGGTAAGCTTATCTTCTTCTGATAATTCTTCCATACCAAGAATTGCGATAATATCCTGTAATTCTTTATACTTCTGCAATACTTCCTGTACTCTTCTGGCTGTCTGGTAATGTTCTTCACCTACTACGTCAGCCTCCAAAATACGTGAATTAGACTCCAATGGATCTACTGCCGGATAAATACCCTGTTCTACAATCTTTCTGGATAATACTGTGGTAGCATCCAAATGTGCGAATGTAGTTGCAGGTGCCGGGTCAGTCAAGTCATCCGCCGGTACATATACTGCCTGTACAGAAGTAACAGAACCATTCTTGGTAGAGGCGATACGTTCCTGCAACTCACCCATTTCTGTTGCCAGTGTCGGCTGATATCCTACTGCGGAAGGCATACGTCCTAATAATGCTGATACTTCAGAACCTGCCTGTGTAAAACGGAAAATATTATCAATAAATAATAACACGTTCTGATGTTTTTCATCACGGAAATATTCTGCCATAGTAAGTCCTGTTTCCGCTACACGCATACGAGCTCCGGGTGGCTCATTCATCTGTCCGAACACCAGTGCTGTTTTTTCTAATACACCGGATTCACTCATTTCAGACCACAAATCATTTCCCTCACGAGAACGTTCTCCAACTCCGGTAAAGATGGAATATCCACCATGCTCCGTAGCAATGTTATGAATCAACTCCTGAATTAATACGGTTTTACCTACTCCGGCACCACCGAACAGACCGATTTTACCACCCTTTGCATAGGGAGCTAAAAGGTCAATAACCTTGATTCCTGTTTCTAACATTTCAACAACCGGACTCTGTTCTTCAAAGGTTGGTGGATCTCTATGGATAACCCAGTGTGGCTCCTGCTCCAGAGACTCTCCCTTATCCAATGTATCTCCCAGTACGTTAAATAAACGTCCTAATGTATTTTCTCCAACCGGAACTTTAATACCGCTTCCTGTTGCAGTTACTACCATATCCTTATGCAGTCCTTCACTGGAAGCCAGCATAATACAACGTACGGTATTATTTCCAATATGTTGTGCCACTTCCATGACGCAACGTTTTCCATCGTTATCTACTTCCAACGCATCTTTGATTTCCGGAAGCTCACAATTTTCAAACTCTACGTCAACTACAGGTCCCATGACCTGGACAATTCTGCCCTGTTCCATGTATTTGACCTCCTTACTTTCCACCTTGTTCTTTCTTTTTCTTCTGAGCCTTAGCTCCGGCAATTACTTCTGTAATTTCCTGTGTAATTGCTGCCTGCCTTGCTCGGTTATACAATATATCCAATTCCTTTAACATCTCTTTTGCGCTATCCGTAGCCGCCTGCATTGCCATCATTCTGGAATTCTGTTCACTGGAATAAGACTCTACCAATGCGCCATAGATAAATCCAACAACATAGTCCGGTACGATACGATTCATTACCGCTTCCGGTGTAGGCAATAATGCTAATTCTTCCATTTTAACCCCTATCGGAATCGACTGGTTGCTAAAATCTGCCTTTTTTAACGGAAGAAGCTGCAATACCTCTGCCTCCGCCTGAACTGCATTTACCATTCTGGTATAAATGATATATACTTCATCCAATTTTTCCTGACTATACCACTCTAATATCGTCTCTGCAATATTTCTTGCACGATTTAATGTTGGATTTTGTACGGTATAGTGAAACTGCTCTTCAATTGGAAATTTTTTGTGCTCAAAATACTGTCTTCCCAGTTCTCCTAACACAAACAGTACCGGATTATCGCTTTGCTGCAAATGCTCTTCTGCCACTTTTAATACATTATGGTTATATGCACCTGCCATTCCTTTATCAGCAGTAACAACAATATACCCTGTATGCCGTTCACTTGGTTTTTTATTTTCACGCTGGTCGAAATAAATGCTCTCCATGTCCGGAATATGTCTCAGAATACGGCTCATAGTTGATTGCAGTGTATAAAAGTACGGCTCTGTATCTTCCAAACTCTTTTTTGACTTTTTCAGCTTGGAAGAGGAAATCATATACATGGCATTGGTAATCTTCATCGTATCTTGAATACTCTTCATTCGGCTCTGGATTTCCTTTGTATTAGCCATCTTTCCTCACCATCCTTACATTACTGCTGTCTGCACATATTCCTTTGCAGCTGCTACAATTTTCTCTGCTGTCTCATCACTTAACGACTTTTGTTCTTCAAGTTCTTTTACCAATTCCGGATATGCATCTGCCATATGAGCTAACAGATTCATCTGTACTGTCTTTACCTTTGCTACCGGAACTTTATCAAAGACTCCATTATTTGCTGCACAAAGTGTAATAACCTGTTCTGACATACTCATTGGATGACACAATGGCTGCTTTAATAATTCCATCAAAACATTTCCGTGTGCCAACTGTGCTTTTGTACTTTCATCCAAATCAGAACTGAACTGGGTAAATACTTCCATTTCACGGAACTGTGCTAAGTCGATACGAATACTTCCGGTTGCTTTCTTCATTGCTTTTGTCTGCGCCGCTCCACCTACACGGGAAACGGAAAGACCTACATTTACTGCCGGTCGCATACCTGAGAAGAACAAATCACTCTCTAGGAAAATCTGTCCGTCTGTAATAGAAATTACATTTGTCGGAATATACGCAGATAAATCTCCTGCCTGTGTCTCAATGATTGGCAATGCAGTAATAGAACCGCCGCCCAGTTCATCACTTAAACGACTGGAACGCTCTAACAATCTGGAATGAAGATAGAATACATCTCCCGGATATGCCTCACGTCCCGGAGAACGCTCTAATAACAGAGACAATGCACGATACGCTACTGCATGTTTGGACAAATCATCATATACGATTAAAACATCTTTTCCCTTATACATAAAGTACTCTGCCAATGCGGTACCTGCATATGGTGCAATATATTGCAAAGATGCAGGATCACTTGCTGTTGATGATAATACAATTGTATAATCCATTGCATCATTCTGTTGCAACGTTGACACTAATTTTGCAACACTGGATGCTTTCTGACCAATCGCTACATATACACAGATAACATCTTTTCCCTTTTGGTTCAAAATGGTATCAATTGCAATTGCAGTTTTACCAGTCTGTCTATCTCCAATAATTAACTCACGCTGTCCACGTCCGATTGGGAACATGGAGTCAATTGCAAGAATTCCTGTTTCCATTGGTGTATTTACGGATTTACGATCTAGGATTCCCGGAGCATCTTGTTCAATTGGACGATAGTCCTCTGCCTTGATTTCTCCCTTTCCGTCAATCGCTTCTCCAAGGGCATTGATAATTCTTCCCACATAGGCATCCCCTACTGGAATACCTGCTTTTTTCTTTGTTCGAACAACCTTTGTTCCTTCTTTAATTCCGGTATCTTTTCCGAACAGAATACATCCGATTTCATTTCTTCTGATATCCTGTACCATACCTTTTAATCCATTCTCAAAAACGACGATTTCACCGTATACTGCATGGTCAATTCCATATACAGTGGCAATTCCGTCACCGACCCAGATAACTTCACCTGTTTCCTGACCTTCTTTTTCCCAGTCATAGTGCTCAATTTCGCTTTTTAAAATGGAAATAATATCTGATGCGCTGATTGCACTCACCGCTTTCACCTCCCGGTTAATTTTAATTCCAACTGATGCAGACGTCCCTCGTAGCTATTATCATATTCCATGTTTCCGGCTACAATTTTCGTTCCACCCATCAGTTTTTTTTCAATATCATAGGATAATTGATACGTCATATTCGGATATTTGTCCTGTATGAACTTTTCAATCTCCTGTTTTTTTTCATCACCCAGAGGCTTTGCTGAATATATTTCAGCCTTTAATATATGATGAATACGTCTGTATTCTGTCTCATATGCCTCACAGATATTTGCAAGCTGCTCTGCCCGGTCATAATCACACAAAAGCTTAATAAAAGATTGTGTCTCTTTCGGGAAAATCCTGTCTGCCACACGGTGCTTTTCTTCCTTCGGTACAACCGGAGCTTCTAACACTTCACATACAGCCGGAACTGCTTCAATAATTGCTTTTACTCTCTGCATACTCTCTCTGCTGATATTTAATTGATGAAGCGCTTTCGCATAATTAATAGCTGTCTGTGTCATTGGCATCACCTGCTTCTATAATTTTTCTTGCAGCTAATACTGCAAGTTTGGCAATCTCTTCTTTTGCTTCCTGCTGTGCCTGCTCCTGCTCTGACACAATGACAGCCTTAGCTTTTTCTATCATCTGCTCTGATTCAGCTCTGGTCTTTTCTAAGATGCCTGTTCTTTCCTGTTCTGCCAACTCTCTTGCATTATGAACAATCTGCTGTGCTTCTTCTTTTGCTGCAGAAAGTCTTTCCTCATAATCAGCCTTGAGTTCTTCTGCTTCCTGCTGACTCTTTCTTGCTTCTTCCATGTTAGCTGCAATCATTTCTTTTCGCTTTTCTAACACTGCCAGTACAGGCTTAAATAAGAACTTCTTCATTAACAGATACAATACCAGTACGTTGATTACCGTAAACAGCAGATTCCAAACGTCTAAACTTAGCATGTTACCGCCGCCTTTCTTATTGTTTTCCTGTTATTATTTTAAGAACATGATAATAAGTAATGCGATAACGAAACCATAAATAGCAGTTGCTTCTGCAAGTGCACATCCTAATAATAATGCTTTACTAATTTTACTTTCTGCTTCCGGCTGTCTTGCAATAGCATCTGTTGCTTTAGCTGTTGCAACACCAATTCCGATTCCTGCTCCGATTCCTGTTAAAACTGCGATTCCTGCTCCAATAGCGATAATTGTATTCATAATAATACACTCCTTTTCTTACTTTTCTATTCTTCAATAGCTTCTTTAATAAATAATGATGTAAGGAATACAAACACATATGCCTGTATTATACCGTCAAAAATATCAAAATAGCAGCTGAACGCCACTGGTACCACAACTGGTACTAATAACTTTATCAGTTCCATAACAACAAATGCTCCTAAAACATTTCCAAATAGTCGCATACACAATGATAATGGTCTGATAAATACTTCTAGAATATTAATAGGAAGAATAATTGGTACCGGCTCTGCAAAACTCTTAAGCCAGCTTTTCATACCCTTCTTGCGCACACCGGCAATTTCAATCAATATAATACTCATAATTGCCAATGCAGCGGTAATATTCAAGTCCTTGGTGGGAGGTTTAAATCCGATTAAACCTATCAGATTTGAAATTCCTATATAGATAGCAACAGCACTTAAATATGGAATATATTCCTTTCCAAGTCCTCCCATGGTGTCTTCAAAGAATCCATAGATTCCTTCCACGGCTGTTTCTACAATCAGCTGCCTTCGCCCCGGTTGTTCTACTCGCAGATTTCTGGTGAGTAAAAAGGCGGCAACAGTAAGCCCTGCCATAATAAACCAAGTAACTACTACTGCTTCAGATACCGGAATTCCACCAAATAGGGGAATCGTAAAAACTGTCTCACAGTTTAACTCCTCCAATAGCGATTCTACGAAAGCATCCATTCTATTCACTTCCTTTCCACCTGCCGGCAGTTCTGACGGTTGACGGTATCCGTTCAAATCACACTGCCACAGTAATTTCTTTATTTAATTTAATCCCATGTTAAAATATTGTCAATCTTTGCTTTGACAGTCAAACTTTACCAAAATACTACATTTTTTTTGTGAATCACACCCACTGTTCCTTTATTATTTTTTTATTTTTTGTAACAATTGCATATTGTTTTTTTTTCTTTTTATTACCTTTTACTAAAATTTCATTTTTTTTAGAAATTTTTCATAAAAAAGAAAGATTTTTTGAAGGAATTGCTCATAATCCTTTTTTCTCCCCTGCTAATAAAGTGCTAAGTTTTTTCTAAAACTTGAACAGCGTTTCCCCTGAAATTTTCTTTTTTACACCAAAATACTCTAATATGGTTGCTCCAATATCGGAAAATGTATTTCGTGTTCCAAAATTCTTCCCTGCCGGAATATTCTTTCCATACATAACAAGAGGTGTATATTCTCTGGAATGGTCGGTAGACGGCGTGGATGGATCACAACCATGGTCTGCCGTAATCATTAGAATATCCTCTTCCCGCATCTTACCGAGAATCTCCGGTAAGCGTTCATCAAAATAGGTCAGTGCTTTTGCATAGCCCTCTACATCATTTCGATGACCGTAAAGCATATCATAATCTACCAGATTTACGAAACAAAGTCCCTCAAAGTCTCTGTCCATATATTCAAGAGTCTTGTCTATGCCATCCGGATTTCCAGTGGTTCTTACATAATCAGTAATACTTTTTCCTGCGAAAATATCAAATATCTTTCCAACTCCCAAAACTTCGTACCCTGCATCCTTTATCTGGTCTAACATGGTTACTTCCGGTGGAAGCAATGAAAAATCATGACGTCTTGCAGTTCGTACAAACTCTCCCGGCTTTCCCTCAAAAGGACGGGCAATTACTCTTCCAACTCCGTGTTTTCCCACCAGCATATCTCTGGCTATTTGGCAATATTCATATAATTTTCCCACCGGTACAATATCTTCATGGGCTGCTACCTGAAATACCGAATCTGCCGAGGTATATACGATTAAATCTCCGGTTTTCATATGCTGTTCTCCATAGTCCTTGATAACCTCTGTTCCGGAATATGGCTTATTACACAGCACTCCATGCCCTGTTTTTTTAGAAAATTCCTCTAACACTTCCTTAGGAAATCCCTCTGGGTAGGTAGGCAATGGCGATTCTGAAATAACCCCTGCTATCTCCCAATGTCCGATGGTGGTATCTTTTCCCATAGATTTTTCTGTCATTCTTGCAAATGCTCCCACAGGACTTTCTTCCTTTGCTCCAATTTCTACTCCATCAATGTTAAATAATCCC
Source organism: uncultured Eubacterium sp. (assembly GCA_964436595.1). Lineage (GTDB taxonomy): Bacteria > Bacillota > Clostridia > Lachnospirales > Lachnospiraceae > Petralouisia. The sequence goes on from CAYTDI010000008.1 coordinate 83,377, forward strand.
AACTTTCTCATATTGGACATGGAAAAATACGGACTCTTGGAAGCTGCTTTTAAGGTATTGCTTCCTGCATCTCCAAATGCTGCTGCATCCGGCATTTCTCCTATTCCCACACTATCTAATACAATCAAAAAAACTCTCTTCATTATGTCTACCTCCTGTATTTACCTCTCTATATAGTTTTTAATTTTATCTTCTTTTAGATTTTCTCCTATTACAATGAGTACCTCTTGTCCTACTTCAATGGGCTCCATGATAATTCCATTGTGTGTAGCATTTAACTGCTGCCATTTATCCTCTGCACTTTTCACAAATCCCTTTATGCGAAAAATAGAGCCGCATGCCGGGTCATTCATCATTTGCTCTACAATACTTTGTATTTTATCCTCTGCTATTTCTAAATTCATAAAATACAAGGAATCAAACCCTTTTTCCTCTATATCTATTTTACGATAATTTTCCAGCACATATCCACAATTCAATAATTCTTCTAAATCTTCTTGCGAAAGTTTTGACAAACTCTTACACAAAATTTCCTTGTCCAGTCTTCGTTTACATTGTATTTGCTCTAGTGCTTTGTTCAAATGCTGCACCGTATGTTCTTTCTGTTCCTCTGTTGCCTCGTCTGCATGACTTAGAATAATACGCCCTGCATATGCGGCTTCTGATGCCAAAAGATAATTTGCTTCTTCTGACATTTCCTCTTCTAATTTTGCATCTACAATGGTAATCACATTTCCAATCTCATACCACTTATCTAATGGTTCATCCCGAAGTACATCAAAAAACTCATCCATATCAAAAATACCGGATGGCTCTACAATCACTCGGTCATATCCACACATTCCCATGGAAATCAGTTTTGTTCGGAAACGTCTTCTATGTGTCTCTTTGTCACAGCCGCCTGAAATCATTTCCAATTCGCAATTATCTCCCATGAGATTTTGCAGCAGCATCATATCTACATTGACTGCTCCAAAATCGTTTTCCAAAATTCCTATCTGCATTCCCTTATCCAACAAATATTGGGCATACTTTTTAATAAATGTGGTTTTTCCTGCTCCTAAAAAACCGGTAATTAAGTCTATTTTTACCATTGTCTATTTCTATTCCTCACTTTTACTTTCTCATTTTCTTTTGTGTTCACTGTCTTTTTTCTTTTGTGTCATCGAGCCAAATACCGAACCAAAGCATAATCCTATTCCAAGTCCGATTGCCATATTATGAATAACAAGACCATAGGCAATTCCCATGCATACTCCTATTATTAAACCGCTTATCACATACTTTTTTATCTTTTTCTCGTTTTTTTGTATTTTTCCCATAAATCTTTTCTCCTTGTACATTTCACTTTCATTATACCAATCCAAAAACCACTTCACAACCCCCGCTTTTCTCATCAAATCATGCTTTTTCTCATCAAAATAGGACGCTTTAGCATCTAAATCGCAAACTCGACTTTCCTGCTAATTCGTCCTACCAAACATCCCATTTTTATTTTGACTATTCTTCTGTTACTGCCTCAGATGCACCGCCCTGAATTGGTGTAATAATAATATTTTCCGGATTTACATTGGTCTTACGCTTTACAATATCTTCGATTTGTGCACGTTTTGCATCGGTTACTTCTCCCATATTCAAAACTACATCCGCATTATCATCGGTAATGCTTACTACAACATCGGTAAATCCTTTTGCTTCTAACAACATTTCTGCTGCATTTTCTCTCTCTGAAATATCCGTAATGGCAACCATGGCATCAATAGCATTTTGCTTTTGTTCCTGCGAAATATTAGTGTTATTGATAACTTCTAACAATGTAGCTTTATTCTGAGAACGCATTTGCTCACGATTCAGCTTTACTTCTGCTGCAAAGTTTACATTTTCCACTGTACTGCTTGTAAGTACTGCTTCTCCCGGATTTTCTACTGCTTCACTTTCCTTTGCATTCTGTGCGGCAATATCTTCTCCTGTCTGAATTCCCAATGGTGCTTCTTCTGTCTGTGCTGCCGCTTCTGTCTGCGTTGCTTCTGTCTGGTTTTCTGTCTCCTCTCCCCCCTCTGTATCTGTAAAAATATTATCTGCACTAAATTCTTCGTCTGAAATCTCATATGTAGTATCATTCAAATCTGCACTTGCCTCTTTTGCAATCTTATCATCACTTTCACTTCCGGTATACTGTAAATACCCTGCCACTGCAATCATCATTGCCAGTGCTGTAATAATAATCTGGTTTTTTTTGAATATGTTTTTCAAAACAACGCCCTCCTAAAGATTCATCTTAACTACCTTAATTTTATGTGCTTCTACTGGAAATAATGCTAAAACTGCATCTGAAATATTTTTTACCACAACGGAATCTCCACCTCCTTCTGCTACCACTAAAATTCCCTCTATTTGAGGTGTTACCTCTTTTGAAATAAATGGTTGCTGCCCACTTCCCTGTTGTCCCGAAAACACCGTTTCCTCTTGTGACTGACTCTCTGTGACATTTCGTGGTGAACTGTTCTCTCCCTCTTTGGTACTCTGACTGCTGGTAGTTACATCTTTTTCTACTACACTTTCCCCATTATCTTTCAGAGTAATCATTACTTCTACCTTTCCCACACCATCTATTTTTTCCAACACTTCTGTCAATCTGCGTTCTAACTTTTTTTCATAAATCCCCTCCTGTGTCTCTCCTTCTGATGTTGTTTGCTCTTTTGTGGATATTTCCTGTGTTTTTTTCTTTCCACCATCGACAGGAATTGCAATAACCAGTAACAATATTCCCACCAATCCCCCAATCAATATCTGATTTTTCGGAATCTTTTTTAACTTTTCCCACTGCATCCTTCCACCTCTATTCCTTTACCACTATCTCAATCTGTTCTTCCTCTATCTGGTAAAACTTCTCCAACTCTTTTTGTAACTCATAGACCTGTGGATATTCTGCGCCTTTTGCAAATACTGCTTTTTCTCTGGACGAATCTTCTGATACAAATTCTATTTCTATATAAATATGCTGTACCAGACATTCTTCCGTAAGGCTTACCTCCACCTTTTTCGCCTGCAATTCCTGCCTCTTTGCCATCTGTTCTATATCCATACAAATTGTTTTTTCATATTCCTCCTGATAAATTTTCTGTTGAGCTGCTTCCAGATATGCGGTATCTAATTTCAGATTTTCCATTTCCTGAAAAAATCCCATTTGCTCTATTTTTTCATAAAGATTTTCGCCATTTCCCACCAAGGAAAGCACCGGAGTTAATACCAGTATTGCTAAAAGCAGTCCCGTAAAAAAACGAACGTATTTTCGGTAACTTTCTTTTGGCAACAAATGTAGTATCGCTGTTATAAAAATGTAAAAACAGACTAAATTTTTTACCCAGCCATATACTGCCTCCATATGTTACTCCTTTCCTCTCTCCTTTATACCATTCAACTTTATATATCAACGAAATGTTGTTGCTGCCGTTACCATGGCTATGGTAACCAAAAACATTACAACCGTTGTTACTGTCACTTTTCCAAGCAATCTTCCCCCTTCCCCTGCTCCACTAATGCACCCTAACATTCGTTTATCTGCAATGGGCTGCATGACTGCTGCAATCATGCGGTATAAAAATGTCATCACCCATACTTTGATTACCGGTCCTGCGCACAACACCAATAGTACTATTATCGCCGCCACGCCTACTCCATTTTTAATTACAATTCCGCTTCCAACCATAATTTCTGTCACGGCATTAATAGAAGTTCCCAATCCCGGTATCATTCCGGCTGTTCTGGATATCAATGTGGATTTGAAACTGTCAATGACCGGTGTTAAAAGATTTTGTACCACATTAATTCCCACAACTATGGTAAATACCAGCTTTAACAGCCATTCAATTCCTTCTTTGATAAGCTCTGTCAGTTTTGACAACATTTCTTCCTCTGTGAGATAGTTCATCATTTCCACTACTACATAAATCTGTATTGCCGGAACAACCAAGATATTCATCAGCCATTCTATGGCATATATCACCAAAAAGGTAAGCTCATAAAATGCCGTTCCAATTGTCATTTGACCGGAAAAAACCATACTTAATGAAAATGTAGGCACTAACAATTTCAGAAACACCAGCATATCTTCTAATACTACCAAAACTACATTTTTTAAAACAAAAAAAGATTTTAGCAATAATACCAATAACAGCATATATACCATATAAAAACTGATTTCTGTCACCGCCGGATTTTCAAAGATGTTGGTAAAATTATAAAGAATGGAAAATACAACACACAGAAGAATTATTTGTAACAAATCATACCGAAATGTCAAAACTTCTTCAAATACTACTGTTAAAAAATTCTTTACTATTTCCCCTTTATCAATTTCTTTTCCGTCTATGATACTTTGCACTAATCCCTGAAATGTAATTCCTGTCCCTTTTTTTGCTAATAGGCTGTCCACCTCATTGAAATCTAATTGTTCCAAATATTCTTCTATTGTATCGTCCTCTGATACAGACTCTATGGCTGATTTCTCCTCGTCCTCACTCATGGCATATGCCTGTATCGAACTTCCCCCTAGCAATACCATCGCACTCAAACCTATGATCCACTTTTTCACGTCAAAAACTCTCCTACGGTTTCTAGTAACACCACCAACACCGGCATACTGATTGCCAATATGGATAATTTTCCAAACATCTCAATCTGTCCTGCAACCGCCTGATACCCAGCATCTTTGCATAGATTTGCTGAAAACTCTGATATATATGTAATCCCTATCATTTTTAAAAGAAGCCCAACATATCCCGCATCAATTTTTACATAGTTCTGCATCTGATTTATTACGGATAATACAATTTCCAGCTTGGTAACAATAAAATAAAAAATACACAAACAGGCTCCCATGGAAATAAATAATTCGTATTCCTTTTTCTGACCTTTTAACATAATTCCTAGTAATGTTCCTGCAAGTCCAAGCGCTGCAATTTTTATGATGTCCATTTTGCCTCCTACACACTACAATGCAAAAAGATTTTTCATAGTTTCAAACAAATCATATATGTAGGGCACAATCCAAAATAACACAATCAAAAGTCCTGCCAGACTGGTAAGAAATGCGTGTTCTTCCCGCCCACTATGTTTTAATATCTGACTTAGTACGGTAACTAAAATTCCTACTGCCGCAATTTTAAAGATTAAACTGATACTCATTGTTCCTCCGTGTCTATAACAGCAGAATAATCACAAATAACCCGCACATCACACTTAATGTCTGGGCAAGCTTCTGTTTCTCCTTTAATTCTTTCTGAAACTGCTCTATCATCACTTCTGCCTGTCCAATATATAATTCCAAATTTTTTAACTGCATCTGCCCATCCAAATAACCAAAATTCTCTCCTGCCCGCTTTAGCAATTCTCGTTCCTCTTTTGAAAACAAAAATCGCTTTTTCTCCTGTTCTACCAGACTTCTCCAATAGTCTCCCATACTCTCACGATTTTCTAAAAGTCCTTCTGCTGCTTTTTTCAAAAATCCTGCAAAGGGTTCTTTATTTTGAGCTGCAATGCGTACAAACGCCTCCCTAAGAGGTGTCTTTGTATAGGAAATTTCTCCCTCTAACATTAGAAACATTTCTTTCATTGCCAACAACTGCTCCATATGTTCCTGCTGCTCCATAGATAAACGCCATCCATAAAAAGTGGCTGCCACAAGCACGATGATTCCACCTGCAATTTTTAACATATTTTTTTCAATGCTCCATCATATACTTCAAATTCACGTTCTCCTAACGAATTTCTCTTTAGAAAAACAAACCGCTCAAAAAATCCTCTGTCTAACCAATCTGACAGATACACTTTTTCTTTTAACTCACCTATACTCCCCACATGCATAGTTCCGAGAATCTTACACCCACAATGTAGTACTTCTTCTACTGCCCGATAATCTTCCTGACTTCCTAACTCATCTACTGCAATAACCTGTGGTGACATACTGCGCAGTAATAAACGCATTCCCTCTGCCTTTGGACAACAGTCCAATACATCAGTACGAATCCCCAAGTCATTTTGAGGAATTCCCTGAAAGGAAGCTGCAATCTCACTTCGTTCATCCACTACCCCTACTTTTTTCCCCACTGTTTTTTCATCACCATTTGATAAGATACGAATACAATCTCGCAGCATGGTAGTCTTTCCGATTCCCGGTGGTGATAAAATTAACGTATTATGTAGTTCTTCTCCCTCTTTCATATAGGAAAGCATTTTTTGTGCACACCCTCGCTTTTCTTTTGCAACTCGTATATTTAGGCCGCTGATATTACGCATTGCCATGATTTTTCCCTGTTCGCAAACTGTTTTTCCTACAATTCCAATACGATGCCCTCCCTCCATGGTAAAAAATCCTCTGCGAATTTCTTCTTCTAAGGCATACATGGAATACTGACTCATATGAGAAAGAGTTTCCCGCATATCTTCTTCTTTCCAGCAATAAGACGCCTGCTTTTGTATTTCTAATACCCCCATTTCCAGATTCCAGAAATATTCCCGTGCTTTTCCGATTATCATTACGGGCTGCCCAATTCGAAGCCTTATCTCTTCCGGTTCTATTTCCTTTTGAAAACTTTTCTCGCACAAATGTTGAAGCCGTTTTGGAAATACATTGATTATTTCCTCCATAAGTTGTCCTCCTTCCCTACACCTGATTTCATATATATGAGAATTTTAGAAAGAATATTCCTGAGATTTGAAAAGAAATTTTTGTAAATAATATTTCCTATGATATAAAAAAAGACCACCACATTCCTGTGATGGTCTTTTTACACAATTAATTATATTTACGCTTTCTAGCTGCTTCGGATTTTTTCTTACGTCTTACGCTTGGTTTTTCGTAATGTTCTCTCTTACGAATTTCCTGCTGAATCCCTGCTTTCGCACAGTTTCTTTTAAATCTGCGTAAAGCGCTATCCAAAGTTTCGTTTTCTTTAACGATTACATTTGACATAGTCTCACACCTAACCTCCCTCCAGTTGCGTATTGTGCATATTCAACTGTTTGGGTAATATTT
>CAYTDI010000009.1:0-16809 GCA_964436595.1 uncultured Eubacterium sp.
TGTTGGATGCATCTGAATTAATCATACGCTTAACACTTACAACATCTATTCTGTAACCCTTGTTACCATACAACTCATTTATCAAGTCTGTATTATGATTTGTAAGCATACAGCAACATCCCCTTGCAGTCAATTCGTCAAACAGATTTGCCAACCGCTTATGACTTTCTACATCAAATCCCTCTTTCGTATATGACTCAAACGAAGTTGGATTCAATGGTGCATACGGACTGTCGATAAATACAAAATCGCCTTTTTTCGCATCCTTACAAGCCTTTTCAAAATCGCCATCAAGAATTGTTACTCCCTGAAGATATTCTGAAATCTTCATAATCACTTTTTCATCAACAGATGCCCTGCGACTATTATTGTATGGTACATTAAAAAGTCCCTTGCCATTTACACGATACAAACCGTTAAAACAGTGCTTATTGATAAATACAAACAATGCAGCCAACTCCACATCATACTCTGCTTTCATCAGCTTATCATTGTAATGCTCCCTAAGAGAATAATAGTATTCCTTACCATCCTCCCACATTTCCGTATCAAGCTTTTCTACAGCTTTCAGAAACGCTTCCGGGGCATTGCATATCTGCTTATACGCATTTATCAACGCTTTGTTGATGTCATTAATAAGAGCCTTTGCAGGTAGCAATTCAAAGATTACTGCACCGCCACCTACAAATGGCTCAAAATAGTTATTATATTTTTCAGGCATTCTCTCCTTTATCTGTGGAAGCAACTGACGTTTCCCACCAGCCCATTTCACAAATGGAGCAACACTTGAATTACTCATTCTGATTCCTCTTCTCTATGTCCGCAGAAGGACAATATTTTACACACTTATTATACTTGCAAACATACAAAATAACAACCACAACTTTCACTCTTTGTGAATTAATTTACTTTTGAAACACAAATATGTACTCATGCGTTAGCAGCAGAAAATTATTATTCTGCTTCTCCCAATAATCTGTAGAACGGCAATTATGTTGTTCTTTAATAATAATCTCTTTATTTGTAAATCCTGCCTGTAAAAAGCACTCCATCATGCGAAATCCTAACGGAATAACTTTTCCGTATTTCCTTACATCCCCTATCATCACAGCACACATTTTACCCTTTTTCAGTACACGAAAAGATTCCTCAGCCACCTTTTTCATTTCAGCTAAAAATTCTTCTACACCAAGCAAAGAAATATCCCCTTCTATCCCTTTACTATACTTGATTATATTGGCATAAGGCGGATGTGTGCAGATAAGGTCAATGTGGTTATCTTTAATAAAATGTAAATCTGTAGCATTGCCATTTCGTGTAAATATTTTTGAATTTGTTTCACATTGGAATTGTAAATTTGTTTCAGAAATTGAAACAGATTGCGGATTGATATCAATACCTACCGCATTGCGATTAAGTAGCTTTGCCTCGACTAAGGTTGTTCCACTACCCATAAATTGTTCTAACACCCAATCACCGGGATTAGAATAACGAAGTATCAAATTTCTTGGTACATATGGTGACCAATTCCCTCTATACTTGCCAGAATGCGTTGCCCAACTCCCTCTGTCTGGAAATGACCATACTGTTGTTGGCTCAAGCTGGAAATTATTCGGTTGTAAATCTATAAGACATTCCTCCTTTTGAAAATAATATTTTTTTGCGTGGTGCCATTATACTCTTTTTTTATATTCTGGCCACCACACATGATATAATCTATTACGATTTGCCCCACCATGTTTCCCTTTGATTGCAACAAGTAAAGGCACACTTCCAAGTGCAACATTACACTTCATAACATTCTTAGCAATTCCTGCTCTCTTCCCATACAATTTTCGCAATACTTATGCATGTATCCTTCTGGTAAAATCCGCTGACATTTTCCTTGTTTTCTGCATTATAGCACTGTCTGATGTAAGACACAATTAAAACATTTTGGCATTTGTTAGTTACTTGTTAGTTACCGTCATGTTTTTGTATGCTCCGAGGGCGCCTGATAAACTTTTAAAGTGTAAAGAACCCCCCGAAAACATAACGTTTTCGGGGGGTGTAGCTCTTTTTTTGATATTCGGTTGAATTATCTCTTTGAGAACTGAGGAGCACGACGTGCTGCTTTGAGACCGTATTTCTTTCTTTCTTTCATTCTTGGATCACGAGTTAAGAATCCGTTAGCCTTAAGAACTGGTCTGTACTCATTGTCTACCTGTAACAGTGCTCTGGAGATACCATGTCTGATTGCTCCTGCCTGTCCTGTATATCCGCCACCTCTAACGTTTACTAAAACGTCAAATTTATCAGCTGTTTCTGTTGCAACTAATGGCTGACGAACGATAACCTTTAAAGTCTCTAATCCTAAATATTCATCAATATCTCTTTTATTGATTGTAATCTTACCTGTTCCAGGTACTAAATATACTCTGGCGATAGATTTTTTTCTTCTTCCTGTTCCGTAATACTTTGTATTAGCCATCTTATTTTACCTCCTGATTAAAATGTTAAAGCTTCTGGTTTCTGAGCTTCGTGTTTGTGTTCTGGTCCAGCGTATACGAATAACTTCTTATACATCTGTCTTCCTAAAGGTCCCTTTGGAAGCATTCCCTTAACAGCAAGTTCGATAACTCTTTCTGGTTTATTAGCTAACATTTCCTTTAAAGTGGTTTCTTTCATTCCACCTACATAATCGGAGTGATGGTAGTAAATTTTCTGGTCTAATTTCTTACCAGTTACTTTAATCTTCTCTGCGTTCACTACGATAACGTAATCTCCAGTATCAATATGAGGAGTGTAGATTGCCTTATTCTTTCCTCTTAATACTTTTGCTACTTCAGATGCCAAACGTCCTAAAGTCTTTCCTTCAGCATCAACTACATACCATTTTCTTTCAATTGTTGCCGGGCTGGCCATAAAAGTTTTCATTGAATGTTACCTCCTTGAATTTTCCAATGTTACTCTGATATCCGAATGCCGTCCAAATATAATCTAATGAAATTCATCCGTTCTATCATTTTCACACCATTTACATTTTTCTTTGTACATCAAAGCAAAAACGCTTCGCCGGGGTCGTGGCTCACATTTCTAACTCGCCATACTGTTCAATTATATTACACCCATTTCCATGTGTCAATCTTTTTTTATCTTTTTATCTTCCACACAAAAGCAAGTATGCCGCCAACAATGCTAAGAATTGTACCAAGAAGTAATACATACGCACCTATACTAAGGCTTCCGAATCCCATTGCCGCATCGTTAGCTCCTGAAATATCTACTATTAGAACAATCATCGTAATAGCTGCAGGTATCAAACTGAATTTCTGCAAATTCAAAACTGCAAGTACAATGGCAGCTACTGCTAAAATAATTGCAATGACACCATCTCCCTCGATATATGAAACACTTTCAGAAATTCCCCATACAGAAACCTTGTAAAATGGCATAAAACATCCGATAATTGCAGCAATAGAACCAATAAGAATCATTAACTTTGTTTGATTTCCTTTTGTTGAAGTTCCTTGTCCCATTCCATTTGTTCCACCTATCGGTTGATTCAGGCTTCCCATAGGATTCTGCGCCTGTGCCTGTCCCTGACAGTTACACACTTCCCCTTCTTTCAATTCTCTTCCACATTTGATACAAAATGACATTTCTTTCTCCTCCTTTTCTTTTGTTCCTTCCTTTGTTCTAAAGTGTTTACTCTAGTGCTTTTATTATACTTTGTATTGCCTGTACGGTCAATGAAATTCTCTGTTCTGCCTCCTGTTTTCCCTTATCTACTTTTCTTCACCATAACGGATTCCAATCATTGTTAATCCATGTGCCGGAGCAGTAGGTCCTGCCGCACTTCGGTCTTTTTTCTCCAAAATCTTTATCATTTCTTCCGGTTCTTTTTCACCGATTCCTACCTGCACCAATGTTCCGGCAATAATCCGCACCATATTATAAAGAAATCCGGTTCCTGTCACCCGTATGGTAACAATATCTTCCAAAGATTTTTCTACCTTACAGAAAAGAATGGTTCGCACCGTATCTTCTACCGTAGTATGAATGGAGCAAAAGCTTTTAAAATCGTGAGTACCTTCCAGATATGCCGCCGCTTCTTTCATTTTTGCCACATTTAGATTTCGATAGTAAAAGTAAGTATCTTTTCGCAATGTAGGAATGGGAATTTTTCGATTTAAAATCCGATATTCATAGGTTTTTTCGCTATAACAATGCCTTGGATGAAAGTCTGATGCCACCTCACAGGAGCTTTGCACCACCACATCCTCCGGCAAACGCTGGTTTACGGCATAGCAGATTTTTTCCGGTGGAATCCGTGTATTGGTATCAAATATTGCCACATTTCCCAAAGAATGAACACCGGAATCTGTACGGCTTGCACCCGTTACCTTGATTTCTTCTCCTAAAAGTTCAGACAATGCCTGATTCAGCACCCCCTCAATGGTAATTCCGGTAGGCTGTATCTGCCAGCCACAGTAATTCGTTCCCTCATAGGCTACTACCAGTTTTATTCGTTTCATGCTATTTCCTTTCTACTCGCATAAATTCGCAAAAAGCAGGCTTTTCCCTGCCTGCTTTTATAGTAATACTCTCATTAAAATCACAATTATCACATATCCTAAAATTATCAGATACGATACATAATCTGCCTTTTGATATTTTAGCGGTTTCATCTTCGTTCTGCCTGCTCCGCCATTATAGCAACGTGCTTCCATTGCCAATGCTAAGTCATTTGCCCGACGAAATGCTGAGATAAAAAGCGGTACTAATAACGGAACCATTGCCTTTGCTTTTTTGATTAGATTTCCACTTTCAAAATCTGCTCCTCTGGCAATCTGCGCTTTCATAATCTTATCGGTTTCTTCCACTAAAATCGGAATGAAACGCAGGGCAATAGACATCATCATTGCCACTTCATGCACCGGTACGTGAATACGATTCAATGGGCGAAATGCTTTTTCCATTCCATCGGTCAACTGATTTGGTGTTGTTGTCAATGTCAAGGTTGATGTTCCCAGTATCAGATAAATTAAGCGAATTGCCATAAATACTGCGCTTTTTAAACCTTCCTTGGTGATTTTTATTTTCCATATAGTAACTAACGTTTCTCCCGGCGTCAGAAACAAGTTAAACATTGCCGTAATAATTAAAATAATAACAATGGCTTTCAATCCCTTTACCATAAAATGAAATGGCACTTTGGAAAGCTTAATCATTGCCGCCAACGCAAGGGTGACTAATAGAAAGCCCCAAATACCTTGAAACGTGAATAACGATATTACATAAATTACAACCGCAAACAGTTTTACTCTTGGGTCTAATTTGTGAATCACGGAATCTGCCGGATAATATTGTCCAATGGTTATATCTCTTATCATATGATTTCCTACTTTTCTTAGTTACGATTTTCTCTGTTCTGAAAACATTTTAAAATAGATGTTTTTGCTTCTTCTAACGTAGTCGCTTCTCCATCTACCGGAATTCCTTTTTTCCTAAGTTCATGCATTAAATAGGTGACCTGTGGGGCAGCAAGCCCTACTGCTTCCAGTTCCTGATAGTGATGAAATACCTCTTTCGGCGTTCCATCAAACATGACACTTCCGTGATTCATTACTATCAGTCTGTCTACATACTTTGCCACATCTTCCATACTGTGAGATACTAAAATAATGGTCATTCCTAACTCTTGGTGCATTTTTGCCACCTGATCTAATATCTCATCACGCCCCTGCGGGTCTAAACCTGCCGTTGGTTCATCTAATACCAGTACGTCCGGCTTCATGGCAAGTACACCTGCTATGGCAACTCTTCGTTTTTGCCCACCGGACAATTCAAATGGTGACTGATACCAATATTCTTCCGGAAATCCTACACTTCGCAATGCGGTAAATGCACGAAGCTCTGCCTCTTTCTTGGATAATCCCTGATTCAACGGCCCGAAACAGACATCCGCAAAAATTGTAGTTTCAAACAACTGATGCTCCGGATATTGGAAAACCAATCCTACTTTTCCACGCAATTCCTTCATATTAAAGTCTTCGTCATAAATATCCTGTCCGTTGTAATAAATCCCTCCGGAAGTTGCTTTTACCAATCCGTTTAAATGCTGAATCAGTGTAGACTTTCCAGAACCGGTATGCCCGATAATACCAATAAACTCTCCATCTTCTATTTTCAAGTTTATGTCTTTCAAGGCATGAATCTCATATGCTGTTTTTTCGCTATAAACATAGTTTACTTTATCTAATATAATCGACATAATGCATCCACCAATTCCTGTCTTGTTAAAATTCCTTCGGGAATCTCCATTCCGGCCTCTCGAAGTTCATGTGCTAAAAGTGTAATTTGCGGTACGTCTAAGCGGTAAGATTTTAATGTATCTACCTGTGAAAAAATACTTCTCGGTGTTCCCTGCATTACAACCTTTCCCTTATCCATCACATATACATGGTCTGCACGAATCACTTCCTCCATGTAATGAGTAATGAGAATTACCGTAACACCTTTTTCCTTATTCAGCTTTTCTACTGCATCTAACACTTCTTTTCGTCCGTTAGGGTCTAACATGGCCGTAGGCTCGTCCAACACAATACATTTTGGCTCCATTGCCATAACACCTGCAATGGCAACACGCTGTTTTTGTCCGCCGGACAACTTATTCGGGGAATGTTCCCGATACTGAATCATCCCTACGGATTTCAAGCTGTTTTCTACTCTTTTCCAGATTTCATCAGTAGGAACTCCAATATTTTCCGGTCCAAAAGCTACATCTTCTTCCACAACACTTGCAATAATCTGGTTGTCCGGATTCTGAAATACCATTCCGGCATTTTTACGAATGTCCCAAACATTTGCTTCGTCTGTGGTATCTTTTCCATCTACCCACAAAGTACCGCCACTTGCCTGCAATAGAACATTCAGATGCTTCGCAAGAGTTGACTTACCGGAACCGTTGTGCCCCAGCACTGCAATAAACTCTCCTTGTTTGATATCAAGGTTTACACCGTCCAATGCTGTGTCAATTCCTTCTACATTTCCTTCTTCGTCACGTCTGATATATTCATGTACTAATTTTCTGGCTTCAATAAAGTTCATGGTTTTCTCCTAATCATCCCATTTTAGCCGATGAAGTTCTCCTTCCAGCTTCATGTGGTCAAATTCATTCTGTCTGAGTGCTTCATATAACACAATTGCAACAGAATTTGAAAGGTTTAAGGAACGTGTTTCTCCTATCATTGGTATTCTCACACAGGTATCCGGATGATCCTTTAAAATTTCTTCCGGAATACCTGCACTTTCCTTACCAAACATGATAAAACAGTCCGGTTCATAATTTACATCGGAATATACATGACGTCCCTTTGTGGTTGCCATATAAATTTTCGCTCCAGGATTCTTAGCAAGAAAGTCTTCCCAGTTTACATAACGTTTTACATCTAAGTCCTGCCAATAATCCATACCTGCACGTTTTAATGCTTTCTCACTCAAAGAAAATCCCAACGGCTCAATCAAGTGTAAGCTTGTCCCGGTTGCCACACAGGTACGTCCAATATTTCCGGTATTTGCCGGAATCTCCGGCTCATATAATACAATGTTTAACTTTGCCATAATTCTCTCTTCTCTCTTATTACTTACCCTCTGCTCGTAATTCTGCTATAAATTCTTCCATTCGGTCTAATGCTTCTTTTAATTTATCCAAAGAATATGCATAAGAAACTCGCAGAAATCCTTCGCCGCATTCTCCAAACGCAGTTCCCGGAACAACTACCACTTTCTTTTCCTTTAACAAGCGGGTTGCAAATTCATCGGAAGTAATACCAAACTCCTGAATACTTGGAAATGCATAAAATGCCCCATAGGGTTCAAAGCACTGTAATCCCATTTCTTCAAAACGATGCATGAGATAGCGACGTCTTCCGTCATATTCTTCACGCATTGCAGCTACATCCCCATCCCCATGGCGTACCGCCTCCACCGCCGCATACTGACTGGTAGTAGGTGCACACATAATAGCATACTGATGAATCTTTAACATTTGCTCCAAAATAATTTTTGGTGCACACGCATAGCCTAAACGCCATCCGGTCATGGAATAGGACTTGGAAAATCCATTGATAAGTACTGTTCTTTCTCGCATTCCCGGTAAAGAAGCAATGGTTACATGATTTTCCAAATAAGAAAGCTCTGCATAGATTTCATCACTAATCACATATAAATCATGCTTTTTTACTACTTCTGCAACGGCTTCTAAATCCTTGCGCTCCATAATAGCACCGGTCGGATTGTTTGGAAATGGCATAATTAACACCTTTGTCTTTGGTGTAATTGCCGCTTCTAATTCCTCCGGTGTCAAACGAAACTCGTTTTCTTCTTTTAAATTGATGATAACCGGTGTTCCATTGGCAAGTACCGTACAAGGTACATAGGAAACGTAGCTTGGCTGGGGAATCAATACTTCATCCCCTGCATCTAACATTGCTCGCAGTGCTATGTCAATTGCCTCACTGCCGCCAACTGTTACCATTATTTCTTTGTCATAATCATAATGTACCTGAAATCTTCGTTCCAGATATTTTGCAATCTCTATCTTTAATTCCTTTAATCCGGCATTTGAGGTATATGCGGTTTTTCCTCTCTCGAGAGAATATATACCCTCATCCCGAATATGCCATGGTGTATCGAAATCCGGTTCTCCTACACCAAGGGAAATAACGTCTGTCATTTCTGCTGCAATATCAAAAAACTTACGAATACCGGAAAAAGGAATATCTACGATGCGTTCTGATAGTGGATTTCTCATAGGGTCACCAACATCCTTTCGTCTTCTTCCGGCTCTGCGATAATTGTACCGTGGTCTTTATATTTTTTCAAAATAAAGTTGGTCTTAGTACTCAAAACAGAATCCAATGTAGAAAGTTTATCGGATACAAACTGTGCTACCTCACGCAATGTTTTTCCCTCTATGGTAACTAACAGGTCATATCCTCCTGAAATCAAATATACTGCATTTACTTCCGGATAATTGTAAATACGTTCTGCCACACTGTCAAATCCACGTCCTCGCTGTGGTGTAACACGCACTTCGATTAAAGCATTTACCTTTTCAATGTTTGTCTTTTCCCAGTCAATTAAAGTATGGTATCCACAAATAATATGCTCCTGTTCCATAGCTTCTAACTCATTTGCTACGGTTACCTCGTCTACACCTAATACAATTGCTAATTCCTTTAACCCCACCCTGCTGTTTTTCTCTATAAAAGTTAAAATCTTTTCTCTCATTTCCATAGTTGTTACCCTTCCTTTTCTTAATTATAAGGTATGTTATACTACTTTGTATAATTCATCCGTTTTTGGCGGTTCTAAAAATCTTGTCTCTTCTTCATTAAACAATATACGGTCATTTCCCGCAACTGCCTTTCCTACTACCACTGCATGGATTCCCTGTTTTTCTAATTCCCGTACCAATGTATTTCCGTCCGGTGCTGCCATTAACATAGAGCCGCTGGAAATTAATTCGTATGGATTAATTCCAAAAAATTCACACACTTCTATGGTCTCCTGCTTTACAGGAATCTTTTTCAAGTCAATTTCAAGTCCGACGCCAGATGCCTCTGCCATTTCCCAAAGAGCACCAAATATTCCGCCCTCTGTTACGTCATGCATTGCACTAACGCCAGACTTAACGGCGGATGCCGCCTCAGGTAAAACAGATAAATATTTATCAAAATTCTTCGCCGTTTCTACCAACTGCGCCGGATAATGGCTTAACAGCTCCTGCTCTTTTTCCTTGGCAATAATGGAAGTTCCCTCTAAACCAATCCACTTTGTCACAATGATGTCATCCCCCGCTTTCGCTCCTGCGGTAGATACCAGTTTTCCCACCTTTGCTTTTCCTACACCACAAACGTTTATTAACGGCTGATTTACTGCTTTAGTAACCTCCGTATGTCCGCCCATAATCTGAACATTTGCTTCGGCACAGGCAACTTCTATCTGTGCCATCATTTCCCTTAGCACTGCTTCTTCACTGTTTTCCGGCAGCAATATGGTAAGTAACACTCCTATGGGTTCTGCCCCGGCAGATGCTAAATCGTTTAACGTAATATGTATCGCAAGATTTCCAATGTCCGTAGCGGTACCAGTAATTGGGTCGGTAGACATTACAAACATCTCATCTTCTGCCAGCTTTACTGCCGCACAGTCTTCTCCTACTCCTGCCCCCAATAAAACTTCACTGCGTTTTGTATGTATTTGTTTAAATACGGAACGTTTTAATACGCTCTCCGGTATCTTTCCTACTTTCATTTTTATTCCTCATTTATATATTCAACAAGGCTGTTTCACTCGAAACAGCCTTCTTAACTATTCTTTTTTCTTATGGTGTCACTCCATCAGTCTGTGCGCCTGTATCCGTTGTTGTATCCGGTGTCGGTGTTGGTGTCGCTTCCGGTGTTGGTGTTGGCGTTGGTGTCGTCTGTTGCTGCTGCGCTGCTGCTTCTGCTGCCTGACGTGCCGCAATTGCTTCATTGCTCCACTGTGCTGCTGCCGCATTAATGGCACCTGCATCCTGAGTTCCAATTGCTGCATTGATGGCTGCAACTGCTTCCGGACTTGCTGATGCAGTTCCTATCTGTACGATTTTCGGTGATGGCTTATAGGTACTACTATTAAATACCTCTCGGCTCTGTTCTACTCCATTTAATGTTATAATCTTCCACAACTGAGCAGTATATCCCGTATGCGCAGACTGTGTTGTATGAATATATCCAATCGGCTGATCCGGTGCTGCCTGATACTGTACGCCCGGATCTGTCGTAGAAAGTGTTTCGCTCACAAAGCTTACCTGTCTTCCGCTTTCTCTGGTCTCCTGCCCAAATATATTAAAGTATACTACCTTTCCGGCAGTATAGCCTTCAATATAAATCGGTGCATCTGTATTATTCTTAAACTTCAAGTCCTTGTAAGTTCCTGCAATCGCTGCATCTGCAGAAGGGTCTACATAACTTACAATCATAGAGTGATTGAATCGCTCTGTTACTTCCAACTCTGCACGAATGACTGCATTATATAAAGTAGTCGATACCTGACAGATTCCACCACCATAGGACTCTACTGTTGTTCCATTTTCATAAGAACCGGCTAATTCATATCCATTGCTTGCTTCAAACGGACTTACTGTCTCATATACAGAAAATTCTTCTCCCGGATAAACCACAGAACCATTGATTTTAGCTGTACCATTGGCTACATTCTGGGAACGTCCTGCCCCGGATGTTCCATAAGAAGTATGGTAGCTTCCTAATAAATCAGTTACCTTAGACAATTCCTCTTCTGTTCCCTTTGGCTCTACTACGTCTGCCGCTAATTCTACGGAAGCATCATTTCCATCCCATTTCTGACTGAAATATGTCTCCATATCATCCAAAGATTCTTCCACATTTACCGTAACTCCCTGACTTCCCGGAATAACGGTAAATGCTCCTTCTTTTCTCTCAAGTCCGGCATCTACTGCTTCTGTATTCAAAACAGTATCATTATCTTCTAAAACTTTTACCGCCTTTTCCTTATCTATTGTATAGGCAATGTTATATACCTTGTCTTCCTTTTCCAAATCCTTCATTACCTTGTAGCGACTAATGAGGTTTCCACTCTTTCCAAGGGTAACTGCCTCTTCTAATACTTCTTGATTACCCCAAGAAACTCCAAGATCTCCTGCTGTTACTTCTAACTCATTCTTCCCAGCGGTAAGAGTTATCTTCTTATCTTCTAATCCTGCAATATAATCTTCTACTGCCTGTGTTGCTTCTTCCTGTGTCATTCCGCCAACCGCAATTTCACCCACAAACACACGGTCCGGTATGGTATCTGTTTCCTTTGTCTCAGCATTTACAGGAATGGTTACAACAACTGCAAAAGCAAGTATCAGTAACAAACCGGTTACCGGTAAAACTCTTTTCCATTTCTTTTTCATATCTATTCTCCTACTAGTATCTCATTTTTACACTATCCATTATTCTACCATAAAATGGGGAATTTTCAAGGTGCAGAACAACGAATATCGTTGACAGAAATCTTTGCTTTCTGTATATTATGAACATGAAAATCTTTTTCTTAAACGAATGCAGAAATGAAAACAGATAATACCATGGAAGCTATTAATATGATTCCGATGACTGCTGCAAAGGCTCTTTTCCTTTTGGAGTTGTTAAAGTTCATTTTCCCACCTCTTTCCATTCTATTGACTGTTATTATACCATAAATAAATTTCACAAAGGAGTTCTTATACTATGATTTTTCGAACATTTGGCGCTTTTTTAATTTTTCTCGGTGTGGTATCTATGTGCCTGCGTCGTACAAGACGCCGTGAAAAGACCGAACTGGAATCCTTTTGGAAACAAGAGGACCGTGCGAACCTTACACAAGCACAAGACCTGAGCACACTTGACTATGTAGACTTATCCGGTGTTACTCTTCCTTTTGCAAAGTTTGAAGATGCACAACTAAAGGACTATGAACAGCAAATACTGGCTCTGCGAAATGAAAAAATCCTCAACCTCAGCGGTTTGAGCAATACCGACTTAAAGCTCCAATACGGCTCTGCAAATCTCGGTCTTCTCACTCGCTATGACCAGAACTTTATCCTTTTAGTTCGTACCTTAAATCAATGGGGACACCGTCTGTATGAGCTTTCCCATAAGAAAGAAGCCACCACTGTTCTGCAGCTTGCCGTATCTGTCGGCACAGATGTCAAAGCTACTTATGAATTACTGCTTCGCATTTATCAGGAATCCGGTAATTCTTCCGGTATTGAAGATTTAAAACATTCTGCCGAAAAATTAACTACCATTCGTAAAGATTCTATTCTTGCCATGTTGGGAAATGCCTAGGATTTAGGCATTTTTCCATATTGGGCTAACAGCTTGTCTGTTCTTCGGGAGGCCTCACTTTTTGTAAGGCTCTCTAAATCCACATCAAGACTTATTTTATGATATTCTGCCAATTCCTTCAAGTATCTTTTTTGCCTTTCTGTGGCAGGACTTTGTTTCTTTGCCCGATAAATCAGCGGTATTGCCCGAAATGCTTCCGGTTCTTGCTGCCCGTAGTTTTCCCATAAATATTCCATTAAAACATGGGTTGCTTTTGCATCTTCTAATGCCCGATGATTGTGACTTCTTTCTATATTTAAATATTCACACAAATAATCCAGTGTCTTTTTTTCTAGCTCCGGCAAAAATTTCCTTGCCAGCTTTAATGTATCTATTCCGCTCTTTTCAAAGGACTTTTTGTGATTTACGGCATATTGCTTTAAAAAACTATAATCAAACAGGATATTGTGTCCTACCAAGGGAAGCTCGCCGCAAAATGCAAAAAATCCTTCTACTGCTTCCTGCTCCGGCACTCCCTTTTCCGCCATTTCTTCTGTGATTCCGGTTAGTTCCTGCACTTCCTTGGGAATCTTTATCCCCGGATTAATCATTTTCTGGTAGACTTCCGTTACCTGATGATGCTCTACCTTTACCGCTCCGATTTCCAAAATTCGGTCTGTTTTCGCCCGCAGTCCGGTCATTTCTAAATCTACTACCACATAGGATTCTAACATTTTTTATCCCCTGCCTTACACAAATCACTCAAAAAACATTCACTGCACTTTGGCGCTCTTGCGGTGCAGATGGTTCTTCCAAGGGTAATGATATGAATATTGTATAGAATCCAGTGGTCTTTTGGCAAAACCTTCATCAAATCATATTCGATTTTTATCGGATCTTCTTCCTTGGTAAAACTAAGTCTTCGGGAGATTCTCTTTACATGAGTGTCTACCACCACACTTGGCTCATTGTAGATATTTCCACGAATTACATTGGCAGTCTTTCGCCCAACTCCCGGCAAAGAAGTAAGCTCTTCTAAGCTGCGTGGAACTTTGCCGCCAAATTCCGTTATCAGCTTGCGGGCACACAATATAATATTTCTTGCCTTGTTATGGTAAAATCCGATAGAATGTATATCCTGCTCCATTTCACTTATATCGGCATTGGCAAACTTCTCTAAACTGTCATATTTTTTGAATAAATCTGCTGTGACAATGTTTACTCTGGCATCGGTACACTGGGCGCTTAAGATTACCGCAATCAATAACTGCCATGCATTGTCATGGTTTAGATAACACCGATATTCTGTCCCATAGGTTTCATCCAATCGTCTTATAATCTCAGCGGTTCGTTTTGTCATTGCATCCTCCTTCTATTTTTTCCACATTTGCCTGTCCTGTGAGGGGATTTTTCTGTTCATAGGAAAACAGATAAAGCTGTCGTTCTCCCTTTGTGGGATATTCCGTCAGTGTCTTGTTATCCCGCAATACTTCCATATCCCAGAAAAACGGTTCTATATGGGACATTTTTCCCTTTTTACAATAGGTTCGTGTTTCTTCCTTGAAGGAAGCCATATCAGGTGCCCACTTTGGGCGTGTCTTCATATTTTCCCGATAATATAAGTCAAAGGTAAGTGTTTCCTCGTAAAGCTCCTGATGGGCTATATCTTTTTCTTTCATAAAGTCCAGCAATATCTCACAACGTCGTATGCGGGAGTGATTCATGGCAAATAGTCCATGTTCCTCATAATACTCTCCCATTTCTAAAAACATTGTGAAAGGATTGTCATATGCCAGTTCCAACACTTTCATCGTCATTTCAAACTGCCCGCTGTTGTAGTATACCTCCAGCATTTCTTCTACCAGCTTGATTTTTAATACTTCTTCGTAGCTCAACCAGTTGGTCTGCATTACCTCATAAGGCGGATTGGACTGATATACCAGACCGTATTCCTGCTGATGTTCATACATATATGAACCTTTTAATACTTTGAGAAATCCTAATTGTAATTGCTCTGGCTTTAAGCGGTAAATCTCCTGAAAAGACTTGGAAAAAGTAGTGAAATCCTCTTTTGGCAGTCCTGCAATTAAATCCAAATGCTGATGTACGTTTCCTGTCTGCTGTACTTTTTTTACAACATCCTCTAGTCGAGACAGATTCATGGTTCGATGAATTTCTTCAATGGTTGGCGCAAAGGTGGATTGCACACCGATTTCTAACTGTATCAGCCCCGGTCGCATCTTTGCAATCAACCCAATTTCTTCTTCTGTGAACAAATCTGCCGAAATCTCAAAATGAAAATTGGTGATTCCATTATCATGCTCCTTGATATATTGCCAAATCTCCATTGCGTGATTGTGATTGCAGTTGAATGTACGGTCTACAAACTTTACCTGCGGTACTTTATGATCTAGGAAAAACTGAAGTTCTTTTTTTACCAACTCAAAGGAGCGAAACCGAAGTCCCTTTTCAATGGAAGAAAGACAATAGCTACAGGAAAATGGACATCCCCGACTTGTTTCATAATAAATAATACGGTTTTCAAAGTCCTCTAAATGTTCATAGCAAAATGGCAGGTCATCCATAGACATTGGTTTTCGATGAGGTGTCCGTACCAACTCGCTTTGCTCGTTGCGAAATAGAAGACCAGGGATATCTGCATAATTATTTTTGGAATGTTTTTGGTCTTCTTGTCTGTCTTGGGTGTTCTCTGTAAACTGCTGTTGATTATCTATATAATTCCTTGTGGAACGCTCTTGGTTTACATAACATCCACACAATTCTCGGAATGTCTCTTCTCCCTCACCAATCATCACACCTGTTACCATAGGAAATTGATTTAAAAACGCCTCCGGCTCATAGGAAACTTCCGGTCCGCCCACCCAAATAGGAATCTTTGGCAACAGCTTGTGTATCTCACAGATAAGCTCCTGTACATAACGAAAATTCCAGATATAGCAGGAAAAGCATATCACATCCGGTCTTTTTTTATATAATTCCTGCAAAATATATTCTACCCGATGATTGATGGTATATTCCGCCAATTCAATCTGTTTGTCATATTCCTTGGCATAGGCTTTCAGACTATATACTGCAAGGTTGGAGTGTATGTATTTTGCATTAATTGCGGTTAATAAAATCTTCATAATAAGTTCCTTCTTCGTGTTTTTGGGGAAATTCTTGGATTATAGTATAGCACATTTTTCCTGTGTTGGAAATTACGAGCAGGCATTTTATTTTAACAGTAACTAAGTTATATACTTTTTTATTTCATTATTTTATTGTCTATTTATTGGATTCTAAAGGAACTTATATGACTCAAAACGAATTTGAACGTTTGTCAGAATTGTTTAAAATATTGGCGGGCTCCTGCCAGACTGCAGATTCTTCACGCCGTGGTAGATAAAAAACTGGATTGGAAAGATGATTTATGATTCGTTGTTGGATTCTCAAGTGTTTACGATTATTGTGCAATGGTTGGAATATATTAGGACTTAAACAGGGAAATTTATATACTGTTACATTGCTTTTAGCATATTTTTTATTTATCTATAATATATATACATTGAAGCTTAAACATTTTTATACCGCTATATTACTCATTAAAGCGATGTAAGTCGTAGATCCCTCATTATTTCTTGGTTTCCATTTTTTTCAAAAATGTTTAAGCTTCAACTTTATATTATATTCTCTCTCACATAATATAATGTTCAACTTAAACGCTATACGACACCTGTAGGTTTGCGTGTGCGGATTCAATACACAAAAATTGTAGACCCCAGTTATTTCTTGGTATAATATAATTTTCCGTAAAAAAAAGGTATGTGCCATAAAGTTGTAGACCCCAGTTATTTCTTGGTATAATATAATTAAATCCTTCCATTGTAAATTACGTTCTTTGTTGTAGACCCCAGTTATTTCTTGGTATAATATAATATATGTACGA
>CAYTDI010000009.1:16909-86516 GCA_964436595.1 uncultured Eubacterium sp.
AATTGAATTAAATAAAAAGGTTGTAGACCCCAGTTATTTCTTGGTATAATATAATATATGTACGAAATTGAATTAAATAAAAAGGTTGTAGACCCCAGTTATTTCTTGGTATAATATAATCATAAAATAGCGTGTATGTGTGGTTTGATGGTTGTAGACCCCAGTTATTTCTTGGTATAATATAATCATATGCAAGCCTTACACCATTGCAAATGAGTTGTAGACCCCAGTTATTTCTTGGTATAATATAATATAATATATGTACGAAATTGAATTACATAAAAAGCGTTGTAGACCCCAGTTATTTCTTGGTATAATATAATTGTCTATGGCTGCAAATAAAAATAAGTTTGGTTGTAGACCCCAGTTATTTCTTGGTATAATATAATGCCACCATGATAATGGTGAACCTCTACATCGTTGTAGACCCCAGTTATTTCTTGGTATAATATAATAATATACGAAATTGGTAATTTATACCAAAGGTTGTAGACCCCAGTTATTTCTTGGTATAATATAATAAATACCTGTTTTACATCACCAACGATATTGTTGTAGACCCCAGTTATTTCTTGGTATAATATAATAATGCATTTAAAGGAATCTTTAATCTGTTAGTTGTAGACCCCAGTTATTTCTTGGTATAATATAATCGTAAGATTCACCAAGATATTTTAGCGTTGGTTGTAGACCCCAGTTATTTCTTGGTATAATATAATACCGTCAATTAAACGAAAAAAATTCTGTGTGTTGTAGACCCCAGTTATTTCTTGGTATAATATAATTATAGAAAATTGGATTAACAACTACCCACGGTTGTAGACCCCAGTTATTTCTTGGTATAATATAATGATGTGAACATATTAACACAGCTTGGTGTGGTTGTAGACCCCAGTTATTTCTTGGTATAATATAATTTAGGTATTTTTACTCTGTATGTTGCGTATGTTGTAGACCCCAGTTATTTCTTGGTATAATATAATAGAAAGCACATGAGTACAAGCATTATGTCAGTTGTAGACCCCAGTTATTTCTTGGTATAATATAATGGTTATCAATATCGTTAAAGAGCTGCCGCAGTTGTAGACCCCAGTTATTTCTTGGTATAATATAATGGGTTATTGCTAATGTGTTATCAAAATCAAGTTGTAGACCCCAGTTATTTCTTGGTATAATATAATAAAGTCAAATTTCATATTTTAGCTCTCTAAGTTGTAGACCCCAGTTATTTCTTGGTATAATATAATCTGTCGATTGCCAACGTCGTAGTGCTCTGAGTTGTAGACCCCAGTTATTTCTTGGTATAATATAATATTGGCTTTTTGAGGATACAGACAGACGAAGTTGTAGACCCCAGTTATTTCTTGGTATAATATAATTGATTTTTATGCAGAATTAAAAGACCTAAGTTGTAGACCCCAGTTATTTCTTGGTATAATATAATCGGTTGGTAATGTAACATCATTTAAAGTAGGTTGTAGACCCCAGTTATTTCTTGGTATAATATAATAGATGCCACACTAGGCGCCTGTGGTATGAAGTTGTAGACCCCAGTTATTTCTTGGTATAATATAATTTTTGAATTTGACCCCGAAACAGCAGAAAAGTTGTAGACCCCAGTTATTTCTTGGTATAATATAATTGCATTGTTATAATCTTGTTCCTCTTCTGTGTTGTAGACCCCAGTTATTTCTTGGTATAATATAATGGGGTTTCAACGTACACACCGAAAGACGAAGTTGTAGACCCCAGTTATTTCTTGGTATAATATAATAATGACAGAGAAATGAAAAATAATACTTTTGTTGTAGACCCCAGTTATTTCTTGGTATAATATAATAAAGTACGGCAAGGATTTGAGTGACGAGGAGTTGTAGACCCCAGTTATTTCTTGGTATAATATAATGGTGCGAAAGTTTAGTAAGACAGATTGAGCGTTGTAGACCCCAGTTATTTCTTGGTATAATATAATCGGATTATATCAAGCAGCGGAAGTTGCTGAGTTGTAGACCCCAGTTATTTCTTGGTATAATATAATCTCCTTCGCTTTCTCATTTTTGCCCGTATGGTTGTAGACCCCAGTTATTTCTTGGTATAATATAATTAGGAGTAAAAATAACCGACCTTTTCGAATGTTGTAGACCCCAGTTATTTCTTGGTATAATATAATAAAGAAGTTAGAAGAGTTTGAGGCACAGCTGTTGTAGACCCCAGTTATTTCTTGGTATAATATAATCGGGGAATTATCAATTTAACAGAATTTCAGGTTGTAGACCCCAGTTATTTCTTGGTATAATATAATTACATCTCGTGGTCTTCCATGACTTTCATTGTTGTAGACCCCAGTTATTTCTTGGTATAATATAATACATTAGGTGACACTGAAATAACCCAATTAGTTGTAGACCCCAGTTATTTCTTGGTATAATATAATGATGTGAACATATTAACACAGCTTGGTGTGGTTGTAGACCCCAGTTATTTCTTGGTATAATATAATCAATGAACTATCTGGGACTATTTTCTGCACGTTGTAGACCCCAGTTATTTCTTGGTATAATATAATAGTCCACATTCATCTGCCAGACGTGGGTATGTTGTAGACCCCAGTTATTTCTTGGTATAATATAATTAAAGTGTGACAAGTGCAAATGCAGGACAAGTTGTAGACCCCAGTTATTTCTTGGTATAATATAATGTAGGCTTCTTCGGGCAAAAGACTGCCTTGGTTGTAGACCCCAGTTATTTCTTGGTATAATATAATTTTGTTTTTCTGTGTAGCCGCAGGTGCTCAGTTGTAGACCCCAGTTATTTCTTGGTATAATATAATCGCTGGTGCTTTTTGCAGGAGCATAGAGCGGTTGTAGACCCCAGTTATTTCTTGGTATAATATAATAGGGTCAGAAAATCCCGCCTAACCATACGGTTTTAGCGGGATTTTTTCACTAAAAAAATACTTCTTGCATCTTATTTTTCTACTATAAAACTTGCTTTTTCAAAAAATATTTAGCAACTCTGTAGACTCAGCACTATCTTCAAATGTTTTGTTACCAAGTAACACATGTATAGATTCATACTGCTTTTCTGTGATTGTCAGCAAACGTACAGAACCTTTCTCAGGCAAATTAAGATTTAATCTTGCCTCATGTTTCTCCACTGAATCCATACCATTACAAATTCTTGAGTATACAGAAAACTGAATCATATGATACCCATCTTTTAATAAAAAATTTCGAAATTGTGTAGCTGCCTTTCGTTCTCTTGCTGTTACTACCGGCAAATCAAAAAATACAATCATTCTCATAAACTTATTCATAACTATGTACCTGTAATTGCATTAGTTCTGGCAAATCTAATTCCTCTTTATTCCCTTGTAACACACTACTATAACTTGCTATCAACATATCAACGCAATTACTCAAGATACGTTTTTCTCCTTTTACTAGCATATCGTAATTTATAATTCCATATAATCCTCGTTTAATATCCGGTGTTAGGGCACTTTGCACTTCCGAAATATCAAACCTCTGTGAAACATACAAATCAACAATAGGACGAAATGCTTCTATCATATCATCTGCTAGATTAAAACTGTTCAACTCGTTGCGATGAAATAACCCTATAGATGGTTCTAACCCATAGCACACAATAGCACGAGCTATGATTCCCCGCACTATAGCATAACCGTAATTCAATGCTGAATTAATAATATGATTATCAGCTCTAGAAAAGCCCAAACCATACATTTTTCTAAAATAATACGCCGCCGCTTTGGCTTCCACATTTGTTTTGTCCCCTGATTGCACCTCTTTACACATTTTCTGAAGCTCAAAGACTCCATCCTTATTTAATAATTCCAAGCATAATGATTGATTTTTAATCTTTTGTATAACAACTTGCTGCCATAAACGTTTTTGCAACGGTTTTCCAATCTCCATTTGGCACTTTAATAATTTAAAGTGTCTACTATGTTTTTCCATAGGAAGTAATACTGCATTAGGTAAATGCTTCTCATCACATACATACAGAGCAATCCCCATATCTGCCACTTTTTGTAAAAAATAACTAGAAAGGGTTACTGACTGATTTTCTATCAAAATACTATTAATATCTTCTAATGGAAATCTAACATCTTCAGAGTTCCCTATCACCAATTGCTGATTTTCAATATGAAGTTGTAACTTACTATCAATTTTAATATTTCGAAATCCCATATTTTATTGAAATCCCATTCTCCTTTCATTTTTTACTTCATATTTATTTCCCAGTATATCCACTTGATATTTTTTCAGTTCCTTCAAATTTTGAATTCCAAAACTAGGAAACTCATAACTACTATCATGGGCTTTTACTGTAAAACTTGCGGTACTAATTCCAGCCTTAACGTAATAAACAAATCCTTTCCTTATTTCTCTTTTAGTTCCATCTATACAAGTAGCATTTTTACCTTGCTTACTTTCAAACCATATCAAATCTTTTGGATATAGACTAAAAATAAAATCTTCATCTTTTACCTCTTTCCATTCACTATAAGGCTTATTTTGCACAGATGCCTTATTTGGCAACCTTTTCTCCGCTACATTAGACATATATATTGGAACAAAATAGTATTTTCCATCCTCACAAAATACGTCCACCCGAACCATAGAACCGTTGGCATTATATGCAATTCCCTTTTTACCATTCACATAAACTCCGAGAGACATTTTATCATACAATTTCACTTTCTTTACTATATGTCCTGGCGTTCCATCTGACTTCGGTTTACAAAAAGGATCGGCAAATGCTTTTTTCGCATCTCCTCCATAAAATAGAAGTTGCTTTTTCAATGCATTATACAATAACAAATCACTTTCTTTATTATAGTAATTTGCAATTTCATTATCCTTATCCAATTTCAATGAAGTTAATGGGGTCTTAGTTAAAACAATCCCCTCATCCTTATAATGCTTTGGACTCCGAATAGTGTCTTCGTGTATTGCACCAGAAACTTTATGATTAGGCATTCGAGATACAAAAATTGGACGAATTTTCTCATATATCCAATCTGGATAGTCTAATTTCACCTGCATGTCCATATGAGTATCCAAAAAGTTCTTTGGATCTTCTCCCATACGAATTTCTAATTCTTCCTTAAAATACGCCCATGGTTTTGCAAGCCATTTTCCAGTTTCTTCATTCCATTCTTCTTTTGATTTTCCCTCGCGCAATAAAACTTCACCAGTTTCTAAATCTACAGCTTTGTCATCATGAATAACAAATTTTTCTCTAGTTTGATAAGCCTTTGTTATTTTTTGAATCATTCCATCCGTACAACATGCAATTACAACTGCATCCATAGCATGATGCGTATCAGTAGCACGATTCTTTTCCGGCAACCCCCACCGTTTTCTCATAGTTCCTGTAATTGCCCCATTTACCGCTAAAACTTGCTTTTTTCTTCTATCTGAATTTAACGGAGCTAATTCTAAGTTTTCACTAATCATATTTAAAATAACTCTTGATATATACCGTGTATCATTCAGATTTCTTGTTTTAAATTGATTTATATCCTCATCTGTTAAATGCTCTTTTAACAGTTTCTGTTGTTTCTTATAATCCTTAATATTATTTACTCTCACTTCAAAAGCATTCCACTTTTTCTCGTTACTACCAAAATATTCATATGGTGTTCGATTTCCTTTTTGCCGATTTTCATCCGCTCTTACCAATACTTTATTTCGATAACTATCATCATAAGTAGCACTATATGGCAAAATATGATCTATATCGTAGTTTCCTGTAAACAACTCATTTATTGATATATGTTCACCAGAATACATACAACATTCCCCTTGTTCTTTCCACAAACGCCACTTAATAATATCTTGCCCTGTTGGTGATAGCACATTATATTCTTGAATATTTGCTATTGCCTTTTCATTTTCCTCACGTTTCTGTTTCATTTGATTTTCTATTTTCTTACGCTCGTCATGACTTTTAGACATCTCTCTCGCTAATTCAATATTGATAGCCTGCGGGCTTCCATATTTCTGAATAATAGCATTAATTACTTTTACCGTTTGAGATACAGAACGTTTTACTACGGGATTATTAATATCATTAATAATATCTACAATTTCTTTTCCTTTCAATAATTTTGATTTTTTACTTGTTATATTTCCTTTGTGATTATATCCTGCTTTTTCACATGCCTCACTATATACATGTCCTTCTTTTAAGTAAGGAAGAATCTTCTTCATAGCCTTTAATGATACATGCTGAAATTTACTTGGATTTAATTCCAGCAAATCATCTATCACTTCATCTGGCAAATTCTTCTTTTTCAATTTCCTTGTTCTAGTATCATCATTTTTATAAAGGGTCAATATTGTTCCCACATAATCTAATAATTCTTCCTGTTCTTCTTTAGAACATGTTTCCAACACACACTTCATACGTTTCTTGTATTCCTGATACCAAGGCATACTAATAAATTTTACTTTTTCTGTTTCTTTAATCTTGTCTTCTTCGTTATCTCTCTTACTACTATAATTAAGTCCATTAAAACGATATATTTCTTCTATCTTTAATTTCTTTCTTACTTTTGTATACGTTACTTCTTTCTGTTCGTGAACTAAATTCAATAATACTTGACGTTCTTCCGATAATAACGCTCTTCCTTTTCCACCTTTTTCCACCAGACGCAAATTATTTATTTTCTGTAATACCACAAACAGTTCCGCCGTATATGTTGCTTTTGCCCCACGCATTTCCTGATTTTCACGAGGTTCTAAAGAACATAATCCAACTTTTTTTCCAAAGCCATCCATAGTATATGGACTCGGTTTTCCGTTTGTCTGATTTCCGGGTCCCATATCAAAAGAACGCTGACTCAGCATAATTTCAAGATACTTTTTTTCCAACAATTCTGTTGCTTTTTCATTTCCATATTTACGCTGACATTCAAATATAATTTTCACTTCTTCTTCTAACAAATCTCGTAACATCGTATGCTTGTACTCACCTGCTGTATTCCTTGGTGTCAATACATATCCCTTGCTACTCCAAGGACATGATGTACGAAAAGTCTCATCCTTATATATCATTTCTCCAACAGTACGATACTTTTTTTCTTCCATCCGCTTTTTATTCTCTTCGGTTGCAGATAATACCGCTCCTGTTTCTTTATCTTTCAATTCTGCTTTTCGAGTAGAACGAAATCCTCTATGTTTTGCAATATGAATCAATACTTGTGCTAATTCATCATTTTCTAATTTTTGTTCTAATGCTTTATAACGTAACTCATACACATCTGGCAAATTTGCTGATTCATAACGCTTCATAAAAGCTTCTATATTTATAATTTCTTCTTGTTCTAATAGCCATTTAATTCGCTCTAAACGATGTTTTCTTCTTCTTAATCTTCTTCTGCTAGTGCGTGCCTCACGTCTTGGTGCCGCCAATGACGCCCCTGTTTTTGGAACTTCTGCTGTATCAAAAATCCGAACTCCTAAATCCACAATATGTATCGGTTCGTCTTTGCTGTTATTTTCTAACACGGCCCAACCAACAGATGCAATTCCAATATCTAATCCAATTCTGTAATCCAGTGTTCTTTCATCCTCCATACTCTTCTCCTCCTTCAAAGTAATGTGCAATAAACATACTGATAAAAGATAATCCCATTCCGAAGAATGGGATTAGAGCTTTTCGGTATTCTACCATATTGTAGAAACCATATTATTTCTTGGTGTAATATAATACATTTATATTATAAAACTCTAATTCGTTTCTGTAAAGTCTTCATTGCAATTTTTTTAAAAACTAATAAGTTTATCGACAATTTTTTCTTTAGGTGTAAAACGTTCTAATACAGCCATTAATTTCGCAGTTTTATCATCATAAAATTCTTTCTCATCTTCCATATCATGTAAAATCAAACGTTCATACAACTCTTCTACACCTCCACGCACATATGAATTAAAAAGGTTTTGATAATATTCAAATTCTTCTTTCGTTTCCACTCCACGAAATGCTCTTTTAACACATTCCTCTTTTGGTATTTTCCCTGCATTTTCCAACATAATAATCATTTGCATAATAAAATCCAACTCATGCTTTACCTTTAACATTTGTTCCGGAAAAATACTTTTCGATTCATAAGGCGAATAATCTACGTCTGCTTTTCTATCAATACGAAATCCTATAACTGCTGCAACCACATACAAATCTACAACTCTTTTAAAATATGTGTGCTCATAATCATTTAGAAAACACATTTCAGCTGCCATTCTGGCATGTCTTCCGCGAAACTCAAATTCTTTTTTAAAAAATTCATAACTTACCATCCTTATCTCACCTCTGCCTTTTTTATAAATGCATAGGACTTGTCTGCTTCTTTCTCTATTTCATAAGTAGCTCCTACAAACGCATCTAACTTTGTATATTTCCAATCCTTTTCTAACATAAAAATAATTACTTGCTCCGAAACTTCTGGCAATACTCTAGCAATTAACTCAATATTTTCATCACCAAGCTTAGAAAATGGACCATCTAATACAATTGGTAATGTGT
Source organism: uncultured Eubacterium sp. (assembly GCA_964436595.1). GTDB lineage: Bacteria > Bacillota > Clostridia > Lachnospirales > Lachnospiraceae > Petralouisia. The sequence goes on from CAYTDI010000009.1 coordinate 25,466, forward strand.
CACTTTCCTCCACTATTCGGTTCTGTTTTTCTGCCCTTTTTCTTTTACTGTAATCCATAATTGTTACTATAAATGCAAAGTTACGAGCTATTTTCTCTCCTTCTGAAAGATTTTTCTCCTCTCTATACCCCACATCAGTTTTATTTAACATTTGTATATCATATTTTTCCGTAAGTTGAATCTTTTTATCCTTTGCATTAAACATTCGTCCAAAGTTATATTGTATTTGTTCATTCAATTCCTGAAAAGTCTTTCTTTCCTGCTGTTGAAAATCATTATGTATTCTTTGATACAAGGCTTCCGCCAACTCTACCCTATTTCTCCATTTCTGATTTTCTTCACTTTTTGCTTCTTGATTTTTCATCTCACTTTCAATATTGTTTTTTCTGCTTATCAAAGCATCTATTTGTCCCTGAAGATTCCCTTTTGATATGCTCAACTCTTGTATCTCTCTTTGATATCCACGTTGTTGCTTTCTTTTTTCTGCAAAATCCACATGCTCATCCATTTTTTGTTCCAGTTTTACATATTCATTGCAAGTATCTTCATATTCTCTCCTGCTTTCATCCACCTTAACTGCATAGTCCTTTAGTTCCTCATAAGTATCCTGTGTTTGTTGTTTCCACCAGTCTGCATTCCTTTCAAACTCGCCTAGTAAAGAACCTATATCTGCCGGTGGTAAATAATTTCTTTGTTGCATCAGGCATTCCATTTCATGAGAATCCGGCAAAATAGCATTACCACAAATACAATTTCCTCTTTTTATAATATAATCAATCGTTGCTTGATGCATATGAGGAATATCACGTCTTTCTCCAGCCACAGACTTCACCATTTCTAATGCAGCTTCCACCATCGGTTGCGCAAATATCATATATGCCTTTTCACTGAATTTATTTACCATTGCCTGATAGTCTGTAATCATTCGTTTCTTCTGTGAATTCTTTACCACACCAAGCTGACGATAATGTCCTTGTATTACTTCTGTATTTTTATTTTCTTGTAAATATTTTTCTATTTCATCATATTTCTTTTGATAATTTGCAATATTAATATCAATGATTTTTTTCTGTTCTTTACAATTTTCTATTTTCTTCTCTATTTGCTTATAATCATTTGCAAGTTCATCATAAATATTTCCAGAACCCGAAATCTTAGATTTAAATTTGCGAATTACTGAGTTACTTCCCATGTCCTTTAAATGCCACTGTGCTGACTGATAGGCAGATAATCCAGTAAGACTATGAACAGATTCTTTTATATTTTCTTTTACTCCATTAATACTTATGTCTCCCCACCGCTCACCATCAAACAAAAAATAGTGTGACAAATTTCTAGGAAATAACTCATTTATCAATTCCTCTGCCTTTGCTCCCTCTACTTCTATTTTTCCTTCTAAATCCTCCGATTCTGTTATCTTTACTATTACCTTTTTATTAACTTCTTTCACTTCTAATTTAGGAAACATTCTAACATATTCTGTTTCTCTACGAATAATATATCTCTTTTCTTCATCATTAGCTATAAGTTCTACACATACCCTTGCCCGACTATTAGCATCCATCATGGAAAGAACTTCATTATTCAAAAGCAAATAATCTTTTTCACTTTTATCACGTTCCGTCATAACAGCTCCATATAAACACCAGCGAAATGCTTGGGCAATTGTAGTCTTTCCAACCGTATTATCCCCTAATATCACTGTAACATTTTTCTTATTATCACAACTAAATGTAATTTCACTTTTCCCTTTATACCGCATAAAATTGTTCATTAAAATATGCTCAAATTTCATAACTTTTCCTTCTTTGTATATATCAACTTTTATAAACTACTTTTGCATACTCTATAAGCATTTTTTGTATTTCTTCCGACATCCGTTGTTCTGTTTTTGCACGACTTCTAAGATTTTTCCTCTCCATGTACAAAACTTCAAACAACATCTGCCGCATCGTATCTTCACTTATTTTCAACATTCAATCTTTCCTCCCAGGATGCTATATCATTTATTCGTTCTGCAATTGCTTCCTTAGTTGAACTAAAACGACTAGCTAAAAACTCTATTACACACTCGTCATTAATAAAATCTTTTTCCTCCACATTAATCCCTAACTTATACTTACTTCCCGCTGTAACTTCCTTAATATAATCACTTAATAAACGACTGGAAATTTCTTTATTTGACTTTTCTGTAATATATACATAATTCAATGGAGAATTAGCAATACTCATTTTATCTTTTCTTATTTCTTCTGCACATTTCTTATAGGTTCTTTTTAAACTTCCAATTGGTACAATATGATGTTCTTCCAGTTTCTGTCCCGATATCCAAAAAGGTTGTATTGTAATCTTGTCATTCAACATATCCGGATATGTAAGAGACATATAAAATTGACATATAGTATCTTTTATTACTTTTTTAGGAGGCTCATCCCCCTGCATCAAAAGGGTTTCTTCATCTGAAAATCCTGGCATATTGAAAAATGTTTTTTCCCAGCCTTTCATCCATTTATACTCATCTTTCTTCTGAATACTAATCAAAAAGTTGCGAATATCTGATATTGTATTTTCTGATTGATCCTTATCATATCTTCCTGAAAAAATAGCCAACCAATACCAAACCTCTAACTGTTTTATAATTTCCTCATCCTCGCAATATTTGTCCTCAGCCATAATGTACGCCAATACTACCAACATCAAGTTGTAATTGATATCATTTATCTTACGTATCCCACACCTTGCTTGCAGAAAAAAACAAGCTCTCCCAATACCTTTGCACACTTTTTTATAATTATTACAAATATCATTTTCGTCTAATCTTAAAATCGTTGCCCTTTTTATTAAGCTCCCTTCTATATTTTCTGGATTATAATCCGGCACTTTACTAATTAATGTTAGAACATTCAAAAACACCTCTGTAAATTTCTTATTTAAAATATTTTTCTTAGCATTATAGCATTCAAACGCTTCTAATACTGCATACTCTTTTTCCTCTTTCAATAATTTTTTAAAATGCTTTTCACTTGTTTCTGCTAATAATTTCTCTTCATATTTTATGGGAGTCTGAATAATTTTTACAATAGCATCATATAAATTTCCATTATTCTCAAATTTTTTCTTAGCAGCTTTCGCCAATATTAGTTCAAATGTACTTAACGTAACCCCTCCAAGATTCAAATTTTCATAAATATCAATAGCACGTTCCCGCTGAGACTGTTCTACCATAATTTCATGCATATCCATTCTTTCGATACATCCCTTTAAATATGCTGCCATTCGTCCACTCCAAGAACGTTTTCCTTCTGATATCCACTTACTTTTAAATGCTTCTTCCATATCCTCACTTTCAAGTACATCCTTTATATAATCTGTTGCAATATGCTGTTCAATATAATGAATTTTTTCCTGCTTTCCACTTAATTTTCTATATTCTTCTCTCACATAATATTTGACAGTATCATCTACAATATCATCCAAAATATCCTGCAAGCGATTTTTATTAACATCACTGTTTTCATTTTCTTCTATTAGCAAATATAAAGGTATCCAATACTCATCTTCTTTTTTGGCATATTTTACAATTTCCTGTGGCTTGTCACTATGTGGCACATATGGTTCTGTGCATTTTTTGGTAATCTTTTCTGTATGAATCCATTGCAAAATATCTTTTGTTAAAAAAGGTGGTATATCCTTTTCACCACTTCCGATATTCATTTTCAATTCTTTTACTCCAAACCAATCCGTTCTTTCTTCTCCCTTTGTATCCTTCCATACAGCAGGAATTCGAAGAAAGAATCGATGTGATAATTTTGGAGAAAGCAATTTTCTATAGTCTCTAATTAATTTAGATGGATTTTCATAATCATAGTAAATCAAATTGGAAAATGCATTAATTAACGAAGTTAATCTTTGTTGTCCATCCAGCAATACAAATACTTCCTTTTCCTTTCCTTCTTCTAATTGAACTTCATCCTGCCTCCCTAAAATACGACACCCATAATCATCCGCTTTTGCCTCTAATTCAAGAATACTTCCCAAAGGCATTTTTGCTAATACAGATGCCACTAACCCTTTTTGCATTTCTAAATCCCAAACAAATCCTCTTTGAAAATCAGGCAACAATAACTTGCCCTCTTTTATAACTTCTACAATTTCATTTAAATTTGTATTCTCCATTTTCTTCATCTTTCTTCCTCCTTACCATCCCATTGCAATCTCTTCCACTGCCTTTACGAGATAATCAATTTCTTCTTTGGTATTAAATCTTCCAAGGCTTATCCGAACCACTCCGGCATAATCCTCGTCTTTCAAATATTTATGTATCAACGGTGCACAGTGGTAGCCTGTGCGAACTGCAATGTTATAATCTTCGTCCAACACCATTCCCACATCTGCTGCTTTATAGCTTTCTATATTCATAGGAACAATTCCAGTTCTTTCTTCTGTTGCGTTTTTCCTTTCTTCTATTACGCTTTCCCTTTCTTCTGTTGCGCTTTCCCTTTCTTCTTCAGGTTTTCCAAGATACAGAATAACTCCCGGTATCTTTCCCAATTTTTCCTCTAAATATTGTCGCAGTTCCTGCTCTTTTTCCAACTCCTGCCACGATTCTTGTTCTTTCTCTAATATCTCTTTCGTTGCCTCTAGCAATCCTGCAATGGCAACGACATTGTGACTTCCCGGTTCATATCCTGCTGTGTCTTTGGACATTTCCAGATTCAAGGAATCACTTCCTGTTCCACCTGCTAACAGATGTTTTAAGTGTTTTCTGTGATTATTGATATAACCGCCTACTCCTAAAGGTCCGTACAAGGTCTTATGACCTGCAAAAATATAAAAATCTACTGCTGTATTTTTCAACTGTACAGGCACTAACCCAAATCCTTGTGAACCATCTATTACCAGAACTGCGCCGTATTTTTCTGCCTCTTTTGCTATTTTTTCCCATGGAACAATCTGTCCGATAACATTACTCACCTGACTCATAACCACCACATTGGGCGGTCTTTTGCCAAACTGATACTTTATCTTTTCCATATCTAACTGCAAAGTCTCTGATGTAATTGCAAGTTCTTCTATATGAAATCCATACTGCTGCTGTTGCAGATGCAATACACGCATAACCGCATTATGTTCATATGGTGTGACATATACCGTATCCTCTTTTTTCCAAGAAAGACCGCCTAAGACCTGATTACACGCAAGTGTAGCAGAGGGTGTAAACACAACCTCTGCTACTTCTTCTGCCTTTGCAAGTTTCAATATATTTTCTCTGGTTTCTTCTACAACACTGGAGGCTTTTTTAGCCAGACGATAAGAACCTCTCCCAGCATTTACTGCGAGACGTCTGTTTGCTTCTTCCATCGCTTGATATACCCGTTCGGATTTGGGATATGTAGTTGCCGCATTATCAAAATAAATATTTTCTTTCATCGATAACCTCTTATAACTTCTTATAACTTTTTATAATTTCTTACTTCAATAATTCTTCTAATGCATTTACCAAAACTGCTACCTTTTGATTGGTTTCCAAGGTACTTCCAAATTCCTCCAATGCCTCATCAATCATGTTTTTCAAGTAATTGCTTGTACTGTCCTCTTCTACCTCTGTATCAAAACTCTTTTGTATTTCTTTTCCTGTTCCATCTCTTAGAATAATGACTTTTCCGCCATCTTCTTTGGAATCTTGTCCTGCGTTTTCTACTTTTTCCTTGATTTCCTGAAGTTCCTTTTGGAAATCTTCCAGTGTCTCATCCTTCCAATCCTCAATATAAATATCCAACACTTTTTTTGATATCTGTGAAACAATCTCCTGCTCATCATTGGTAGATAATTGTTCCACATATCCCATAAAATTCATTGCTGAAGTATTTAAAATACGATTCTTTGCCTTTGTGCCCCACTGTTGATACCAATCCACCAGACTTGCCTTTAAACTGCTTTCTTCCTGCACACCATATATCTTTCGTATTCCATCTGCTGCTTCTTTTTGAAGCTTTGGCAATGCACAGTCCAGCTCTTTCTTGACATCAGCCAATACTTTTACTGCTTCTGCAAGTTCTTTTTTTCCTGTAATTTCCGGAATTTTTTCAAAGAGCGCCTCTCTCGGATTCACTTCCACTCGCTTCCATAAGTTACGAAGCGGCATTATGTATTGCAGTTCTTTCGTCTTAAAGTGCTTTGTAGTCATGGTATACTGCGGCAACCCACGATACCACTTTTGCATTTCTGCTAAAATCCCTGACCAGCGGGCAGATTTTCTAAAATGTACTGTATCGTCTATCTGCCAAATCTTTTCCAATTCTTTTAAATACTGGTCTTTTTTCGCTCCCTCTTCTTCCACATATAACTCATATTCTTCCGGAAATTCATTGACACGATTTAAGGTTTCTTCGTTAATTTCCAGCTCTTTATTCTTCACATAAATGACCGGTGTCCCCTCCATCATTGTCAACTGCTGTGCTATAAATAATGGAAGGATTCCTTTTCTTACACCGAACTCTTTTCCTTGAAGCAACTGATATAATTCGGAGAATTTCCGCCGTTCTCCACTGCATTTTGCAAAAAAGCTTTCTATTTCTTCCAAAACTCTGTCACAGCCCTTATCCAACTCAAATTGTTTTCCCATAATTCCAGTTCGGATAAATGCCGCACGATAGACCATACACTCAGGAGCTGTTCCCGCTTCATACTGCTCTGCTTTTTCTTCTAAAATAGCCGCAACTACTTTATTTCTTGCACGAAGATACTGTCCTGCTACATACTGAATATTCAGCAACTCATGATTTACCTTAGGGGAAAATCTATAATAATTGTCGCAAATATCGCTCAAACAACGATTAAACTTCACATTGTTTTGAAAGCGTTCTGTGATTCCCCCTTCATACACCACCTGACACATACCGTTTCCCGGTACAAAATCTTCTTCTAATACAGCATTGATTTCAAATGCAACATCTTCTGTATACAATTCCAGTTCCTGCTGTAATACCACATTTTCTTCTATAAAATCAGGCTGATTTTTTAAGGCTTCAATTGCCGCAAGTCGCCTTAAATTCGGTAACTGTGAAAACGCTCTATCCGGTATGACCACTACAATTCTGTTATCAAATTGTTTACATTTTTCTATAATCTCTTTTTTTCGTATTTCCTTTAGGCAGACCAATGCCAATATCTTTCCGTCTGAAAACTGTCCTTCAAACAGATAGTCTGTGGTTTGCATTTCCAAAAATGTCTCCTGCAGCATATATTCATAACGGAAATAGCGTGTCATACACTGTCTCTGGTTATACTGTTTTGGCAATACATACTCAAGCTCTGACACATTTTTTAGAAATTCACAGACCGGAAAATAGTCCGGCTGTTTCTTGATTTCTTTTTGAATTTCTTTTTCAATGTCGATTCCTACATTATTTTTAAATGCATATATCCCTCGGCTACTGCGATATATGACAATCTGCTGTTGGCATAACTGCTGCATCGTCTTTTGATATACGGTTTCTTCCATGCCAAGTGCCGCCCATATTGCTTCATCCGTCACCGGAAGCTCCTCTTCCCTGCGAAGCATTTGAATAACAGAAATTGCCTTAATTATCTGTTTTTCTGCGGATTCCGTTACCTTGTGCAATGCATAATCCGCCTTTAACCATTCATTATGTATCTGCGGCTGGTCATTGCTTTCCTTAAATAATGGTTTAAAATAGTCATAAATCGCATCTATTCCTACAAATACCTGCTGCTCTTTTCCCATAACTCTGGAAAGACTGCCCTGTTCTTTGCTTGTTAAAAAGGTAAAAATAGAGCGTTCATTCTGTGCCACTTTTTCACTAATATGAAGCAGTGCATAGGCGCATAATGGAGTTAGTGGAAAACATCCCCTGACTACTACTTTTTCGTATTCTTCTTTTTTCGGAAAAAGATAGGTAAAGCATGGCAAACCATAAGAAATATCTATCATTTCCTGCACTACATTGTCCTGCTTTAGCTCTTTAAAGGCTTCTGCAAATGCCGGTTCTCGTTTCTGTATGCTGTCTGCAATCAATTCATAGCTGTTTTGGGCTGTTACCACAAACGGAACTTCCTTTAATCTTCCCTCTACTCCTCGAAAAGCATTTTTTACAGACTTTTCAATTCCTTTTTCATATTCATGGATACTTTTGTGAGCAACCAAAATCACAGAAACTCTCGGACTTTGTGCATGGTTTGCCAGCTCGCACATATCCTGCAAAGTCTTCATATCACCTGAAAAATGCTCTCTTTCGTACCCCTCCATATATTTACTAAATTCATCGAATACAATTATGATTCCGGCATATCCGTACTTTTGCGCCAATTGCTGATTGATTTCTTGATACACCTGCAATGCATCCATTTGTACCATTGGAGCAAATACACTTCCGGCTGTGAGCTTGGGATAATATGCTTTAAACTTCTTCAACGCCTGTTCGTTCATATTTTCCAGTTGTCTCTTTAAGTCTGCTACCGTCTGCTTTTCCGCTTGTACCAACTGTTCTAATGCTTCATAGACTGCCGGATATTCTTTCTGCCATTTTTCTATGATTTTTACCGCTTCGCTGTAATTACTCCTTGGAACAAGCTCGGTCAGATTTTTTCGTTTCAACGCCTCTTGCAATGCAAATAGAAAAGTCTCATTTAAATCTCTTCTGCCTGCTGACACCAATACCGGCAAATATGGTTGCTTTTTCTTCCATACTTCCTTTATAACAGTTCCGGCTTTCTTATCAACTGCTTCAATTCGCTCTGCCACCCGTTCCAGTCCTTTGGACTTTCCCTCCAATAATGCCAACAATACCAGCAACAAATGGGACTTTCCTTTTCCGTAAGGTCCGATTAAAATGGTGGCATTTTCGCCGTTATTCACTTGTAAATTTTCCAAATAACGTTTTAAAATCACCAGAGATGATCTGGTAGGAATATAGCTTTCTACCTTTTTCATATCTCCAATATCTAATTGCAGATTCACTGACTTTTGAAAACGATTATCTATTTTTACTAACTCTTTTACCTGCATTTTCTGTTCCTCTGTCGGTTACTTATAACACTCTTCTATCACTTTTTGCTTGTCTAACGTATCTTTCAGATATACCATATCCAGTCCGGCGGTGCGATTCATGGTAATTTTTCCTGCTGCCTCTAACTTTTCCAAAAGCTCTACCAGCCCTGTCCGTTTGAGGTTTAGGACTTTTCCCGGTCCTTTTTCTATCCGCAGTAATTCATCAATATTCATTCCTTTTCCAATTCCCACGCAATCACACATGAGATATAACACTACTTCCGGTGGAATCCGATTCAAATCCGGCTGTACTTTGCTGTACACCCCATTGGAGCACTTCAAAAGCCCCAATACCCCAAAAGGACTTACGTTTTTTTCCTCTGGATTGGTTACTGCGACCTCTTTTTTACAATACATACGCAAAATCGCATCACAGTCATCTTGTAATGATTTTTCTGCAAACTTTTTCCCATCTGCCTTTCTCATTGCCAGTGTAAAAAGTTCTTTTTCCATCTCTTCTCTGGTAAACTCCTCATAATCAAAGGTGTTAAAAAAGATTTCCCACGCTGTTGCCTGTGTGTCATTTCTTACGATGTTGCAATGCACAATCCACAAGGAAATTAGGTCTTCAAAATAAGTATCTTTCTTTAATAGCAATTCCCCTAAGGAACTCAGTGTTATTTCTGTTTTCTTTGTTTCATTCAACAATCCGCCGCAACGCATCCAATAACGAATTGCCTTTGCCATATTCGGACCTACCCCTAATTCATCTGCGCCATAATTATTAAAAAATAGTTTTGGATTTTGGCTTACTTCCCATAATCCCTTATCCAACCAACCTTCCCGGATAATAAAGCTCTCATGTCCCCGGAAACGTACTGTGTTCTTATTTGCCACTTTTTCTCCCTCCGTTAATTTCTCTTAATTGTTAATACTTTTCGCATATAGCACCCTGCGGAAAAATGATTGACACATTCTCCACAACGCATACATTTATCATCCAAAATACGATAATCAATTGCACCGTCCTTGCTTTCTTTGATGGTAAGTGCATTGTATTTACATACACTTTCACAGGCAAGACATCCCATGCACATCTGATACTTTGTAATCTGGCACTTAATACGTTCTTCTGCTGCTTTTAAGTCTCTTGCCCCTGCTATATGGGAATTTACAATGGTTACTTTTAGCTCTTTCGCACCAATGCGTCCTTGAAGCTTCAGCACTACTTCGCCCTTGCGATTCAGTACATACACTTCTCCTAAACGACTGTTTCCCATATCAAAGTTCAGGAATCCAAAGGGTTTAAATAACTCATACAGTTCCTTGGAAATGGGGCGCTGCAATTCATAGTTAAATGCATTTTCTTCCAATGCACAGGGTTTAAATGCCACCACCGACTTTTGGGCATACGCCACACCATTCCCGCCCTGACGTGCTTTCCATCCCCCTTCGTCCACATAATCCTCTGGGTCTTCTTTTCCAATACTTTTTGCAAAATCTACCAACATCTGTCTAAACCGCTTGGACTGCTCATGCATATGAACTCTGGATAAAAACTCCGACCATCCACTGTTATTCGGACAGCACCAGCACCCCACTCTGGCATATCCCAATCGATATGCCTCATTAAAATCAATTCCTGTGGTCAACAGGTATAACCAAACATCAAAATCCATCCAGTCAATAATAGGGGAAACAATTCGCTGTTTCGTAATTTTGGGACTATCGGATTCTCTTTCGTATTTACTTCTGCTGGTGGATTCACTTCTGCGGATTCCATAAAAAGTTAATATCTGATTCTTATCCCGATATAAAGACTTAATTCTTTTTTGAATTGTTCCTGTTTTAAACACGGTACAGCACCAGCGCATCACTCGACTTGGCGGTCCAATGAGCTGACACAATTCTTCAAAATCTTTTTCCTTGTTTCTGGCAGATATCAGTGGTGTCTTGGGGTGTTCCTTTTTAAAACGTGCCACATATTCATAGGTAAATGGAAACTCTAACGTAGTATCTCCAAAAATATGCATGATTTTGGGATTGCTTAAAGCTCTTGTCACCAAATCCGCTGTAACAGTGGAATCTTTTCCACCACTAAAAGAAATAAACATATCCATTTCCTGAAACTTCTGAGTACTGCTTCGGATAAAGGAATTGGCTTCTTCCACCATTTTCTCATAACGCCCCGCATTTGCTTTAATAAAACGCTTCTTATATTCTTCAAAATACTGATAGGTATTTTCCCCTTTTAATTCCTGATATTGGTTACGCACACTGTCACTGTCAATTTTCTTCAAATCTCCAATAGAAAATGGTATCTTTTTTCCATTGACGTAATAGCGATTTCCTGTTCCATTCCATACCGAATCCTTCTGAAATGCAAATGGCTTTCCTAATACAATTTCTATTAACAAACGTTCTTCCGGAAAAACGGGACGTATGTCTGTGCACAGTTTTTTTCCTTTTTTTCCACATATTCCACAATGTTCTTCATATAATGGAATTTGACAATCTTCACACCAGTATATTTGTGAATTTGCCTCCGTACGCCCTCCACAAACAGGACAGGTACTTGTCTCACATAGATTATTGGTACAGGGCAACGCTTCCCCTGTTTCTTTATTTTTATTTCTACATATATAAGTAATCATTTATCTTTTCCAATCCATTGGAATATCTTCCGGTTCTATCTGGAGGTAGTTACACAACTCCAAAAACTCTGCTGCATATAAACTCTGCTTTGTATCTACCATTAGCTTTTCCCTTGAAATATGCAGTTTTTGTTCTATTTCTTCTATTGAAATGTGATGTTGTGCTATATACTTTGCCAACCATCTGGTTGCTTGGTTTTGCATACTTTTCCCTCCATTTTTCTCTTTTCCCAAGAATTTCCAATATATGACACATTATATTCTTTTGTAGCAAGAATTTCAACTGATATTTGTCTTAATTTGCGAGAATAGAATTGAATTTATTGACGTTGAATTTAGATTAAGATATGATAACAAAGAGGTGAACACATGAAGAATCCAAACATTTCTAAAGTTTTGAAAACCTATCGTAAGCTAAATCATTACTCGGTAAATGATGTGGTATTAAAATTGGAAGACAACAATCTTCCGGTTGCTCCCAAGACCGTTTACGGATGGGAAAGCGGGCAAACACAGCCAGATGCAGATACCCTTTTAGTCCTTTGCAAAATATATAAAATTGACAATATTTTAAACACGTTTGGCTATGAACATAATTCTGACGATTTGTTGCTTTCGGAAGAAGAACGCAATTTGATTTTGCAATACCGCAATCAAGAAGAAATGCAGCCTGCCGTAAAACGACTACTTAATATGGAATAAAAAATACCGTTGTACCTACGACTTAATTCGTTGATACAACGGTATTTTTTAACCTGCTAACCTATTCTCCCACTCTCTTTACCACTTCATCTTCTGGTAGTCCTATATCCATTTTTACTACCTTATTTCCAATGTATTTACCACAACCTCTATTTTGAAACAAAAAAGAAACCCCGACCTAAGCCGGAAGTTCCCCTTTTTTCCCTTTTCCCGCCAGCAAAATTCCTGCCATCACCGCAGTAAACGGTGCCACAGTCACTAACCCAAAGCTTCCCACAACTGTGTCTAGCACTTCTGCCGCCACATACTTGTAGTTCAGAATATGATCTATGGGCGTTCCCTGTGCCATAAACACCATCAAAAGTGAAATATATCCACCAGAGTACGCCAGCAACAACGTTGTTGTCATGGTTCCCATAGCTGCACGTCCCACGTTCATTCCCGACAAAATCGCATCTTTTCGGCTAATATCTGGCTTCTTTGCCACCACTTCTGCAATGGCAGAAGTAATATCCACTGACAAGTCCATCATTGCTCCAGATGCTCCGATAAAAATACTACTCATAAAAATTGCAGTTAAGTCCAAGTCCTGATATCCACTATACAAAAGAGATTCTGCATTCGGCATGATTGCTCCATGAATCTGAAATAAATCTGTAAATAAAATTCCCAATATACAGGTGGTCAGCACTCCCAAAAGCGCCCCTAAAGTTGCAGCAACGGTACGCTTATCTACCCCATATACAAAAAAGATAATGATCGCCGTTAAAATCGCAGTAATTATAATTCCGACCCATACAGGTGAATATCCCTTAAGATAACACGGAACCAGTATCTTCCATATCATTAATACTGTAATAACAAAGGACAGAATTGCTTGAAACCCATTTTTTCCTGCGAAGATAACCAGAAATACAGCAAAAATTACCAGTAGAATCATTTCCTTGTTTAATCTGTAATGGTCTGACATAACGACAGACTTTATATTATCATTTTCATAACTTATGGTAAGCAGCGCTCTGTCTCCCACTTTAAAGATCTTATCCTTTTCCAGCGAACCACTCAAAAAATTTACTCCCGTTAGCTCCTGTCCCTGAAAAATTCCATTTTCAATTTCAAGCGTACAGGACTGCTCTCCCGACTGAACCATGCCGGAAGAAATGATTGCAGAATTATCCGTTTTAATTACTTTTCCAATAGCACGCTCTGTCCCCTGATAAATAAGGGCATCCTCATAGCCGGTAGGAATCGCCATGAGGATACCGATGAGAATTAAGCCAATAATTGTTGTAAATAAAACGGTTTTCTGCTTTGAAAAAAGCATTTTCATCTTATTCTACTCCCAGTAATTCTGCCATTTTGTTGTAAATATCTGTGTTGTCATAGTAACCATCAAAGTTTTCTGCTCCAGTACCCTGAACCAGCACCTCAACCGGAAGTCCGGTATGAGCGTAAGAACCAAAGTTAACACCGCTCTTGTTATTTAAGATATGGGTAATGGTAACAGTCAATGGTTCATAGCTTCCATATTTAATGTATTCTTCCTGACCGAACTCTTCCTCTTCTCCTGTACGTGCCATCGTGGTATCATATGCATTTTTCAACTGCTGATACTCATATTCCGTCATAACCAGTGCTCCTGTATCCTCAGATTCAGGATGTTTGTCCGCGCTGTCCTTCTGCTGCGTATCCTCGACTCCATCTCCTGTTGGTGCCTGTAATCCAAACAACTCTGTTACATCTTTCATTACAGTATCAAAATCTGTTTTGTTTTCCTTATATTCGGAAACGTAATCCGAATCAAATTTTGCGTAGGAAATCTTCTGATTTTCAAAGTTTTTCAAAAATGTATCATAATCTGTTCCTGCAAAACCAATGGTCAGTCCACCTGTTTCATGATCTCCAGTTACAATGATTAAGGTTTCATCCGGATGCTCATTGTAAAACTCCAGTGCTTTTCCTACTGCATCGTCCAATGCAATAGTATCTGCGATGGTAGAGGTTGCATCATTTGCATGACATGCCCAGTCAATTTTTCCACCTTCTACCATCATAAAAAATCCGTTGTCATTATCTAGGACTTCGATTCCTTTTTCTACATAGTCAGCCAGTGCCCATTCTTCATCTGCACGGTCAACTTCGTATGACATTGCATCACTATCTGCCAGATGTTCGTCAATTACAATCGCTTTTCCATCTTCTGCTGTCAGTGCTTCTGCTTCTGCCTGTGTTTTTACTACTTTATATCCTGCTTTTTCTGCCAGTGTGTACAAATCTTCCTTATCTTCATCTGCTCCGGTAGTCTGTTTTAATCCTCCGCCTGCAAAATAATCAAAGTCACTTGCAATCAGCTCTTCCCCGATTTCATAGTAGCTATTTCTAGATTCCTGATGTGCATAAAATGCCGCCGGTGTTGCATGGTTCAGGTTTACAGTAGAAAGAATTCCGATTTTATAATCTTTTTGAGCCTTTAACTTTTCTGCAATAGTCTCGTATTGTTCAGAAAAGTCTTCGCTTACGTTGATACTTCCGCTCCATGTCTTATTTCCTGTTGCAATGGAAGTTGCTGTGGAAGCTGAATCTGGTGCAAAGGATGTGCTGTCATAGGTCTGTGCAGAACCTGCCACCGGAAGTGTCATCATGTTCAGCTGATTTTTACTATTTAAGATAGCTTTTTCCTCTCCATCAACAGTAGCAGTTTCTGCACTATTCTGAGATGATGCATTTACAAAGTAATTGGTAAGCTGAACCTGCGGATAACTCATTCCGTCTCCGATAAACAGAAATACATATTTGGGTACGCCAGTTTCTGTACCCTCTGATACATTTTCTTCTGCATTTGCTTCCACATCTGCTGCCTGTGCATTTACATTTTCTTTTTCATTACTTGAATTACCACATCCGGTAATTGCTGCCATGGCAAGCATGCCTGCCAGTAATACAGATACCATTCTTTTCTTCATTTTTCATAATCTCCTTTTCATTCTATGTCATGATTAGACACATTGAATTATACGAATACTATGTAAAATGTATTAGGAACTATGTGTAAAATATTTGTAAGAATATCCTTTACACCCACATTTTCTATTTTAAAATAATTTTTATATGAAAACTTCTTTCACTTCCGCCTTTTCTACATATTATATAGAAAAAATATTTCTCTGAACATATTCAGTGAATACGAGGATATCATATGAATTATGAAAATTTAGCTCCCGTTACCGGAATTATTCAAAGCATTTCTCAAACCCCGAATGACTGCTGCACACAACAGCTTGCTCTCCTTACCAATGACGGACCGGTAAATATTATCGTTTCTGCAAATACTTTTATCATTGACAGCAGGCGTTTGCGCCCCGGTATGATGATTGCTGCTTTCTATGATGCTACCCGTCCGATACCTCTCATTTTTCCACCTCAATATCAGACAGAACTCATTACAGTGATACAAAGCAATGACATGGTCATGTTAAATTTCTTTAACCGCAATCTAGTTGCTTCTGATAACTCTCTTAGAATCACCCTGCATCGTAGTATTGATGTCTCTACCATGAACGGACAGCGTTTTAACTGTTCCCCCGGTGGAAACTTTTTACTGGTGTACTACTCTGTAACTACAAGGAGTATTCCACCTCAGACAACACCAAGAAGAATTGTGGTTTTGTGCGAATAATTTGATTATTAACAGTAAGTGCATATACCTGACCTGCCACGTCTTACACGCTGATGTTATTCTAAAAATGTACTTATATATATTCAATTGAATTTCTTACTGCCGTAAGCCACTCTGAATTACTATCTTCTTCATCTGCTATTCATTTTGGGGTATAGCAAGCTGCTTTTAATACATCAATTTAATTATGATTTACAAATGCTCCCAAAAGTGTTATATTAGATTTAGAAAAGGAACAACCGCCCACAAAGTGGTCTGACCGAAATATTTCAGAAGCAAAGCCACCCGAAACCGACCAAAGTATTCAGGGTGGTTTTGTTTTATACTAATGACAAATCAAGTAAATGAATGTCAGTAGTGCAATCAAAAACAATCCGAACTGCATTAGGTCATTAAAACTAAATTTGTTCTTCATACGCACCACCCCCATTCTATGTAAAATGGAGGTCAGCCACCCTGTAACACGATTGTTCCTGAAAAGATTTTAGCACATTTTATTATTACCTACAATGGATAAACTACTTTTTAATAATTATTATTCCTTTAATATTTTTATCCAATATTCTATACTTACCTATTGGGAGAAAATAAATGAAAACCATAGCAACTGCCCAAAACAAAGAAACGAATGAAAGATTTGAAATCACTGCATATAGCGCATATCAGTTAAAAGAAAATAATCCTTCTTATTTTAAAAAATTAATATTTTGGAAGGATAAATCCGAAACACCACATGAACTAACTTTAGTACAAAAAAAACATTACTTTTTTCGTTATAAAGTATCACCGCCTTTCATTCCAGGCGATTCCGATAACGAAAGTGTAAAACATCAAATTGCCAAAGAAGAACTTTCCAAATTACGCATACTGCCCTTGGTGCAAAATGACGAAAAAATTACTGTTTACGTGAATGTCGATGAAACTATAGACGAAAAAACTATACATTATGGCGATATCCCATATAGGGTAGATTTATATTTCTCTGTTGAAAAAACAGAACCCAAAGAATACCTTTACAAATGGGGTGGTGTTTTAGCCATCGAAGTTGAAGTTACCCATAAAACAGAAACCCAAAAGAAAAATCACTTGTTGGAAATGGGAATTCCCGTATTTGAAATTAAATTGAGCAAAAAAATTATCAGACAGTATAAACATGAAGAACTACTGACTGATGATGATATACATAATATGCATTTACAATTTTCCAATATATTTAAACGAAATATTTACGGAAAATTTATTTCAAATCCAATTCGAAAGGAATATTTTGAAATGATAGACTATGAAAAAGAAATGCAACTTTACGAAGAAAAAATAATGGAATTAAAAAAGATATATGACAATGACCAAATGATTGTTCAAGAATATAAAACTAAACACAAAAATGAAATAACTGCTATGAATACGATAGCTAATTTAGAACAAGCCTGTAAAAATTACAAAGATGAAATATCTACCCAAAATGCCAAACACTCTGAAGAAGAAACGTCTCTTAGAGAAAAAATTAATACATTAGAAAACGAACGTAATACTCTAAAAACTAAATGCGAAGCTCTGAAAAATACTTTATCCCAAAAAGATTTTGAAATTTCTTCTCTCCATGTAGATGTCCAGAATGCACGTTTATCTACTAAAATCAAAAATTTTTTTCAACGTTTATTCTATAAATCATAAAAAAATCTTTTTCAAAATGGCATGGGTTTATAATATTCCCTGCCATTTTGAATCTTCATTATCACTCTTATCATAATTATCCACTACGTCACTCATTCTTATATTTTGCATTCTAACGCTTGGAACAATTTTTGTTGCAAGTCATATGCATGACTATATTCAATATATTCAATGCTTCCAAGGTCACTTATTGCTTTCGTACTTTTATCTTTAATTATTATAACAAATTTTCCTATCCCATATGCAAGTCCTTGTTCTAGCATTACATTCGGATTTAAACCAGAAATATTAATAATTGCCATACTACATAATTGAATTTCTTTACATATTTTGCACATTATATCTTTATTATTAATTTCATTGTCTGCTTTAAAATGTCTTAACCCCAATACTTCTAATACAGGAACAATGATTTCATATAAAAAGCAGAAAAAGACCGCTAATCCTCAAATTCTAAGGATTAGCGGTGTCCCTGCCTGCATAAAAAGGTTCACTGAACCTTTTTATGCATACGTTAGTAAAGAATCGATGCGACAGGATTTGAACCTGCGACCTCTGCGTCCCGAACGCAGCGCTCTACCAAGCTGAGCCACGCATCGTTATGAAATTAGCTTATATAGTGTATCATGTTTTTCTAATTTTGTCAACAATTAACACAATTTTTAATAGCATATCAAATATAACATTTACTTTAAAAAAGTGGCTGCGCACCAATTAATTCGTGCGCAGCTCTTTTTCTTCTGGTACAAATTCCTATGTATTTTACTCACCTAAAATCAACTTCACGCATCCATACATACCTGCATCATTTCCAAGAGATGCTAATGCGAATCTGGTATCTTCACATGGCGCAAATGCTGCTTTACGATAGTATTTTTTCACTACATCGATTAAAGTTTCACCAGCCTTAGATACACCACCACCGATTACAAATATCTCAGGGTCTACTACACATGCAATATTGCTTAATGCATTTCCAAGAATACGTCCAAACTTCTCTACGATTTCTTCTGCTGTTTTGTCTCCTTCTTTATATGCATCAAATACTGCTTTTGCACTGATTTCTTCTGCTGTATCTAATGGAGAGCTTTCATGCTCACTTGCAAGACGTTCTTTTGCAAGACGGGTAATTCCTGTTGCAGATGCATACTGCTCTAAACAGCCCTTTCTTCCACAGTTACACGCAATGGAGTCATGTGGATTTACTGTAATATGACCGATTTCTCCACCTGCTCCGTTACTTCCGGCAACCATTTTTCCACCAACGATAATTCCACCGCCGACTCCGGTTCCAAGCGTTACCATTACTACATTTTCATGGCCTTTTCCGCCACCCTGCCACATTTCACCAAGAGCCGCTACATTCGCATCGTTTCCTGCCATGACTTTGATTCCTTCCATCATGTCTTCTAATTCTTTTGGCACATGAACATTTTTCCATCCAAGGTTTACACACACAGATACGCTTCCATCGCAACGTACCGGTCCCGGGATTCCTACACCAATACCTTCTACATCATCCTTTGTAATGCCTTCTTCTGCCATTTTTGCTTTTAATGATGCTGCTATATTAGGAAGAATATTTTTTCCCTCTTCTGCCTTGTCTGTTGGAATCTCCCATTTATCAATAATCTGACCTGTTGTTTCAAATAGACCTACCTTACAGGTAGTTCCTCCAATATCTACTCCGAATCCGTATTTTTTCATCTTATTAAACGCTCCTTTATTTCTATCTTTTATAATATTCTACAGAGTAAATGGTATCATATTCTGTCTGTATTCTCAACTAGAAAAATGCGTGTTTTTACAATTTCATAATAGACTTTTCGGCATTATTATAACAATCTTTTATAGACTTTGCTCTTTTCTTGAAAAACCACCTTATAAATGCTAAAATAGCAATAACAAATTTTAGGGAGGCTTTTTATGACAGAAATCTTATTAGTAGAAGACGATAAGAGCATTATCTCCAACCTGACCTCTTTCTTAAAACAAGAGGGCTTTGGTGTTACTGCTGTTACCGGACAAACAAAAGCACTGGAATTATTAGAAACAAATGCCCAAAGCTTTGACCTTCTGCTTTTGGATATCTCTTTGGCAGATGGCAATGGGTTTTCTGTCTGTGGTGCGGCAAAATCCATGACAGACCTCCCGGTAATTTTTTTGACTGCTTCCGGTGATGAATACAGCGTTGTAACCGGATTAGACCTTGGAGCGGATGACTACATTGCCAAACCTTTTCGCCCAAGAGAGCTCATTTCCCGTATCAACAGCGTTCTGCGCCGTTATGGAAACAGTTCTCCTTTATTGGAATATCAGGGACTTTCCGCAGATACTGCCAAGGGCACTGTTTGGAAAAACGGAACGGAAGTGATTCTTTCTGCACTGGAATATCGTCTATTACTTTTATTTTTAAATAATCAGGGAATTGTGCTTTCCCGCAGCCGACTGTTAGATGAACTTTGGGACATTGCAGGGGAATTTGTCAATGACAATACCTTAACGGTATACATCAAACGTCTCCGTGAAAAAATTGAAGACGACCCGCAAAACCCAATTTATATAAAAACCATTCGTGGAATGGGCTACAAAATGGGAGTTTAATTATGATGAACTTTTTTCGCAATCCTGAAATCAAACATACACTAATCCTTGATATGACTGCTCTTCTTGCTTTTTCTATCCTTGGCTTTCGATTGGGGCTAAGCTGTGGTCTTCTGACACTTGGGTGCAGTGCTTTTTTTCTTGTTTCCCATCTTTTTATTACCCAGAGACGTTATCGCAAACTAGAAAAGCTCAGTCAGGAGTTAGACCAGATGCTCCACCATCAGACACCGATTCATTTTGAAAATTATCGTGAGGGAGAGCTCTCGATTCTCCAAAACGAGTTGTCAAAAATGACTTTGCGTCTGACCGAGCAGGCAGACGCTCTTAGCCGTGACAAGAAATACCTATCCGATGCTATGGCAGATATTTCCCATCAGCTTCGCTCCCCTCTCACCTCTATGCACTTAATTTTATCCTTATTAAAAAAGCCTGACCTATCAAAAGAGAGGGAACGTTCCTTGCTTATGGAATTAGCACAGCTTCTTTCCCACATGGACTGGTTGGTGGAGGCTTTGCTTAAAATGTCTAAAATGGATGCAGGCACTGCCTATTTAAAGCACGTTTCCATACCTCTTCCACAGCTCTTAAAGCAGGCAAGTGAGCCTCTCTTAATTCCCTTTGAGCTTCGGGAACAGACCTTTGAAATGCATTTTGAAACAGGAAATGAACAGTTTGTGGGAGACTTATCATGGTCTGTGGAAGCACTTTCTAATATTTTAAAAAACTGCATGGAGCACACTCCTGCCGGTGGCACTATCACTGCCACTTGTCGGGAAAATACGATTTTTACGGAAATTATTATCGAAGATAACGGTCCGGGATTTTCTTCTCAGGATTTGCCGCACTTGTTTGAGCGTTTTTATAAGGGAAAAAACTCCGGCGACCAGAGCGTGGGAATTGGTCTTGCACTCGCCCGCATGATTGTTTCCCAGCAAAACGGTACGTTAAAGGCGGAAAACCGATTGGAGGGTGGCGCACGTTTTATTCTGAAATTTTACAAATAAGCACTATTCTTTATCACGCTTGCTTTATCATATTTACTTCATCATATTCGCCTTATCATACCTGCTTTATCATACCTGCTTCATCATATTTGCTTTATCATATTTACTTCATCATACCTACTCCATTATGCATAACACTAAGTGACAATATTGTCACTTTACAGTCACCGGTATGTCACTCCCATTGGCTATACTGTTTCTATCAACTATGAGAAAAAGGAGAATTCTGTTATGGAAATTTTAAAAGTGGAAGACCTTACCAAGGTCTATGGTACCGGCGAAAATCAGGTTACCGCTCTGAATCATGTCTCTTTTTCTGTGGAAAAGGGCGAATTTCTTGCTATTATCGGACCATCCGGTTCCGGTAAATCTACCTTGCTTCATATTTTAGGCGGTGTAGATACCCCTACCTCGGGCAAGGTGTTCATGGAGGGAACGGATGTTTATGCACAAAACGAAAAACAGCTCGCTATCTTCCGCCGCCGTCAGGTAGGGCTTATTTATCAGTTTTACAATTTGATTCCTGTCCTAAATGTAACGGAAAATATGACACTTCCTGTTCTGATGGACGGCAGAAAGGTAAATGAGGAACGTCTGAAAGAACTATTGCACATTCTTTCTTTGGAGGGCAGAGAAGGACATCTGCCGAATCAGCTTTCAGGTGGACAACAGCAGCGTGTTTCTATCGGCAGAGCTCTGATGAATGCACCATCCGTTGTACTTGCAGACGAACCAACCGGTAATCTGGATTCTAAAAACAGTCAGGAAATCGTTGAGCTTTTGAAATACTCTAACGAAAAATACAAACAGACTTTGATTATGATTACCCATGATGAAAATATTGCATTACAGGCAAATCGTATTATTGCCATTGAAGACGGAAAAATCACCAGAGATGAGGTGATTCGCCCATGAATATTTTCCAAAGGGTTACACTAAAAAATTTAAAAGAAAACCGCACCCGTACACTGGTTACTATTATCGGGATTCTTTTATCCGCAGCCATGTTTACGGCTGTTACTGTTAGCATTTCTTCCCTGCACCAGTTTTTGATTTCCCACACTATCTATACCAATGGTAGTTGGCATGATACTGTTTACGATTTAACCGCTAAACAAACCAGCGAAATCACAAATGACGAACGGGTAAGTGACAGCACACTTATGAATCGGCTTGGCTTTGCCACATTAGAGAACTCACAAAATCCGGATAAGCCTTATCTGTGCGTATACGGTGTCTCAGATAACTTTACCGAGCTTTTGCCTGTACACATTACTTCCGGCAGAATGCCAAAAAACAGTAATGAAATTCTGCTTCCTGACCATTTACAGACCAATGGCAGTATTTTCTATTCCTTAAATGACACCATATCCCTCACATTGGGAAAACGTGTGGACTCCACAGGATATGAACTGGATAATCATACCCCATATTTATCTTCTGAGGAAGATGATGCTTCTGAAACTGCCGAATCTATCATAGATACTACAAAGCACTCTTATACCGTAGTTGGTTTTTATGAACGACCTTCTTTTGAAGATTATTCTGCACCCGGTTATACTGCGCTCACCCTTTCAGATAAAACTACCAGTGGATTTTATGACATTTATTTTTGTACAAAGGACATTTCTACTGCTATTTCTTACCTTGATAACATTATAACGCATTTTGACAGCGCAAGTGGTACTGCTAATTATTCCTTACTGCGTTTATATGGCGATTCCGGAGAAAGCAGTTATAATGCTGTATTGTACAATCTTGCTGCTATTTTAATCTGTATCATTGCTTTTGGTTCTATTTCTCTGATTTACAATGCGTTTTCTATTTCCGTCAGCGAACGAACCAAACAGTTTGGATTACTTCGTTCCATTGGAGCTACTAAGCAGCAGCTTACCTCCAGTGTGTTATTTGAAGCTTTCTTTTTAAGCATGATTGGTATTCCTCTTGGAATTTTATGCGGAATTATCGGTATCGGCATTACTTTCCGTTTTACCGGAGAAATTATTGCAAAATACATTTACTCTGACAGTGGCGTGGTTCTTTCCCTACATGCATCTGTTCCGGCACTTTTGATTGCAGTTTTGGTTTCACTGGTTACCATTTTAATCTCTGCATGGCTTCCTGCAAGACGTTCCATGAAAACTTCTGCCATTGATGCAATTCGTCAAACCAAGGATATTACCATCCGTTCCGGAAAGGTAAAGACCTCTCGACTTACTAAGAAGCTTTTCGGATTTGAAGGTATGATTGCCACAAAAAACTATAAACGAAACCGCAAGAAATACCGTGCTACCGTAATCTCCCTGTTTTTAAGCATTGTACTTTTTATCTCTGCCAGCAGCTTTTGTGCTTATCTGACTGCGTCAACTTCCAGTGTTATAAATGATTCCGGATGTGATATTTCCTATTGCTATTCAGAAGAGGACGGTTATTCCTTAGATGCCTTGATGACAGAGCTTTCTGAGATTCCAAGTATTACCGCCAGCTCTTTTGATTGCACCATTTATTCTGACGGTACAATAAATGCGGATGCATTAAGTACAAATTATAAAGATTTTCAAGCCGAAATATCCGGTCAAAGCAAGCTTTCGACAGATGCAAACAATTTGTCCTTGCAGGGATTTTATCTTCGCTTTATACAGGATGATGTTTTTCGAAACTATTTAAATGCGCACAATCTTTCGGAAAAAGACTATTTTAACGCACAGCAGCCTACTGCTATTGCCCTTAACACTACAACTGTATATATGGATTCTAAGTATCATACATTTTCCATATTCTCTGATACGGACAATGCAGATATTAACCTTTATTTTCAAAAAAACAAAGAGGGTTACAGCGCCTATGAGCATATCCAAAATGAGACAGGTGCTATCGTTGGCCTATACGGTATGGATGATTCTGATACAGATACCTTGGAACTTCCTTTGACCGAAAGCAGCAAGGAACTCCCGCTGCGCATTGGCGCCGCTCTTACTGATGCACCGGATATGACTTACACAGACAATGGATATATCAACTTGTTTTTTCCTTATAGCATGATAGATCAGGTATTTTCTTTTTTAGAAAGTGACGTATCTTATGCCAATTTGCCTTGCGACTATCCTATCAGCAAGCACCTTGGTTTGACACTTAGTTTCCAATGTAAGGATCATACACAGGCAATGACTGAGATTCAAAAAGTTCTTTCCAGTCATAACCTTTCTACTGGTTCTTTATATGACCATGCTGCCAGTCAAGAACAAGAACGTGCACTTATTACGGTTATTAATGTTTTTTCCTATGGATTTATCATTTTGATTTCTCTGATTGCTGCAGCAAATGTATTTAATACCATTTCTACCAACATCAGTCTGCGCAAACGAGAATTTGCCATGTTAAAATCCATTGGACTGACTCCCGGTGGATTCCAGAAAATGATGAACTTTGAATGTTTACTTTATGGATTCAAAGGACTGTTGTACGGTCTGCCAGTTTCCATTTTGGTTACTTGGTGGATTTACCGTTCTATCTCCGATGGACTTGAAATGAACTTTTTCATTCCATGGTACAGCATTGTGATTGCAATCGGAAGTGTATTTTTAGTGGTATTTGCTACCATGCTATATTCCATGAAAAAGATTAAAAAAGAAAATATCATGGAAACCTTAAAAGATGAAAATGTCTAACGGAAAGGCTGTGACTTACGATAATGAATCGTAAAGCCACAGCCTTTTTTTCTTCTAGGGAGTCTCTTCTTCTCCCTTTTCCTCTTTTTCAACACCATCTAAATATTCCTGATTATTCAGACTTTGCTTATTTTCATCAATATAGGGATTAAAGTCTACCGGTGTCAAACCTTGGTGAATCTGTTCCATGAAAGTCTTCCAGATAGCTCCCGGATAACTTGCTCCAGACAACCCCGGAAGTTCCTTTGGCATATCATATCCTACCCACACACATGTGGTATAGTAACTGGTATATCCTGCAAACCAGCCGTCTTTATTGTCATTAGTAGTTCCTGTTTTTCCGGCGCATGGCATATTGTCTAATGCCAGTCCTTTTCCAGTTCCCTCCTGCATAACACTTACCAACATATCCGTCATCATACGAGTGGCATTTACCTTATATACCTGCTTTTCTTCCATTGCATTTTCATACAAAACAACACCATCCGCATCGGTAATCTTGACGATACAGGTAGGCTCCCGATACTTTCCCTCATTTTCCAACGCCGCATAGGCTGCCGTCATTTCAACAGGAGAAACACCATTGGTAAGTCCGCCTAAGGCACTGGTAAGTCTTTCGTCACGAACATCCAGTTTGGAAAATTTCATTTCCTTTAAGTAAGATAATCCCACCTCCGGAGTTAATTCTTCCAATAATTTCCACGCCACCGTATTCTTTGACTTTTCCACCGCACGTCTCAGGGTAATGTCTCCTTCATAGTTTTCTCCTGCATTGGACGGTCCACCTTCTATCTTGGTGTCAGACACAATGGTATCCGGTGTATATTGTCGCTCTAAGGCTGGCGTATACACAATCAATGGCTTAATGGCACTACCCGGCTGACGAAAACTTTGATATCCACGGTTTAGGGTATATCCGGCTAAGTTTTGGTTTCTTCCACCTACAATTGCCTTTACATATCCGGTATGATTATCAATACATACCGCTGCTCCCTGCAACGTATAAACCCCCTCTTCTGTCTGTTCCGTAAATTCTGCCAAATTAGAGTCCACTGCATTCTGAAGCTGCTGCTGCATATTTAAATCAATAGAGGTATAAATTCGATAGCCTTTGGTATACAGGCTCTTCTGACAGTCCTCATATGCAATTTTATAGTTGGACTCATAAGTCTGTCTTTCCTCTTCATTGGCAAATTCGGTCTGAAACTGAAATCCCTCCTGTGCCATAATTGCCCTTACCGCACAGTTATAGGTATAAGTCTCCACATAGTCATTTTTCGTTTTCTGCGGGCGGTTTAACGTAATCGTCTCTGCCACTGCTTCATCATGTGTTTTTTGACTGATTTTTCCATCCTCTAACATATTGTTGAGGATTCTATCACGCCGCTTTATGGTATTATCCGAATGTTCAACAGGGTCATAAAGGGTCGGATTATTGGGAATTGCACATAAAAACGCAATCTGGGAAAGAGATAAATTCTTCACTTCCGTATTAAAATATCCAATACTTGCCGCCTGAATTCCATAGTATCCATTTCCAAAGTAAATGTTATTCATATAGAATTCCATAATCTTGTCCTTGCTGTATATCTTTTCCAATTCCACTGCAATGAACATTTCTTCTACCTTACGTTCCCATTTTACATCCTGATTTAGGAATACATTTCGTGCCAACTGCTGGGTAATGGTACTTCCTCCCTGAGTTACCTCGCCATTTTCTATCATTGCCTTTGCCGCACGAAGAATTGCCTTTACATCAATTCCATTATGACGATAAAACTTTTTATCCTCAATACTTACCATCGCCGCTGTTGCATACGCCGGTATCTCATCATATTCCAGATAGTAAACATCCTTTTCCCCTTTTAAGGTAGAAATCTGCTGACCGTTGGCGTCGTAAACCACGCTGGTCTGTACAGAACGAAATGTACTTTCGTCCGACTGACTTACTAACCGTTTGGCATCTGCCTGTAATTCACTTACCTTTTGGGCATAACCTCCAAAATAATACACGCCAAGAGCTATTGCAATTACTAACAGCAATAATATCTGCACTTTGGCAAAAAACCAAAACACACGATATTTCTTCCTTTTCTTCTTTTTCTTACTCATACCTTGCCTCATTCCTATATGTTTTGCAGCCAAATCTTTCCATATGGTATGGCGTTTCTATCTAACAACTCCATTTCCCGCTTTTGACAGGTAAACAGAAAAATCTGCTCCGGCTGCGCCGCTAACCACTTCAACGCACTCTCTAAACGTTTTTCATCAAAGGCTGCAAATGCCTCATCTAATAACACCGGCAATGGTTCTTCCTGTGTGAAAAATCTTCCTGCGCCTAACCGCAATGCCAGATACATCTGCTCCATAGTTCCTCGGCTCAACTGCCATGGATAAAGAGTTCTTCCCTCCTGACATACTACCAGATTCATATCATCATCCAACGTAATGCGGTCATATTTTCCGCCGGTGAGAGAATACAGTATACCGGATATCTCACCCTCTAACTGTTCTCTGGTATCTTCATATACATTTTCGGATATTTTCTGCAGCATTTGAAGTGCCAATTGACAGGCTGCAATCTGTCGCTCTAACTCCTGTTCCTTTTCGCTTTTCTTTCCTATCTCTTCTATTTCTTCTGTAAGATTGGAAAGCAACGCACTCTTTTCTATCTTCTGTTGGTTCAGCATCTGCACCACTGCCTGCTTCTTTGTCCACTCTTTTTCTTCTATTTTTTCCTTTTGTCCACGCAATCCACGGTTTGCTTCTTCTCTTGCCCGAATTTCTCTGCGCACACGTTTCTCCTGCTTTTGAAAATAGATAAACCCTGCAACTCCTGCCACAAACAGTAATATCTCAAGGAAAAATATAGGAGAAACTGCTGCTGCCAGTCCTCTTCCAACCACTCGGCTGCCTGCCAATATAGCTGCTAAAAGTATCACTCCGCCAAAAATACCCTTTCTTCTTCGACAACGGCTTTCCTGACGTTCTCCCTGTTCCTGTTGTAAAAACTCTGCCATGGGATTTATCTCATTTTCCATCGGAATGTCTTCGGGATTCTGCCACATTACCTGCGTTTGATACCCTTCTGCCTTTAATTGTTCTAATTGCTGCTCCAACTGGTTGAAATCTTTTTTTGCAAGTTCTTGGGCAAGCTGCAGCTTTTCACAGGCACTTTTCCGTTCTTCCCATTCCTTGCGGTATGCCTGCTCCAATTCCTTTTGTTTCGTCTTTAACTTTTTCTGCGCTCCGGTGAGATTTACATCACTGTCTCCGGTGTGTGATGCATTTACAAAGTAATTTTGTAAAATGCCGGAAAACTCTTTTCCTGTCTCTACGGCAGCCTGTCGAATGCAATAGGTATTTTCATAAGTGCTTTTTTTCATCCCGCCAAGCAACATCTCCATATCCCCATGAGTTACGGATAATTCTTCTCCGTCTAACTCATTTTTCAATGTGGCAGTCTTTTCCTTATGATAAAAATTGCGCTCTATCCGAAAGCTTTTTCCATCCACTTGAAAACGCATTGCGCCTGCATAATAAGAACTGCTGTTCCACGGTTCATATTGTTGGTATGTGTCATTTTTTCCTGCTCTTCCCCGCTGTTTTTCCATACCAAATAACATTCCGGTAATAAACTGATGCAGGGTAGATTTTCCAGTTTCATTGTCACCATAAATGATATTAAGCCCCGGATGGACTGCTATCCTCTTCTGGTGAAACTTTCCAAAATTATTTATCTGAAGTTCTGTAATCTTCATAACAAGTTCCTCTTATTCTCTTAACTATCTAGTAAGGCTTCTACGCCATAGTACAATGCCAGTTTTGCCACCTCGTCCTGCGGCAGACGTTCCATTGCACTAATATATTTTCCAATTAACTGCTGACTATATTGCTGTTTTAACCGCTCAAAGTTATAATCCGGCTGACACTGGTTTACCACCTGTATAACTCGGTCTAATTTTTCCAAACGTTCTGTTTCAATAGGGGCACTTCCATCATAGAATCCCGTCAACATCACTTTGAAAATCATATATTCCGGTGCCTGTTCCAGCCTTTTTTGCACAAACTCCTCCAATGCTCCATTGGTAATATCGCTGGTTACCTTTAAATTCATCACTGCATATTCGCAATAGGTCAATGGATGAAATTCCACCTGACATCTTTCCTTGGTTAAGCTTCCCATGAAAAATCCATGTGCTCCAATATCATTACAATCTACCGGCTGCAAAGCACCTGCCATAATTACACGATTTTCTACCAACTGTACCGGCTTATGAATATGTCCACACGCTACATAGTCAAATCCCATTCTTTGGAATTTCTCCGCCTGAAAGGGAATGTGTTTTTCGTCTCCTCCATGTGCTAAGAGGATATTCAAAAAACTTCCCTCTTCTACCTTAATATTATCATACAATGCCTCGGGCAATTCCCGATGCCAGTAGCTCAAACCATACACTCTGGTTCGAAGCATGGGCAGTTCCACATACTCTATACTCTCTTTTTTCAAAAAGTGAACATTCTTCTCCCACTGAAAGGTACGATAGTAAGATTCCGGATTCATAAAATCGTGATTTCCCGCTATCAATACCACCTGTGTATGGGATAACTTGGAAAACTGATAGTTGACCTCTTTTAACTCTCGCAGCAATGGCTGACGATGAAATAAGTCACCTGCTATCAATAGTAAATCTACCTGTTCCTCTTCTGCTATATTAATGACCTGTTCAAATGCCCTTTGGCTATGAATTTTTCTTTCCTGCGCCCACGGAGTGTCTTTATCCGGTGTCGCTCCCAAATGCACATCTGCTATATGAATAAATTTCATACTTTTCTCCTGTTTCTTTTTTTGCTCCTTCTATTTTACACTGTCCGAGGATAATATACAAGAACGCCTTGCAAAACTCCCTGCCATCCGATATACTAAATTAGTTGTGACTAGCATATAAAGGAGATTTTTATGAAGAAAAAATTACCAGTTATTATATTATCATTGTTACTTGTCAGCCTGCTTATTTTGGGTGGACTTTTCTTTTTTATCTATCAGCAAAAGTTTGAAAAGACCAAATCCCAAAACAAGACATTGCAATCCAATGTTTCTGACTTAAACACCCAGTTGAAGGAAAAAGAAGACTTCATTGCAGGACAGACTGAGTACATCAATGAATTGACAACCCGGCTTGCTGATTGCCAAAATACTTCCAATTCCGAAGATGAGGATTCTGATGATAAGGATTCTGACAATAAAAAAGATAACACGACTTCCAGCTATGAGAAAAAGTATCCTGACCTTTATGCAGGGGCTACTTTTTCCGGTAATAATACTTCTGACTTAAAGGTTTATCTGACCTTTGATGATGGTCCGTCTGACTTAACTCCACAGGTATTAGATTTGCTGGATAAATACGATGCAAAGGCAACCTTTTTCGTGGTACATACGGACAATGAGCAATACACTGCCTATTTAAAAGAAATTGTAGACCGTGGACACACCCTTGCCCTTCACTCTTACAGCCATGATTACGATAAAATCTACAAGTCTGTGGATGCCTTTTTAGAAGATTTTAATAAAGTCTATAACTGGGTGTATGAGGAAACCGGTGTGCGTCCTACCCTGTTTCGTTTTCCCGGCGGCAGTACCAATGGAAAAACGGCTGTTGTAAATGATATTATTGCAGAAATGGAACGCCGTGGATTTATCTACTATGACTGGAACGTAAGCTCCGGAGACGGCAGCAACCTTACTACCACAGAAAATATTTTAGAAAATGTGTGTACGAATGTTGGAAACTTCGACCAGCCCGTTGTACTAATGCATGATGGTGCCGGCAAGAATGCCACCCTTAAAGCTCTTCCTACGATTTTGAAGACACTGGATGACGAGGGTTATGAGTTCTGCTCCTTGGATGAACATTTAACTCCGATTCAGTATAGACGCAAATAAATACAAATTCACTTTATTACTTTCAGAAAGGACTATGAAATATGGGAATGAATCCGGCTCAACTTTTTCAATTTATGAATGCGTGGAAAACATTTACTTCTAATCATCCAAAGTTTCCAAAATTCCTTCGTGCAGTTTCCAATGATGGCATAAAGGAAGGTACGATTATTGAAATGAATGTAACTACCCCCGAAGGAAAAAATTATTGCTCTAACTTAAAAATCACTCAATCAGATTTAAAGTTATTAGAACAAATAAAAAAGAATGTTTCCTAAATTTAATAATCTCGCATTTTTCCTATGATATAAAAAACAGAAAGAGATTGCAGAACTGTTATTACAACGTCCATTTCTCTTCCTGTTTTTTATTTTACTACACATTTTTGGACTTGTTCACAATATAAATTCCAAGGCATACTAAAATCAATGCCCCTATGCTTTCTATTCCCATCTGCTGTGACTCTTTTAATAAAATTGCGGACAAAATCACACCACATACCGGATTCATAAATCCAAATACAGCAACCTTGGATATTGGGTTGTACTTTAATAAAATTCCCCACAAGGAATAGGCTACTGCTGAAATGAGTGCCAGATATACCAGCATTGCCACAGAGGTTATATGAAAACCACTTACTTTTCCTCCTGCCACGCTGCCGCAAATACTCATAATCACGCCGCCTATCAAAAACTGCCAGCCACTTAGGACTACCGGATTTTCTTTTTG
Source organism: uncultured Eubacterium sp. (assembly GCA_964436595.1). GTDB lineage: Bacteria > Bacillota > Clostridia > Lachnospirales > Lachnospiraceae > Petralouisia. The sequence goes on from CAYTDI010000009.1 coordinate 57,131, forward strand.
GGAATATCGTTTCAGATATACGGAAGAAAAGGCATAGGAAACCGTAGAAATAAAAATAAACCCTTCTCCCTTTAAGTGAAAGCTCATATCCAATCCGCTTCCGGTAAGATTTATAAGTACTACTCCTGCAAATCCAAGTATGCAGCCGAGTATTTTTCTTCCGGTAAGTAATTCCTGACGGAAGATAAGACTTGCCACAAGAATTGCTACAAATACATTTAAGCCTTCAATAATAGATGCTTTCACTCCGGTTGTATTTGCAAGCCCGATATAAAAAAATAAATATTGTACTACGGTCTGAAGCATACTTAACCAGCATATTTTTCCAAGACTTTCTTTTTTCGGCAATAAAACTTTCCGTTCTAGTGCGCTTCCAATAAGAAGTGTCAATATTCCAGCCAAGGTAAAACGATACCCTGCAAATAATATCTGGGATGCCGAATTATCTGACGGAATGTGAAATAACTCATATCCGATTTTTATACATGGAAATGCACTTCCCCACAAGGCGCAGCAAATGAGAGCTCCCAGCCATACTACCCATGTTTTTTGCATAAAATTTTCTTTTTCTTTCATGTGATTGTTCTCTTTTCTTCGCTTTCCTTATTATAACACAAAAGTTCCGCAAACAGACTTTTATTTCTGTCTACGGAACTTTTGGTACTACTATTTATCTAAACCTTCTCCATAACCCTTCCGGGAAAAACCCACTTAACTCTTATAATTAGCAAACACCCTGAGCAATCATAGCATTTGCAACTTTTTCAAATCCTGCGATATTAGCACCTGCTACATAATCGCCTTCTTTGCCATAACGTTTTGCAGCATCATCCAGATTGTGGAAGATATTTACCATGATGTTCTTTAACTTGCTGTCAACTTCCTCAAATGTCCAGCTCAATCTTTCAGAGTTCTGGCTCATTTCTAATGCAGATGTAGCAACTCCACCTGCGTTTGCAGCCTTTCCTGGTGCAAATAATACTTTATTCTGCTGTAAGTACTCTGTTGCTTCCAAAGTAGTAGGCATATTAGCACCCTCTGCAACTGCCATACAACCATTTGCCACTAATGCTTTTGCATCTTCTAATAATAACTCATTCTGAGTTGCGCATGGAAGTGCAACATCACACTTAATTGTCCATACACCACGTCCTTCATGGTATTCTGCACTTGGTCTTGCTGCTGCATACTCTGTTAAACGAGCACGTTTTACTTCTTTTACTTCTTTTAATAATGCAACATCGATTCCTTCCGGATCATATACCCATCCGGTAGAATCACTTACAGTTACAACTTTTGCGCCTAACTGCTGTGCTTTTTCTGTTGCGTAAATTGCAACGTTACCAGAACCGGATATACATACTGTCTTACCTTTGATGTCGCTTCCGTTGCACTTTAACATTTCTGCTGTTAAGTATAACAAACCGTATCCGGTTGCTTCTGTACGAGCTAAAGATCCGCCATAAGAAAGTCCTTTTCCTGTTAACACACCTTCATATGTACCACGAATTCTCTTGAACTGTCCAAACATATAACCAATTTCTCTTGCACCTGTTCCGATGTCTCCTGCCGGTACGTCAGTATCAGCACCGATATATTTGCAAAGCTCAGTCATAAAGCTCTGGCAGAATGCCATAATTTCACGGTCTGATTTTCCCTTAGGATCAAAATCAGAACCTCCCTTACCGCCACCGATTGGAAGTCCGGTTAAGGAATTTTTGAAAATCTGCTCAAAACCTAAGAATTTAATAATTCCGAGGTTTACAGAAGGATGTAATCTTAATCCTCCCTTATATGGTCCAATGCTGTTATTGAACTGTACACGGTAACCTGTGTTTACCTGTACTTGTCCCTTATCGTCTACCCAAGGTACACGGAACTTAAACTGTCTGTCCGGCTCGGTTAAACGCTCTAACAGTGCTTCCTTACGATATACTTCTTCATTTGCTTCAATTACTGGTCTTAAAGAATTTAAAACCTCTTTTACTGCCTGATGAAATTCAGGTTCTGCTGGGTTCTTAGCAATTACACGCTCCAGCACTTCATCAACATAGCTCATAGAAATTCTCCTTTATTTAGTGTATTTCATTGTCAACATTCTTATTTTAGTATTATTTTTCTTATTTTGCAATATTTTTCTTTCATTACTTTAATGTTTTATTACAACAAAGTGCTGTTACCGGCATTTTCTTTTCCTTTTTGAGAATTAATGTTATAGTATTAAGGAAAAAGGAGGCGTTATTATGAATCAATTATCTTATAAAATTCACACAAAACAATTGGTATTTTCCGCAGTTGCTCTCGCCTTAGCATCTGTCGCTTCTATTATAAAACCTTTTTCATTACCTATGGGCGGTTCAGTTACCTTATTCAGTATGCTGTTTATTGTATTAATTGGTTATTGGTATGGTCCTTATGTGGGACTTACTGCCGCTGTTGCCTATGGTCTGCTTCAGTTCGTTATGGGACCTTACTTTTATTCTATCCCTCAGTTTTTTACTGATTATCCTTTGGCTTTTGGCTCTCTTGGACTTTCCGGTTTCTTTTGGAAAAAGAAAAACGGATTAATCAAAGGCTACATTGTGGGAGTACTTGGCCGCTATTTCTTTGCCTTTTTATCCGGACTTTTATTCTTTGCTTCTTATGCAAAAGGCAGTGGCATGAGTGCACCGATTTATTCTTTGGTATACAACGGCTCTTATCTTCTTACTGAGAGTGTCATTACATTAATGATTATCTCTTTGCCGCCGGTTGCCAATGCGTTAAACAGAACGAAAGCACTGGCACAGGAATTTACAGAATAAACGTTTTTCATCCCCTAAACGAAAAGCTTCTAGGGTTTTTGCTACGGGGTAATAAGGCAGTATAAAAACTTATTACATCTGTGGCATTGCAAAGGGAAGAAATCAGGCTTTGATTGTGAAAAGTCAAATTGATATTTACTCTTAGTGAGCAGACCATTGGGATAGCCACTTCCGAAAAACAGCAACCACACGATGTTCTGCAACACCTTAGCGACCAGACTTTTTTTACTCCTGCGGCTCTAAAACGGTACTCGTTAGGGGCACCCTAAGCCCCTACAATTACTAGAACATAATTAGGAATACTAGTCTTCTCTTGATACTATGTTCCAACCGGCATCTTTAAGTTGCTTATCTATTTTTATTTTTAAATTTAATAGTATCATTTATATTTTGCTTTGATATATTAGTGCTCATCGGTTTTCTACATTTTTCCACTACTCATCCCAACAAATATAGGCTTGAAGTAAAGATACTTGTGGGATAATAAGGCGTTAGCCAAAATTAAATAATTGTTATTTTCGGCTAATTTAATAACCAGTTTGCAATATCTATAATTTTTATACCTTCGTATTGATATTCGTCGTGTCGTGTACGGGCAATTACCATCTTGGGATAAGCATCTTTAATTTGCAACAATGGTGATACTTCTCGTTCAAAGGTTTTTTCATCACTAATATTGTCAGATACCTGAATGTAAATTTTTTCATTACGCTTAATAGCCACAAAGTCAATTTCTTTTTTATAAAGAACACCGGCGTAAACTTCATAACCTCTTCGTAGTAGCTCTATTGCAACAATGTTTTCAAGCACTCTGCCGTAATCCATATTTTTTGTTCCGAGTTTTGCATAGCGGAAAGTATGGTCACTTAAATAATATTTGTCATTTGAAGCGAGATATTTTTTACCTTTAATATCGTATCTGCGAACTTTATAAAAAGCAAAAGCATTGCAAAGATATTGCATATATGTGCCAACAGTTGTGTGGTGTATTTTTTCCATAGCCACTTTTAAAGTGTTAGTTATACTTCTTGCTGATGAAAGATTAGAGATATTATCCATCAAATAGTCCACAATTCTGTCCATCAACTGGATATTGCGGATTTTATATTTTTTGCGTATGTCTCGAACTATCAGAGTATCAAATACTTCACTAATATAATCGTATTTTGCTTCTTGGTCTTTGTAAAGATAAGAGCCTGACATACCGCCCTCTAACACATATTTATCGAATGCATCATATTTATCGGTATAACCGAAATATTGTAAATACTCGCTAAATGAAAACGGATATACCTTAATTTCAAAGGTTCTTCCTGTAAATAAAGTTGCAAGGTCAGAACTTAAAAGGAAAGCGTTTGAACCTATGATATATATATCGTATTTTTCGGTAGCGTGTAATCCATTGATTGCTTTTTCAAAATCATTGCACATCTGAACTTCATCTATAAAAACAAAGTTCTCTTTGTCCTTAACATATTGGGAATTGATGTAATCATACAAAGGACGATATTCGAGTAAATGGTCATATTCGGGTAAATTAAAATTAATGTGAATGATATTATTGTTTGGAATGTTTTCCTCAATGTATTCTTTAAACGCATCCAGCAACTTTGATTTTCCTGAGCGGCGAACACCGGTAATGACTTTAATATCCGGAGTGCCGATAACACTAATCATTTTATCTAAATATTGTTTTCTTTTAATTAGTTTCATAGAATATCACCTCATAAAGTTATTATACTTCCATTATGCACCATTATCAATATATTTTCAAAATTGGCTAATAGATACTACTGTTTTAAGTTTAAATGGTTTCAGGGAATTTCTCTGACAAGAGTACCATTTTGCAAAAGTGAGATATAAATGGTCTGCTCGCTAAGATAAAACAGAATAATTTTCATTTACGGACAAGTTTTTACCGCAACAATAGAGTGTGTTTTTCCCGCATTAAAGGATACGGCTCTTTAACAAGAAACAATATCTAAATCTGCATAAAGAAAAAGAGTGTAGTCCCATTTTATTGAGATTACACCACATTTTCTAAAATACTTCCTTATTCACCCGGAGCATTACCCCTAGAAGCTCTTTTTACTTTATAAAAAGTTGCGAGAGTGTGCGACGCACATTTTTGTTTTTCTTACACTACTTTTATCCTTTTACCGCTCCGGCAGCCATTCCATTTACCATATTTTTCACCAGACAGAAATACAAAATTACGTTCGGGATTGCAATAAAGACACTTCCTGCTGCAAATCTTGCAAATTCTGTCTCATCAAGACTCATTAACCCTACTGCTACGGTATAGAGGTCCTTATTTTTTAATAACAGTTTCGGCAAAATAAAGTCACTCCAAGGCCATGTAAAAGAGGTCAGTGCCGTATAGACAATCATAGGCTTTGAAAGAGGAAGATTAATCTTGGTAAATACCTGTAAGTTGGTAGCTCCGTCAATTCTTGCCGCCTCATCAATCGCCTTTGGAATGGTATCAAAAAATCCTTTCTGTGTAAGATACCCCATAGGCGCTCCTGCACTATAAATCAAAATCAGTCCCCACAAGTGATTGATAAGATTAAACTGTGTCATTAACAGATAAACTGCGGTCATTCCCATAAAGGATGGAAACATTCCAAGCACCATGGTTGTTTTCATCATAGGTTTTCTTGCCTTAAATTCAAATCTCGACATGGTATAGGCTGTTAAAATAGTTAAAAATGTTCCTAATATACAACTTCCTGCCGCTACGAACAATGTATTGAAAAACCACTGAGGATAATTGTACATTGAGGTATCAGTAAATAATTTTTGAAAGCTTGCTAAACTGTATTCCTTTTGGAAAAATTCCTCAAAAGAATAAATCGTTCCCGACTTTGAAAAGGATGCCAATATCAGCCACAAACATGGGAAGAAGAAAATAAATATTTCATAGTAATTATAAAGTTTATCACTGTATTTTATTTCCATCGGTTGTTTTTCCCGCCAAAAAGTAAAATCATACTTCTGTGCATAAATCAGAAAAACCTTTGCTTTTTCATCCTCTTTTGCCATCCGAAGTCGAAGCACCAGCTCCTTTTCTCCGGTTGCAAAGCAGTAACGGGAATCTGGGATATGCAGCATTGCATATTCATTCATGTCTTTTTTCCTTTCCTGTACTTTTTTAGTTGACAAATTTTTCAAAATTCTATATAACAAAATTACGAACTCAGGAGTAAAAGGAGCAAATGGATATGAAAAATAAAATTACCATCAAAGACGTAGCCAAGGAAGCAGGCGTTTCTGTTGCCACAGTTTCCTACGTCATCAACGAAAGAAATGACAAACGTATCAGTGACAAAACCCGTAAAAAAGTATTGCAGGTTATCAACCTCTTAGGCTACACCCCAAACCAGTCTGCCAAGGCTCTTGCTACCAGCAGAAGCGGTATGGCTGCTCTTTATGTATCTCCTGATTTTTCTACTTTGAAAAATGCAGAACAACTGCACTTTATGAATTTCTTAGCTTCTTTTCTTCATGAAAAGAACTATGATTTGATTTATTTAAGCGACACCTACACAGATAAATTCGACCATGCAGACGCTATTTTGTGCTACGATATTTCTTCCGAATATTTCAGACAAATCGGTGATAATAACTTTGCTCCGCTGATTGCCTTAGACTGTATGATTAATGACCCGCTGTTTTTCCAAATCAACTCCGATTATGAAAAAATTGCAAAACAGGCACAAGCCTACTTTGGTGCAGAGCCTTACACCCTTTGTCTGTTAGACTCCCCTAATGAGGAGCGAAAAGAATATCTAAAACCACTTTTTGAACATATCGTCTATGTTAAGGACTTTGCAGATATTTCTGCTCTTTCTGAGGATAATATTCTGGTGGTAGAACAGACCTTGTATGATTGTTTCAAAAATCACACAAATGTCTGCTACCTGCCAAGTCTTACCACCGAAAAAGCAGAAGTTCTGCTATCCTGTATGGAAAATGCCGTCAAGCGTATTCCCATTGAGAAACACGATTTACTGGTATAAGATTCCGATATGAATCTTCCTGCACTACTGGCAGCTTACAAGTAATATCTGAGTAGCCGGGTCATAGGTAAAGGTATAAGTTCCTGACTGACTTGCTACTAAGTTGGCGCTGTCTGTACCTGTTACAAAGGACTGGCTTTCCATATCTTCTACCGGAATATTGGTGTAGCGAATATATTCTGTTCCTACGCCGCTGGTATCTCCGACTGTTACCATAGAGGTAAACATGAACTCGTCTCCCTCTGCTAAATCCACGGTAATGGTATAACAGTTGCTATCACTCTTGTCCTCCTTTGTCATTTTCTGAGCATCTCCAATGACATTTCCCCAGTTGGATTCCATCAATACCGGACTTTTTCCACTTCCTAAAATTGCAAATCCTCTGGTGTCTTCCTGATAGGTTACAAATCCACCGAAAATATTCATATCACTGGTAACTGGCGTGGCAAAATCAAACCGATGTGTCATCTGCGGTGTGGCAAACCATCCTACAAAAATCTCTCCGTCTTTTTCCGGTTCGTATTCTGTTACACACTCACCGCTTTTTACTTTTTCTGTTTTCAATTCAGTCTTTCCGTCTGAATCATAAAAGGTTACTGTAAAGGTATCATCCTTCTTCTCGCCTTTCCTTTCACTTTGACTGGTTAATCGTTTAAGTACAACGGTAATTTTTAAGCAAACTGCACAATTTGCAAGTTTGCTTAACCGTTTAACTTAATATAAATGTATCACTGGACGCACCATATGTCAAGAGTATTTTGGATAATTTTTCCTTACATTTGTGTTATTTTGTCTGCAATACCCATGGTGGACTTGCGATGAGACACCAATACAATGGTTTTGTCCTTTTTTTCTTCTAACAGGCTCTTTAAAATCATTCCCTCATTCAAGCTGTCAATATTACTGGTGGGCTCGTCTAATAAGATAATATCTGCATTATGGAGAAATGCACGGGCAATGCCGATTCTCTGGCGTTCTCCACCGGAAACGGCGTTGCCAAGCTCTCTCAATTTCGTATCATATCCTTTTGGCAAAGAGGAAATAAACTCATGAATGGCTGCTTTTTTCGCTGCCTCTATCACTTCTTCTCTGGTGGCATCTGCTTTCGCCACTTTGATATTATTTTCAATGGTATCTTCAAATAAAAATGTCTCCTGCGTTACATAGGAAATACCGTTTCTCAGACTTTTGGTATCGATGTCATTTACATTTTTTTCTGCATTTTCCTTACCGTACAATACCTTTCCACTGTCTGTCTCATAAAAACGCATAAACAGTTTTAACAACGTAGACTTTCCGCAACCGCTCTTTCCTAAAATGCCGTGAATTGTTCCTCGTTTTATCTGAATGGAAAAATCCTTTAGAATCTCCTCTTTTTCCATTGAGCTGTTTTCCACAGGATATGCAAAAGAAACCTGTTTCGTACACATATCGCCTTGGGGTAAATCCACATTGCTGTGAACATCTTCTACCACAGGTTCTTCTTCTAAAAGATTCAGCACACGATTTCCACTTGCCAAGGTCTGATTAAGATTATTGGATAAGGCTGATAAGGCTGCTGCCGGTCCGAAAGAACTCATCATAGCAATGGTACATACAATCGCTTCTCCCGGTGTTATGACACCCTGTTCTGCTAAACTTGCACTGCATACCAGCATCAGAATTCCTGCCGCTAAAATAACCGTATCGGTACTTATTCGCTGTACGGACTCCTGTTTTTTCAGAGTATGATTCACCTGTTCTAGTTCTTCTGTGAACTGCTCCATTTTCTTTTCCCGTTCCTGCTGTCTTTGATATTGCAAAATCTCTTCTAAACCATACAGATTATCTAACACAGTGGTATTCAGTTTTCCATAAATATGGCGGTATTCCTGCCCATAGGCTTGTCCTGCTCTTCCGTTTACCACAGGAATCACAGCTCCTACAATTACATAACATACTGCCGCTAAAAGTCCCAATCCCGCCTGATAGTGACCGATAAAAAGGCTCATCACGAAAGAAGTAATCACTGCAATGGCAATCGGTGAAATTGTGTGGGCGTAAAACACTTCTAATAACTCAATATCACTGGTAATAATGGAGATAAGATTTCCCTTTTCTCTTCCGTCTAACTTTGCAGGAGCCAGCTTTCGCAAAGAAGCAAATACCTGATGACGGATTCGTGCCAACAATTTAAATGCAATATAGTGATTGCTTGCCTGCTCTATATAGCGCAAAATCCCACGCAGCACTGCAAATACAACAATAACAGCAAATACCGCCTGCAAGGAAATATTGGGAAAATATCCCAACAGACTGCCAACTCCAATTCCCCCTAATACCGTAATAAAGGTTGCCATGAGATTTCCTATACATCCCATAAGAATGGCTATGCACATGATTCCCAGTAATGGCTTCACCATTCCTACTAACCCCAGCATGACACCTGCTGCACTTCTCCGTTTCTCTGCGCTTTGCTGTTTTGCACTTTGCCACTTCTCTACACTTTGCCGTTTCTCTACGCCTTGCTGTTCTGCACTTGTCACTTTCTTATCCACGAACTGCCGCCTCCTTTCCAAACTGCTCCAAGTCACTTTGCTGTTGGAACAGCTTTTGATAATATCCCTGTTGTTGATAAAGCTCTGTGTGCTTTCCCTGCTCTATCACTTTTCCATCCTTTAACACATATATCCGGTCTGCCGCTACTACATTGGCAAGTCGATGGGAAATTAACAACACTGTTTTTGTCTTTGCCAGTTCCCTTACCACTTCCATAATGTCGTTTTCGCTTTCCACATCTACATTAGAAGTAGCTTCATCGAAAATATAAATTTCACTGTTATGCAGCAATGCTCTTGCCAGTGCTAATCGCTGTTTCTGCCCGCCTGAGAGGTTGGATGCCTTTTCTAAAAGTACATAATCCAGTCCTCCCATTTCTATTACAAACTCCAGTAAATTCACCTGTTTTAAAGCTGTATACATTTCTTCTTCAGTGGCATCTTCTTTTCCCATTTTCAGATTTTCTCGAATAGTTCCGGCAAACAAATAACTATCGTGTCGGATTCTGGTTATCTTTTTTCGCAAGTTTTCCGATGAAATCTGTGACTGTTCCAGTCCGCCAATCTGAATCTTTCCCTGCTCCGGCTTTTGTTCGCCCATAAGCAACGCTGTCACCGTACTCTTTCCACAACCGGATTCTCCTACCAATGCAGTCAAACCGGTCTTTGCTTCAAGTGTAACCTCTTGCAGAATCCTCTCTCCAGCCTCATAGGAAAAACAGACCTGCTCCATTAATATATCCTTTGCTCTATCCTTTTCCTCTGTCATATCTGTAACTGTCTCTTTTAAGGGTTCTTCCTCTAAATCTACCAGTCGGAATATCTTATCCGCTGCTGCATTTCCATTCATGGCAATATGAAAGAATGACCCCAATAAGCGAAGCGGGAGGAAAAATTCTGCCGAAATCATAATAATAAAAAAGCACTGTGCCAAGTCAATTCCATGACTTTGGTATTCTAAAATGCTTAAAATAATCCCTGCTGCCGCTCCACCATAGGCTACCAAGTCCATAATGCTGATGGAATTTAACTGCATAATCAGTACACGCATGGTAACCTTGCGAAACTTTTCCGACTCTTCGTCCATTTTCTTAGCATAACGTTCATCCGCCTGATAAATTTTTAACGTAGTCAGTCCCTGCAAACATTCCAAAAAAGAATCTCCCAATTCCGTATAAGTTCCCCAGTACTTTGCCAGCATTTTCTTGGCAAACTTCTGTACTGCCACAATAGAAACCGGAATCAGCGGTACACAGACTAAAAGCACCGTAGCAACCTTTAGATTCATAGTCCCCACAATTACAAATAAAGTGATTGGTGCCAGCATACTATAAAAGAACTGGGGCACATATTTTCCGAAATATATTTCTAACTGTTCTACGCCCTCGGTGCTAATCTGCACTACTTCGGAAGTCTGAAACTCTTTTCTATAACCACTTCCTATACGCATTAGCTTTTCATAAATCAAGGTACGCAATCGCTCTTTTACTGCTTTGGAGGCTTTAAAGGAGTAGCGGCTGTTGAGATAAGACATTCCTCCTCGTATCAAAACTACGATTCCAAGCACTATAAGCAACATAATTGCTTGTCCCCGTAACGGTTCTCCCTGCACCATAGCTGAGACAAATTTTGCTGTTTCAAACATCAGACATATATTTGCCAACAACATTACCCACTGAGTTATAACCATCCCCGCTACATACTTGTTGTTGTCTTGAAACTCCCGTAATAACCTCTTATGAAACATGACTGTTCCTCTTTTCTTTCCTTTTATTCTGTATCGTAACTTTCATATGCTTTTCTTTCTCTCGTTTTTCCTTTATATCCATTTGCCTTACTCCTCACAGCCTTCTGGGAAGTCCGGTTCTTCCACTGTTTTAATGCGGAATAAAAAGTAATAGTAATGGAACACTGCCACTACCGCAATAATAGCTTTTGCATACCAGACCGGAGACATGATAAAGCCTATCAGCAATAATATACTAATAGTCGTTAATACTGATATTTTCGTCTTTACTGTCATCTCTTTCTTCTTCACGGTATTTTCTATATATTTTGTATATAACTTTGTCCCTATAAACCACTGATGAAACCGCTTAGAACCTCTGGCAAAAAGTGCCGCCGCAAGTAACAAAAGTGGCGTTGTGGGCAAAATCGGAAGAATAATTCCAATCACTCCAAGACCAAGTGAAACGAATCCCAATGCTACGCAAATTCCATTTATTATTTTTCCCATATCATACCTCGCTTTTCTCTTTATAAGTTAGCACTTGCTAACTCAAACTAGAGAATACACGAATCCCAATATACCTGCAAGCAAAAAGAAGTTATTGAGAATCTCTCTCAACAACTTCTTTTTACTTTTACATTATTTGGATTTTATTACAGATATTTCTAGGGTTTTATGCATTTTCTTCCTACTTTACAGCCAAAAGTTTCTTCGATTAAAAAGTATGATTGACAAGACCATACTTGCTACGGATATTCCAATTGTTATAAGTGTCGCCGCCAAATAATCTTGTGGTGATGCTGACCCAGTGAGCAATTCACTGGCTTGCAGCAACTGTGTTGGTAAATATTTTTCTAAGTATACGTTTTTAAGTTACTTTTGACAATAGACTCCCACGATACTTTTCGATACGCAATCAACTGTTGGGAAACTTTGGAGTTTTTCGTAATATTAAAATAAGTTATTGAAAAGCTCTCAATAACTTATTTCTTATTTTCTCGTTATTCAGTTATCTCTCCATACTGATGGCATCTATCTTTTGTAATTCTTGTGTTGTAAAAGAAGTATTTTTTAATGCCCCAATATTATCTAAAATCTGTTCTGGTTTGGATGCTCCAATCAAAACACTTGTTACCACTCCATCTCGTAATATCCAGCTCAATGCCATTTCTGCCAAAGTTTGTCCACGCTCTTTTGCTAAATCATTTAACGCCTGAATCTGTCCTAATCGTTCTTGCGTCAATGCATTTTCATTTAAAAACGGACTCTTACTGTGAATACGACTGTCCTCTGGAATTCCATTCAAATAGCGATTGGTTAACATTCCTTGGGCTAATGGACTAAACGATATAATTCCCTTTCCTAATTCCTTGGATTTTTCCTTTAATCCGTTCTGTTCAATGGTACGATCAAAAATAGAATAACAGTTTTGATTGATAATGAACGGACAGTGCAACTCTTCTAAGATTGCAGTTGCTTTTTCCAAAGTTGCTCCATCATAATTGGATAGTCCCACATACAACGCTTTTCCACTATTTACAGCCTGCGCCAATGCTCCCATTGTCTCTTCTAATGGCGTTTCCGGATCCATACGATGATGATAGAAAATATCTACATAATCCAGACCCAGTCTCTTTAAGCTCGCATCCAAACTTGACAGTAAATATTTTCTACTTCCCCAATTACCATATGGTCCATCCCACATCTCATATCCTGCTTTTGTACTAATAATCAGTTCATCACGATATACTGCGAAATTTTCCTTTAAAATCAACCCCAAATTTTTTTCTGCACTTCCCGGCTCGGGTCCATAATTGTTTGCTAAATCAAAATGTGTAATTCCATGGTCGAATGCCGTAAAACACATTTCTTTCATATTTTCATATTTGGCATCATCTCCAAAATTATGCCAAAAACCAAGAGAAACAGCAGGTAATTTTAACCCACTCTTTCCACAACGATGATATGCCATATCTGCATATCGTGTCTCTGCCGCTACATACATAATAACTATATTCTCCTTTTTCCTTTATATGATAGCACTATCATATATGCTTGAAAATATTTAGTCAAGCATTTTTTATATCATAGGAAATCCATGCACTTTTACACCTTAACACAACACGGTATTTCCTATAAAGTAAAAAACAGGTGAGTTTTCTTTTCACCTGTTTTCCTAATAACTATGCCATATATTTGTTGATTAAATTATCAACAACCGGAACAGATACTGTTCCCTGATTTAATGCCTTAACACCTAAGACTAAGAAGAACACTGTTCGAATAATATCAATTGCTCCTGTTATGGAATCAAACAATGTATTCACTGTACTTGTTGAAATATAAACATTAAATACAGATAAGAATGAAGATAACCATCTAAGTACATCCGGGATTAATCCGATTGCTGTAATAAGCACACCAACAGAAATCATTAATGTAACTGCCTTTACTGCTGTTTTCTTAAGCCATTCATTTTCTTCACATAACAGAATATATCCTGCAACAATAAACATTGCTACATATCCTCCGAATGCTACACTAAAATATGCGGCTGCTCCTAATAATCCTACGGAAACTCCTAATTTGGTCTTTTGCATAACCATCCTCCTCATTTATTAAAAAATATTTTTACATATACTGTAAACTACTCTACTTTTGTTCCACACTCAGAACAAAACAGTGCACCAGTTTCTAAGGTTGCTCCACAATTTGTACACTTCTTTTCTTCTACTACCGACTGTTCTACTACTGTCTGCACAATTTCCGGCATTTTGTTTCCGCAAGAAGGACAAAATGCGGATTCTCTGGCTACTTCTGCTCCACAATTATCGCAACGTACTACACCTTTGATTTCCTGAATCTGTGCCTTTATTTCTCCAATCTTTCTATTGCTGTCTGCAATTACCTGTACCAAACCGGAAATTGCCGCTTCACTATCATCTGCATGTAATTCTACATACTTCTTTCCGATTTCAAGATATGTATCATTGATTCTCTTTTCTTCGTCTGTAATCTGCATATTCAGTTTTGCCACATCTGCCATGTCTCTTGTCTTTTGTAAAGTAGACTGGCTTGCCTGTGATATCTTCTTTCCGAAATCGTCTAAAAATGCCATTATTTATTCCTCCGTTTTCTTACAATTTTCCCATATTGTGAATGAACTCGTTAAGAGATATTATACAATTATTTCCAAGTTGTTGTCAACTGTGAGACCCCATACAAAAAGAAACTATGAACTATCTTAGCTTATTATAGATAGTCATAGTTCCTTTTTTATATTTCTTTTATATTTCTTTTTCTAATCTCTAAGAGTAAATACAGAAACCATATCACTCAATGCTGTTGCCTGTGCGGTAAGTTCTTCACTGGTTGCAGATGTCTCTTCTGCTGCCGCTGAGTTATTCTGTACAATTTCTGAAATTCTCGCTACTGCTATATCTGCCTGTTCCATACTGGTTGCCTGTTCAACAGATACTTCTTTCATTCTCTTTGCACTTTCTGCAACCATATGTACTCCTTGTACTACTTCTTTCAAAGAATCAGATGCTTTTGTTGCATTCAGATTTCCTTCTTCTACTTCATGAATAGAAGCTTCAATCAGTGTTTTAGAATCCACTGCCGACTTAGCACTTTGTTCAGCCAAATTACGAATCTGGTCTGCAACTACTGCAAATCCTTTTCCTGCTTCTCCGGCTCTTGCTGCCTCAATGGATGCATTTAAGGATAACAGATTGGTCTGACTTGCAATATCTTCAATCTGAGCAATAATCTCACCTATCTTTTGAGACGCATCACTAATACGGGTCATAGCACCCATCAGTGCCTCCATATCCTCACGGCTGTCCTCTGCAACACCAGCATATTTATGGGCTTCATTATAAGATTTCTCCAGCTCATTTGCTGTCCTCTTAATGCCGTTACTCAGTTCATCAATTGTTGCCTGCATTTCTTCTACGGTTGCAGCCTGGTCTGTTGCACCTTCTGCTACTGACTGTGAGGCTTCCGCCAAATTAGTAGAACCTTCTAATACCTGTGATGCTGCATCATTCACACCTCTGATTGTAGCATCTATCTGACGATTCATATCTCGCATACCCATCAATAAAGCATTAAATTCTCCCATATACTGTTCTTCACACTCTGTTTTAATTGCAAAATTTCCCTTTGCCATTTCGCCTAACAGTCTGCCTGCATCCGTTATAATCGTATGGAGACGTTCTGCCATCGTTGCAACACTGCCTACAAGCTCTGCAATCTCATCCTGAGACTCAACTTCCGGAAGCGGGGAGTCCAAATCCCCTTCCGCAAAGGTAACAAATCTCTTACTTAGTTCACTCAATGGATTTGCAATGCCTTTTGCTATTGTCCCTGCAAGTCTAGTTGCAAAAGTGGCTGCAACGCTGAGGGCTACTAAAACAATAGCCAACAACACAACTACCAACACCTGTAATTGTGTCCGTAGCCCTTCACCTTTTTCAACATTAACTGCCATCAATTCCTCTAATGCGTCATCCAATGCCTGATACTTCGGCGCTACCTCGTCAGCCATCATGTTTTGTGCCTCTACGGATTTCGCTTTATCTGTTGTAGCTCCTATCTCGATTACTTTTGCATCAACTTCTTGGTACTCTGCCCATGCTTCGTCAATGGCATTCATACAAGCTCGCCCCTCCGCCGTAACCATCGTCGGACGAATCTCTTCTAACATTTCCTCAAATTCTGTTACTGCAACATCATGCTGTTCCTGCATAGATTCAATGAGCTCATCTGAATCATAACCTATGATTCCTCGTGAAGCAGCTCTTACTTCTGCCGAGTAATTCATGGCAAGAGCAATATCTCCCTGTGGATAAGCATACTTGTCCAAAATCTTTGTATATTGGCTCACCGTATACAACATAACGCCAATAATCATAGTTCCTGATACTCCAAAAATAAGAATAATCCATCGAAACGACGTTTTCAAACGTTTGCCAATTTTCATAGCATTGAGTCTTTTAAACATTATAAATTCCTCCTCCTGTATTTTATAGTGTGGTATCCTCTCTCTTCACCCTTGAACAGAATTTCTTTACTATTCATTCGTACCTAATACCTTGTTTCTTACACTTTTATCGTTTTTATGATAAATGTCTTCCTCCTCCCAATTATTTTATAATTCTTGTTTTATTATACACCCAAGATAGAAAATTAGCAATTTTTTCTTTATTTTTCCGACTCTTTTTTATGTTTTTTTCTTCATACAAACTTTTAACTGATATTTTATGGGTAAATTTGGCTTTTTTCTGTGTTTTTACTTATACTTACCTTTCCTTATTTGCTATTGCCATTACATATATCTTACAGAGATTCCATTCATCCCACAAAGTAGGAAATTTCTTCTCCATCAGATGCTGCTTTTTTATTCCTGCGTATCTACCGGTGGAACCATTTCCACATATTTTTTTAACATCTCCGGAGTACTTGTATAGTATCGCTTTCCATTATCAAGTGCTGCACTCTTATGATACTTTTCTCCAAGTTTTACAAATACAGGTTCATTTAAAAGTGCTGCATCTCCATGTCCCAACGGATACCATGACTGAATCATTATCTCATTTTGGGCAAGGAATTTCTTCAATTCCTTTTCCTGAAAATACGGATGTACTTCTGTTTGAAGCACCGTCGGTTTCACTTCACAACTGGCAAGAATCTCTTCTATCTGTTCCTGATTAAAATTAGAAAGTCCGATTGCCTTTACTTTTCCTTCTTTATACGCCTTTTCATTCATATAGGCATTTGCTGTATCAATCAGACGATATCCGTCCGCTAAGGCACTTAATACCGAAGTTTCTGCTTCTTTAGGCAAAAGAAGAAAAGTTCCGATTCCTCATCCAATTATTAAATTGCTTTTCCCATTTCATATGCTTCCTGCATAACTTTCTTAGACTTTACTTCTCCTGCATGGTACACTCCGGTTCCGTAAATAACGCCTTTTTCCACTGCGCCTTCTACACAGTCTGCATATCCTCTAAAACACGCAAGCGTAGTTTCCATTGATGCTTTGTCATCATCTGCCGCAGTCATAATATAATACATTTCCTTATTTTTAACCTCTGTCCATCGACACACACTTCTGTCAATTACTGCTTTTAACTGTGCATCAATGGAATAAAAATAAACCGGACTTGCCAGAACTAAAACAAGAAAAATATTTGCACTATACCATGTCTTTCATCGGAGGAATCTTTGCCATATATTCTTTATTAGAACATGCCAATGTTTTCGGCTCTGCGGAAACAAGCAACATGATTCTTCTTGTGAATGATTTATTAAACTGGGACACTTTTCACATTTTAATAAGAACTATCAGTCTTTTTATATATGCTTCCGGCATTATCGCTACCATATGGATGGCAAAATATCATCCGGACATTCAGAAACGGGTATGTATGATTGTTGACTGTTTCGCTGCTTTGATTCTTGGACTTCTTCCTGAAAATATACATCCTGTCATTGCACTGTATCCGGTTGCATTCGCCATGTCCATCCAGTGGTGTACATTCCGAGGCGTACGGGAAAATCCAAGTGCAACAACTTTTTCCACCGGAAATTTTCGTCAGCTTGTAACCCTTATTTTTAATTATGTTACCGAAAAAAAGTCGGAAGATTTATCTCGTATCCGATTCTATGTCATTACTATGCTTTCTTTCCACGCAGGTATTGCAACCATCTACATCTTTTGGTCTTATTTTCCACACGAAAGCATCTGGCTTGTGTATGTCCCACTTATCTTTGCTTTTATTCAGGAAATAATGATTGTAGCCCAAAAAAATATCCAGCCTCAATTGTTACCACAAAATTCCGGCTGTGAAGAAGTATAGTGCGTTCGTTTCTATAATATCATTCCTCTGCTATTCTGCTTTTCTTTCTTTTGACAATTAATAATCAGTGGTGGTTTTCTGCCTGATTCCCACTCCAGATTTCCGGTTTTTATTGCCTCTTCATATTTGGATATTTTATAAGACAAATGCTCCATCGTTCCTTCCAATTGTGCTTTTTGTTCTTCGAGAATCTTCATTTGCTTTTGTAAAAGTTCAAGTCTTGCAGGAATCGTCTCATTCCCTTGCTGATATAGATTCAGATACTCTATAACTGCTTCTACAGGTAGTCCTGCATTTCGCATACAAAGTGCAAACTCAAGCCATGCTAAATCCTCTTCCATGTAATCACGAATCCCGCCTGCCGTGCGATGTACGGGCGGAATCATTTTTACTTTCTCGTAATACCGCAGGGTATCCTGCGAAATATGATATTTCTCCGCAACTTCCTTAATTGTCATGATTCTATCTCCATTTCTGCTATCATAATGATTCAGTACCCTTATAATTATGTGTTACTTCAATATTCCATACTGTCCATCGTCTTCCTTTGCATGATGGATATGCAGTTGTTTCTGCAGCCCGGCTCAAAAGTTACATTAAAAATTCCTCCCTGCTGTTTGTACTATTTTTGACATTTTATAACTCCTTTCATCAGATTGACAAATTTTGTTTGTAGTTAAAATCATAATTTTACTTATACTCATTATACTTCTTGGAGTTAACTCCAAGTCAATAGGTTTGATATTTTTTCTGTTACTTCAACTGAAATATTTAATGACGAATTGCTTCTATGAATTAGATAAATCATAAATTTTCATATAAATCTCTTATTTTACAATATTTCGCTTTTCCCAATTCTTGATTACTCCATCATATTGCGACCCCTTACTTATAACAAATGGTTGAATCCCTATCCGAAAAACAATATAATATTTCATACTTTGAACTATATATTTACGCTTTCTAACGACGTCACGATAAAAAGTCTGAACTACTTTTTCTATTTTTTGTTTTAACCGTATGTCCTCTAGGGGATTTACATTAAATCCGTTGCGAAATACAATCGAACCGCTTATTTTAGAACCAGAGTATGATAAAAGCCTGTTTAATATTTTTGCCGAATCTCTTCCTCCATAATTCTCATAAGTAGTCACACTAATGGCGTATTTCCCATGTAACAACTGCTCCATAACAAAATGCCCCCGATCTATAATCACTTTCATTTGCCCCGACACATTACTTGCATAGGTAGGAGAACCTAGAATAACACCGTCTGCTTCTGCGATACTAAGTGACAGACTCTCTATATCATCCTTATAAATACAAACTCCAGTTTTATAACAAGAACCACATCCTACACAATATTGGAGTGATAAATCTGACACATGAATCATTTGAACCTCTACATCACTGTATTTTTTTAACTGCTGATACATTTCATTCAATATCAATGCAGTTGCGCCATTTTTTCGATAACTACCATTTACAATTACGATTCTCATTAACACATTCCTCCATTCATAAAAATGATATTTACTTTTAAATTCTATATCTGTATACTCAACTTAGTAAGTATGCACTTTATTGTAAGATACTATCAAAAAGGAGAGTAATGGAATGAAATCAGAAAAATGCTTCTTAAAAGATTTTGGATATGAAAGATTTGAAAAAGTGGTTAATATGATTGGCGGTAAATGGAAACTACGAATTATTTATGTACTAGCTTTTCACGAAATATTACGATATGGGGAGTTAAAGCGTCTGCTGTCGCCAATCACTCATAAGATGCTGAGTACACAACTGAAAGAACTGGAAAAAGACGGTCTTGTTAACCGTAAAGAATACCAGCAAATTCCACCGAAAGTAGAATATTCACTTACCCAAATGGGAAAGGATTTAAAGCCGGTTGTTAAAGATATTCACAACTGGATTTTGCAATATGATATACAAGGTAAATGACTTATATACTTCAAAAGAGTACTACTTAAACAATATAAAAAGAGCATGAAATACAAGTTTTTGTTAATATTGCTCGAACAATTCAACGCCCTTCTTCTTGTATCTTCCTCAGTGAATTTCATATCTTCTCTTGTAATCCTCCATAAATTTAAAAAGAGAGTAATAACACCACTGTGCTATATACTCTCTTTATGACTAATTTTAGTGTTGTCCGCCAACGGCCAATCACATGATTGACGAGCATATCAGATTTTCGTGTTAGCCCACTAAAAAGCACGTTTTTCTTCTAAAGTATTATGAAACTGGAGTCCAACCATTTTATTTGCTAAGCATCTTTCGTCTCATTCTTATCTGCCAATCCGCTTACAAATTGTACCCAATTTATTCAGACAGTTCATTTTCTTCCTTCCCATTACTGTCATCAACCGTCTCTGCCTTAACCAGTTCACTATACTTCATAACTACACCATACCAGTTACTCATTACCAGATAATTCGCTCGGACAGTTACCCTGTCCCCGACAGAAACTTGGTCATAAAAATCTTCTGACGGAAAGATACAAAGTGTATAACACTGACCACCGACCTCATCTGATATTTCAATGGATGGCTTGTTATGAATATCCGGTCCAATCTTTACGGCAATTCCTGTTACTTCAAACCGTTTATCTTCATAGATTGCCAAAGCCCCATCTAAATCCGCGCAGAACTCATTACTGAGAGTTTTTGCATCAAATGGTTCCTCCTGCTCAAGAATCGGCATTGGCGTCATTTCAATTTTATGTGTCTTCGTACCCGATGGATGTTTCGGATAAAATGTAAGTTCACCGTTATTCATGTCATCTTCTCCTGCTTCTACTAGTATAATTTCCGCACTTTCAACATCATTATCTGTATCATCCCTGCTTTCTGTTACGCCACCACCGCATGCGTTCAAAAACAACAACAAATACACCATAATGCTTACACATAATACTCGTTTTTTCATAAAACGGAACCATCTCACCCCAGTGTCCG
The DNA here is from genome assembly GCA_964436595.1 of uncultured Eubacterium sp. Taxonomy (GTDB): domain Bacteria; phylum Bacillota; class Clostridia; order Lachnospirales; family Lachnospiraceae; genus Petralouisia. The sequence goes on from CAYTDI010000009.1 coordinate 78,064, forward strand.
GCGAGCAACTGCAAATCTGGAAACTGCTCAAATCTTCTCGCCAAAATGGTTCGCAACACCTGAATTCCTGCCTCATTATGCCATCCCCATCCATGCAGCAAAATCCTTGCACTTAATTCATCGCCTAATCGCCATAATATGGCTTCTGCACATCCTTAAGCGGTACATCCGGATGAATGTAGATTGACACTCCACCAAGATGCTCTTCAATGGTAATAATCTTCATCTGTTAGTTATCTCCCGTATTTTCTAAAATAGGTTTTCCATTCACCCAGATTTGTACAATTTTAGTGCTGTCCGTGATTTTCTGATCGGGCCTGCCCTCTACCAAAACCATAGTTGCTTTCATTCCTGGTACAATCACTCCTGCTTCGCTTATTCCAAATGCTTCCACTGGCTTTATTGTTGCACCCTGTAGCACTTCTAATGGCGTCAATCCTGCCTCCACTAGAAGTTCCATCTCCTTGTGGATAGTCTCTCCGTGCTTAAGCTGCGGCACAAAAAAGGAATCACTGGAATCCGTTGCTGCAAGGATTGGAACATCCAAAGAATGTAATAAGGCCACTGCCTCTTTTGCATCATCATAATCCGTTTTCTTATAACCATACCACGGAGAGTTGGCAAAAGCCTGCATCATAGCCATAGTAGGCATAACTGCAATATCTTTTTCCGCAATCTGCTCAGCTAGATCCTGCGGGAATGTTTCCCCGATTGGAATATGGATTAACAAATCCACTCCCGCCTCCACTGCCATCCGGACTCCATCCACTGAAATTGCATGGACTGCAACTTTCAAATTATTCTCATGGGTGCACCTTACAATTTCTTCCAGGACAGCCTTTTCCATAATACCACCGCCCATAATCTGGGGTAAGTCCACAACTACCTTAATATACTTTCCCCCTTGTGCAATCGTATTTTTCACAAAAGCATCCGCATCATCCACATCCATCCAGACACTGGTGCGTGATGACCAGACATTCAGAGCCTCATATGAATTCTGTAATTCCTTAGAGGCTGAAACATCGCAAACCGTTGTTACTCCATTTTTTACCAACAGCTCCATTTGATAAGGCGTTGTCAGGTGTGCATGTGCATCAATCAATCCCGGCATCAGAAAATAATCACTATCCGTCTCTCCCTTTTTTAGAGAAGTTTCCTCGGTTATCACGCCATCTTTGATTACTACATCGGAATCTTCCCACACCTCTTTGCCATCAAATACGGCACAAGATAATGTAGTGGTATCCGATGATAATTCATTTAAATTTATCTTTGTATTGTTTGCACGCAAAGAAGTATAGATAAACCGCACACACACTGCCAATCCTATTATTGCTATCGCAATCAGCACTTTCATAACTTTTGACCTACCTTTGGCTTTTTTACTCATTACCCGCTCCTTCTTACACATTCGCTGTTTTCTGCATCCCGGCTAAGTTTCTCTAATCTAGAGGCTTGATTTCAACCATTTTATTAGGTCATTCTTTTATCTTCCAATAACCTTTTCTATCTGTTCTCACACATTCTACCAATCCTTTGTCAACCAACTCTTTTACATTCTAGGAGAAGTAATCTTCATCCAGTCATCATACACTGCCACATAACATATATCCGAAATCGAGAAGAGTTCCTGATGACCTAGCCGCTAAATTTATATGAATATCTGAAATACCTGCTTGTTCATCGCCCAAGCAAAGATATGTCAGATGACGTGCTGTCACAACTGGCTCCTTAGGACGATACCGTCTAGGAAAATACAGCAATAAAGCAAAGTAAAATGTTAGCGTATCGGAATCCTAGCAATTGATTTCCGATACGTTTTTTAGGTACACCCAAAAATTAAACGCTTCCCATTCAGATGCAATACCAGTTATTCTAATCCACTCTCTGTATTCTATTTTTTGCAACAATCTATATATGTTCGTTTTCTCTCATTTGCCTGTGTGCCTAATTCATGTTACATCATCTTTCCAACACCATTCTCAAAAATCCATTTACGCATAGTATCTCCCTTTATTGTTTCCGAAGAAACAATACTCTCTATTTCAGCAACCGTAGTTTCAGCTAATTTCGTCTTCATAGCCTTTAGCGAACTTAAGAAATGCTCCGGTTTGGTCGTTCCAATCAAGGATAGAACATTATCATACTTTGCCTGCGTCCATGCCAAGGCAAGTTCACTCATTGTAAGTCCCTGTTTTTGAGCAATTTCAGCAAACGCCTTTAGAATCTGCAGATTATGTTTCTTGTTAAAAGGTGACAATATTCCTCTTGTCATCATTGGATTTGTCATGCCACCATTTATCACTTTTTCTGTCAAAACACCGTGTCCTACTGCACCGTATGCAACAACCTGTACACCAAGTTCTTTTGCTGTAGGAATTAATTCGTTTTCTATTTCACGATTAAGCAAAGAGTATTCAACCTCAACGCTATGAACCGGATGAATCTTGTGCGCTCTTCTAAGCGTATCGGCACCTACTTCGGATAGTCCAATATTCTTAATCAAGCCATCTTCTTTCAGCTTTACCAATTCCGTCATAATATCTTCTACTGGAATGGTAATGTCCTGTCTGGCAGGCTGATAAAGATCCACATATTGAAGCCCCATCTTGTCAAGTGCCGCCACTAATTGTGGTCTGATATTTTTAGGTCTTACATCAAGTTTTGCTCCAGTAAGTCCAAAGGTTACGCCAAACTTAAGAGAAACGTAGTAATCCTCTCTTGGCACATCCTTTAATGCTTCGCCTAATACCACCTGTGATTCCCCCTTTTGATAGAAATCACCTGTATTAAAGATATGAATACCATTTTCAATTGCTGTTCGAATTGTCTGGATTGAACTCTCTTTGTTTCCAAAATTCATCCCCATAGTTCCAAGTGCAAGTTTTCCTATACCGTTCATAATAACCCTCCTAACAATTATTTCAATCGTAAATATCACGCTCAAATGTGCGGAATAGTAAAAATAAAACAATTTCTTTAGTTCAAATTTTCCCTTTTAATAGTTGTACATTATATCATAAATTATTTGTTTCGGAAATTACTTTTCGAAAAAATGTGTAGAATAAAACCTTCAAATCTTTTGAGCACTTTGAGACTTGATTCCGACCATTTATTCTACTCTTTTTCAAATAACTCTATCTCTTTTTGAGACAATTCTCTTCCTAAATATTTTGATAATGCATCTATTGCATCCGAACGGCTTTCTTTGAGACTACACACTATAAGTATATCATTTCTCGTTATCCTCCAATGATTCATTCCTATACACGTTCCTAATCTTTTGTAAATATCTAAGGACATTTTACCATATGTATAAGTTTTACAATAGACATTATTTTTTAATTTTTATATTCCGATAATCTGCCAAACAGCTCTAACAGTACATCTTTCACATAGTATGATAATAGTCTTTTATAAATATAATATAGAAATATCCTTTTTGTTTTTCTCTTTTTTTACGGCTCTCTTATCTAACAACTTATATGCAATTACATACATAGCTATAATAGCTAATATATAAAAAACATATAGAAATCCCAATTTATATTTAGAAATATTCATGCTTAAAAGAGTAGGCATATTGATATAGTCTAAAATTGTTATCACTACAATAAGTTTGTAGAAATATATCCATAAAACTGAAACTCTGCTTTTCTTTTTGAAGGCTGATTCGTACCTTCTTTTAGATATCACACGGCTTGTACTGCTTTTTCTACATCGTTCCCAGCAACATCTATATTTGTCTATATAACTTCAAAAGCTGCTTCTTTTTTCTCAAACAATCCATCTTCATATTTCATGAGAAATGCGTTTGCTGTAGAAATACTTCTGATAAAATACTGATTACCGTTATCGTACACAAACGCCGTATTATTTTCCATCGCCAAACCAATCATATTCTTTTGAAGCAGCATTATATCAAAGCTATCTCGTCCTTCCTCATCGTAGTGAGGACAATATGCCATGTGAAAAATATCGAGCATATCATTCGCCCAACAATAATTCCAGTTTTCTCCGTTTTGAAAGGATTCACTATAACCGCAATGAAACCAACAAATTGCACCTGCACTAAGACCTGTTAATACAGATAAATCCTGCTCATATATTTTTTCAGTTTCTCGTCTAAAGAAAACTTTTCCATGTTTCCATCATAAAGATAGTATCTCCGCCGCCAACGTAAATGATATCTGCCCACGACAAAACAGTATCGATTTCATTATCGCTATAAGAATCAGTTACCAAGCAAAGACCCTTTACTTCACAACCAAGAAATGTGTATTCTTTCGTAATTGATTCGATATATCCTTTTGCATCATGACTGACAGTTCCAATAAACAGAACATTGGGTGTTTTTTATTACTCAATTTAATCGTATGTATATTCAAGCTTCTGATGGACAACAACTCGCCACCTGCAATAGCTACAATTCTTCCCATACTTCTTCTTTGAAATCTCCTTCGTTTTTACCTTTTTTTCTTCTTTCACTATTTTTTCACATAACCCTTTATATAAATGTATTTCTTGCACTTTCTCAATCATAGTTACTTTCTCCCAACAATACATCACTTATGTAGATACACTTTTTCATATACCCCGACAGAAATATCGTATCCTCCTAAATACTTTTTATCCAGTTACATTATACTATATCTATACTAAATCACTCTCACTACAAATTCTTCGATAGTGTCTAATGAAGAAGAACACAATTCCTCGCTATACTCCTGTCCCTAATAATCTGTCTTTCATCGTCTAATTTCATCTCATTACTAACATTCAAAACCTCAATCTGATTAGCCATAATCAAGTTCGACGTACTCAACCGGCTAAAGGTAATAATGAAAATTCCAAGAGCCAAAAGAATACTTTTATTCCTCGGAAACGTTACACTTTCGAGCCTATTCAGTATTCAATTGTTTATAAATATTTTTTGAAAGCATTTTTCATCTTCAAGGCAACATCCATCACCCAATCAAACTGTTCAGACCACTTATCTTTATTATCAAAATCTGCCGAATGGGTTATAAGTATTCTGCTGGCTTTCTTATCCGGCAATTCTCTCCAGTCAAGCTTCATACCCATATCCGTTTCAATTTCCGTCTTATGAGAATAAAATTTATGGAACAATTCTTTATCATCAGAAATATACCACACTACCACAATCTGATTATCTTTACGAAGCTGATTGATACTAATATGACAACCGGAAGAACCAACACTCATTGTCATCCAATGGTCCGTACTTGCCTTTCTTTTATTGAACTGCTTTGAGAATGAGTTATTTTGAAATGCATAATCATTAAAAGCGACCCAATAATCGTATCTTGCTTGTAGCGTAGGGGAATTACTGGTGTTACGTTTAATTTCCTTTGTCCAGTCATTTGGCTTTTCCACCACTTCAAACTTAACGGCGATATCAGAACTGCCGATTTGGTACAGTTTGATTTCTACCAAAAAGAAAGCAATATTCTCATCAGTGTGATTATTCAGCCATTCAATTGCCGACCGATGTTCTTCTCTTGCTCTCTTTACAACCCAAATCACGATATCAGCAGATTTGCCAGATGCATAGGTTATCAATTTCCCAAGATGGTCATGGTTAGTATCTTCAAGCTGATTTTCAATAATGATTTTTCTATCCGTTCCAGTCTCCGTTGCATAAATATCAACATTGAAATCTCCGACACTCGATTCCGTCTCATCAACAGTTATTTCCAGACCAACGGCATCCGCCAACAATACAAGATTGTCCTCTTCAGCAAGCCAAGGAGTGAAATCCAATGCCTCATGCGGCCATACCTTTCTTAAGTCCTTTATTTCCTTCAATTTTCCTAAATTAATCAACTCTATTTCTCCTTGTCGTACAATAAACCATTCCATCAACTCAACACTCGGCAAAATCATCTTAGCCACTCGACTTTGCCCATTTTCACCCTGTCAACTCAACCTACCATTTTTTAAGCCAAATATTAAATCTTCCATTCTGCGACTGTCAAAGCAAGATTTCCTTTGCTTAGAAACACCTTGTTTTCAAGCCTTTTTCAGTATTCACTTCTATACTTTTGTCATCAACACTACGCACTCAACGGTACTTTCGTTGTCCCAATCCAATTCGTATATCTCTTCCCCGTTGAAAAACACAGGGAATCGGAATTTCAGACTACGGAGGATTCTTCCGTCCGCCTGCTCTTCCTCGTAAATATTCACATCCGCAAGGAAGCTCTTCATAAAAGTTTTCTTCTCAATATCCGTAAATCTGTCGTACAGCTTATCAAAGAATAGTAAGAACTGGTACACATTATCACCGGATATTTTCTCCTGCCTAATATTATACAGTCTGGTCTCCACTTCTTCAATCAGCGTTTCGATTTCTTCTATCTCATCATAGAACTTATCCAGACGCACCTGCATATCTTCATACTTCTTGTCATAATGCTTGTCCGATACGGATAAGTTATCCATCTGATTCGCCAGCTTGTTCTTAGCACCGGTTACCTGCTTTAACCGCTCCTGCAAGCCTGTATGCTCTCTGTCTAACTCCTGCGTATCAATGCTTTGTCCGATGTGCTTCTGAATCTCCGTTTTGAACTTTGGATTATTCACTAGCTTACGGATAACTTCCTCCACCGCCGCATTGATTTTATCCTCATTCCATTGCTTGCGGTAAGTACACTTATGACCATTCACATAAGTTCTGTGCTTGCAGGCATAGTAAAAATAATCTTTGTAATATCCTCCGTCCGGATGCTTTTTACGATTTACATTGCCATACATACCACTTCCGCAAATGGGACATTTTATAATTCCTGATAAAATATGCTCGTGATCCAGACTGTGAGTTTTGATGCTGGCAACTCCGGTTTCCTGTCTCTTTTTATGCACCTGGTTCCACAATTCTTCTGAAACAATCGCTTCGTGGATACCGTCATTCAGCATATACTTGTCCTGCTTCACAATATGATACTCATTTCTTGTACCCGGAATTTTCTCATTTTTTCTTCTACCAAAAGCAAGTTTGCCGCAGTACACAGGGTTGTCCAGTACTCCTTTTACAAAGGATGTAGAAAAGCCTTCTATGGTATTATTTTGACGAAGTTTTTTCTTGTATCCGCTGTTGTTTAAAAACGTAGCAATTGCCGCTATTCCCATTGTGGTATTGGCAAACTTATCATAGATAATACGGATAATCTCTGCTTCGTCTTCGGCAATGTGAAGTTCACCATTGATAAGCTGATAACCATATGGTGCGAAACCGCCGTTCCATTTACCTTCTCTGGCTTTCTGTCTGCGACCTTCCATGGTTTGAACTAATATATTCTCACGCTCAATTTCAGCCACCGCAGATGACACGGAAATCATCAGTTTTCCTGCATCTTTAGAACTGTCGATACCATCTTCCACACAGATAAAATTAACACCAAAATCCTGCATTCTCTGTAGGGAAGATAATACATCGGCTGCATTTCGTCCGAATCGGGATAATTTGAATACAAGAACAAAATCGACATTATCCTTACCTGATTCAATGTCCTGAAGCATCTGTTGGAACTGCGGGCGACCCTCCACACTTTTACCAGATTTGCCTTCGTCAGAGTATTCCCCGGCAATAATCATATCCTGGTAATCAGCATATTTATGCAATTTATCTTTTTGCGCATCTAAGCTGTAACCATCTACCTGCATGGAGGTGGATACACGGGTGTAGATGTAGCATCTCTGTTGTTTTTTCATATAGTTATCAGCCTCCTTCAGATTTTGTTCTTATATACATAATACCTTCTGTTATCTACTCAAAAGAAAGTCCACACTTTATTTTAGTTCATCGCTAAAATCTGCCAAATCAACTGTTATAATCAAACCACCACATATCTTCTCTATCAGGTGGTGTCATATTTAATTCTTCTACCCGAAGAATTCCACATTCTAATGAGGCATAAGGGCTATCATAAGTGTGTGGATTGCTATATTTTTCTACAAATTCAATAAAAATAAAATTTATTCTTCATTCTTCTTTGGAAGTACTCCAGATTCCTTCGCAATCTTTTTTTCCTGCGATTTTACTTTACGTTCCAACTTCTTTATATCTTCTGATGGTGGAAGTTCCTCCGGTTTAATTCCTCTGGTACCAAGCATTTCACGAACCGTAGTATTATTCTGTACATGTTCCGTAGTAATAGCTCCTTCTCCCTTTAAATCCTTTTCTTCCACGTTATAATTGGTCATCTCTGTTGCAAGATTCTTGGCAGCAATCGTAAGAGTTGGCAGAAAATCAGCTAACGGTCGTTTATCACTTACACCGAGTTTTTCCTTCATTTCCTGCGTACTTCTTCCACCAAATAATGCCTGGTCACCTTTTGAACGAATGCGCCCAAATCCAGCATCATCCACGCCACGCTCATAAATATTTTGCGATAACCTTTTTTCAGATTCTCGTAGTTTTCCTCTTG
>CAYTDI010000010.1:0-79446 GCA_964436595.1 uncultured Eubacterium sp.
TGTGATTCTCATTACTTGACTTGCCATAAAAAAAGTCGCCTCCTTTTCGCACTTTACTTCAGTACGACAAGCGGTGACTGTACACTTCTCCGTGTGTGTCATAAGCTTTACACACGTTGTTTCTACTTCTTGTAGACATCTTGATTGTGATACAGTGACTTGTCGCCAGTTTCCTAACTTGACATTCGCTCCACGGAAAACCTGCCTTGTAGGCAGCAACCTCACGCTTCAACGCTATCAATGCCACAGCAAGTAATAGTATATAGGAAAAGTGCCTGCAATGCAAGCACTTTTTTGACTTTTTTCAAAAAAATTGTATTTTTTTTCGTACAAGCTACAAGTCCAGCTAAAATCTGGACTTGTAGCTGTGAAAAATTTATTTTTCTAAGGCTATGAGACCAGATTTTAATTGGGCGACAGCCCGCGAATGAGGAATGCGTAGCATTTCGAATCTCGCGCTGGACTTTGAGCCGATGGGTACTTGCTCTCTTTTTGATTGGGCGACAGCCTGCGAACGAAGAACACGCAGGGTTCTGAGTCCCGACCTCGGCGGTTTCCAGCTAAAATTTATTTTTCTATGACTATAAGGCTAGATTTTGTTGGATGACCGCCTGCAAATGAAGCACCATGCACTTCTAAATAAAATTTGTCTTTATCTTTTCTTCCTGCACCGGAAGCTCTACTCCTGCTTTTTTGCCAGCCTCTATGCACTTCAGCAACCATGCCATATTTTTTCCTAATACACGCATAATCTGAAGTCCTTCTTCGTCCTGACGGACTTCTTCCGGTGTATTGCCATGTACCATGTTCCAATAGTTAGAGGATACTACCGGCATTTGATGGTATGTAAAATATTTTAATAGTACATCTAATGTTGCTGTGGTTCCGGCACGTCTTGCAGAAGCTACTGCTGCTGCAGGTTTATGTAACATATCTTTTCCTGCCACTGAACAAAACTTATCCATAAACTCAATAATCTGACCGCATGGAGATGCCCAGTATACCGGAGAACCTACCACCAATGCATCTGCATCTTTTAATTTCTGCGCTGCTGCTTTTACATTTTCCAACTCCGGATTTCCCGCCTGAAAAATCTCTGTTTCGATTCCTTCTGCCCGAAGAGCAGAAGCCACCTCTGACAACGCCGTATAAGTACACCCTTCTTTTCTCGGACTTCCGTTTAACAATAATACTTTCATCTTTTTTACCGTTCCTTTCTATAATTTTCACACAATATCGTTTTCTCTTTCTTATATATCCTATGTATAACTTACTGTCTTTTTCCCTAATATTATATATATTCTGCTATCTTTTACCCGATGTATCTTATGTATAGTCTACTACTTTCTTCCCTGATTTTTCTTGAGTATTCACATAATATTTACTGTAATCCCCCGGACTCACATACACTTTTATGGAACTTCCCACTGGAAAAACTTCTGTTGGGTCTGTCCACAGATTCTCACTCTTAAACCGATAAATAGCATCTTGATATGGGTCCTGATAAGAGCAATAAATAAGATATGGATTCTGTCCATTTACGGTATAACTGGTATTTAAGACAATGCTCTCCACCGTTGCATATATCACCTGTCCGTTTTTTAAGATTTTCTTTTTCTGAGAACTCTTTACTTTTATTACAATAAGCGGTATTCCTCCTACCAAAGTAAATACAATTCCCATTCCTCCTAAAACACTCACTACCACAATGCCTCCGGAGCTAGTCATAATATGATGTGGGTTATCCTTATCACAAAGCAGTTTTATTTTCTTTCCCTCATACATGGTACTGCTATAAGAATTAATGGAAACATCTTTGTACTCAACTCCATTATAGGTATAATTTACATATACATGATGTTTTACTTCACGGTCTGAATCATAATACCTTTCTATACTTGCAATTTCACCGGTTATTTCTTCAGCATTTGACTTAAACGAACTATATTTCTGCGTTATAAAAACATCTCCTGCCAAAAGTCCAATTCCAATTGCCAAAAAAATCCCAAATATAACGTAAAGCATCTTTTGTTTTTTCATGTCTTTTTCCCCAATCTTCTTTTATTTTTATATTATTTCATTTTCTCTTTTTTCCTGCAAATACATACATTGTAATTCCTATCACCAATATAAATACCGAAATTAACTGTGATGTGGAAAACGGTCCGTACTCTCCCCGGTAATCATTACGGAATATCTCTATCACAAATCTTCCTATACTATAAAGGACACAATATCCTGCTGCAACTCTTCCTTTTGCCGGTTTCTTTTTTGCATACACCATCAAAAGAAATGCTATGACAAAATCACCTATACTGGAATATATCTGTGTCGGAATCAATTTCACTCCATTTGGCGCAAAATCGGATTGCCAGTAGGTAATTCCCAATGCAGACGTTGTCTGTCTTCCGTAACAACACCCTGCAAAAAAACATCCGATTCTTCCACAGCCTTGTGCGAAAGCTACTGCCGGAAGTACTAAATCTAAATATGTCACAAAATCCACCTTTTTTATCTTGCAATATAAAAAGCTGGCAAAAACTCCGCCTATAATTCCTCCGTATACTACCCATCCATTCTGAAAGTTCAGTATCATAGACGGATCTGCTATTACGTCTTTTATATTTACCGTATAGTAAAGAAGTTTACTTCCCAATGCTCCACCGATTACCGCACACCAAAAGATTCCATATAAAACGTCTGTATTCAGTCCCTGCTTTTTCGCTCGTTTTTCACATATCAAAAGTGCACTTACATATCCGATTGCAATCATAATTCCATACATATGCAACGTAACCGGCCCTAGGTGTATATCATTAATCATAATCTTCCCATCCTTTTCGTTGTAGTATTTTCATTATACGAGAATCCTTTTTCTATTGCAACCTCTTTCCCGAATAACAGTTGACTGTACTTTTTTCCGGCTATATAATGGAACAAGTAATATTGATATCATTTGTAGAAGAAAGGAACTATTTATGTGGATTGCAGATAACTGGAAAGAATATGAAGTCATGGACTGCTCCTGCGGAGAAAAATTAGAGCGTTGGGGCGATTATATATTAGTGCGCCCAGACCCACAGGTCATCTGGGATACTCCTAAAACACTGAAAGGCTGGAACAGTCCAAACGGACATTACCACCGCAGCAAAAAAGGGGGCGGTGAATGGGAATTTTTTGATTTACCAGAACAATGGGATTTACATTATAATTCCTTGACTTTCCATTTAAAACCTTTCAGTTTTAAGCACACCGGACTTTTTCCTGAACAGGCAGTAAACTGGGATTGGTTTGGAAATAAAATCAAACACGCTGGTCGACCAATTAAAGTATTAAATCTTTTTGCTTATACCGGTGGTGCTACCTTAGCTGCTGCTGCAGCCGGCGCAAGCGTTACCCATGTGGATGCTTCTAAGGGTATGGTTACTTGGGCAAAGGAAAATGCAGTTGCTTCCGGTTTGGGCGATGCTCCTATTCGTTGGTTGGTAGATGATTGTGTAAAATTCGTGGAACGTGAAATTCGAAGAGGGAATCACTATGATGCAATTATCATGGACCCGCCTTCTTACGGAAGAGGTCCAAAGGGAGAAATCTGGAAAATTGAAGAAGCCATTCATCCTTTAGTAAAACTATGTGTACAGCTTTTATCAGATAACCCGTTATTTTTCCTCATCAATTCTTACACTACCGGATTACAGCCTGCTGTGTTAGCTTATATGCTTGGAACAGAATTAAAACATTTTAACGGCACCGTAGATGCACAGGAAATCGGTCTTCCTGTTTCCTCTAATGGTCTGGTTCTTCCTTGTGGTGCCAGCGGTCGCTGGGAAGCAAAATAAGATTCCAAAATATTTTTTATGCAAAAACCCCTATGAGTTTCTCATTGTGAGATACCTCATAAGGGTTTTCTTTTATACTTTATGGTGTTGTTGTTTCTTCCTCTTCCGGCTCTTTGTATGAATATGCATTGGATATTTTACAGTTCTCTGCTGTCAGCTCTACCGGCTCTCGATAATAAGCAATTACCGGTGTTCCTACTTCTGCATTAGCATAAATTGTCTGTGCCACTTCTAATGGTGCATTGATACATCCATGAGAACCACTGGTCTTATAAATCTCTCCACCAAACTTTCCATTCCGCCATGTTGCATCATGTATTCCCACATTATAGGCAAATGGCAGGAAATAGTTTACATTAGATTCGTAATCTTCTCCTTTTAGAACAGCAGGACTCTGCTTGTATACAATCTTAAATACGCCATCAGGAGAACCGTTATTTCGGCTAATATTTCCCGATACAATGTCACTTTCTACAACCAATGCTCCATCTTTATAAAACCAAAGGTGCTGTTTTGTATAATCAATTTCTATATACGTCTTTCCTATATCGTCCGCACCCTCTACAAAGGCACGTTGAGAGTATATCGGCTCACGATTCACCGGCTCTCCTGCCTCTAAATCTGCTTTTAGCTGCTCTGCTTCTTTTGTCTTATTTACAATCCATCCGTAGTCTCCACCTCCGATATTCACCGTATCTCCGGAAGATGTCTGGAAAGTTCGTACATCTGCATATGTATTGTACTTACTTGCAAGGCTTTGTACATATTTTTCTATTTCTTTTTCATTTAAACCGACTTCAAATTTATCGCTTACCTGAATAAACTTCTCTATCTGCTCTGCTTCTATCGTTTCTTCGCCGCCCTGTACCTGATAAGTAATAACTACATTCTGATATTTTCCAATCTTTTCCATAGCATCTGTCAACTCGGAACTGTCTTGTCTATACTGCGGATTCTCATAATCATCATCCGTTAATGTAACGGATTCTTTTCCCTCTGCTACGGCTGTCTTTACTTTTTCCATGACTTTTTCATAAATCATATGATTTCCCATAACTTCTGGTTCAATATAATATCCATCTTCTCCCTTGACAATCTTTGCGTCTTGGGGTTCTGTGATATTTTCTTCCCGAAAGCAGCTCATAGACTGTACCGTGTCCGCAAGCAGCTCTTCTTTATATTCCATAGTAAGTGCCGCTTTTTCGTCTTTTTGCTGGAAAACTGAAACTATCCAGCCAAATCCATTCTGTTTCTTTAATATCTTTTCTACCGTACCGTCCGGTACATATTTACACCCAATATCCTTTCCATAAATATGATGCTTTCCACCATCCCTATCAAATACTGTTAGTAAATATTCTCCTACATGGTCTCCTATTTTTTCTTCCGCCTCACTTACGGTCATTCCGCCAACTTTCCATCCATTTATCTCTGTTCGGAAAATAAAATGATTTTTAAAATAGAATGACATTCCTAAATATACCATTAACAAAAGAAGCACTACTCCACTAATACTTCCTATGACAATCATTTGCTTTTTTCTCTTGCGTCTTCTTTCTAGCATTGCTTTCTCCTTTACCTAACAGTTTACATAACTGTATTGTCATTTTACTACGCTTCGATTATTTATTCAACCCTGTTCTCTCTTGTATTTTGTAAAATTTTTGAATATAATAGTAATATATTCAAGTAAAATAACATCACAGGAGGTCGTACTATGGGACAAAACTATGAATATACTTCTTCTGCTATGAGCGAGCTTGAGAAACGCTATGAATTAGAAAATAAATTTTTAGATACTATTGCGTGTGCCAATTCGGAACTTGCGGTAAAATACTATCGGGAATTTTTTGATTTTATATCAACTTCTTCACAAAAAATTCTTCCCAGAACGGATGATTTACTACGACACACCAAAAATATGTTAATCGTTCTCAACACGCTTTGCCGAAAAACCGTAGAGCGCAGTCAGGTTCATCCCATCTATATTGACCGTTTTTCTTCTAGTTTTGGCAAAAAAATAGAAAGCCTCACTTCCCAAGAGGAATGCGAAGAGCTTTCTATCGAAATAATAGAACAGTATTGTTCCATTGTTAAAAATTATTCACTTGCTACTTATTCACAACTTATTCGCAACACACTTACTTATATAAATACGAATATCAGCAACCCCATTACATTAAAAGATGTTGCTCAAAATCAAAATGTAAATGCTTCATACCTTTCTGCGCAGTTTAAGCGTGAGGTAGGCGAAACGCTGACTGACTATATTCGTAAACAGCGAATTCGTTCTGCCATCGCTTTACTGAATACTACAACTATGAGTATTCAGGATATTGCATTCCAAGTAGGTGTAGAAGATATCAGCTATTTTTCAAAACAATTTAAAAAACAGGTAGGTCTGTCACCTATGCAGTACCGGAAAATGTTAAAGCAATAATTTTCCCTTCCTGTAACGTTTTTTGCACATCTATTACCCTCTGATTGGAAGAACCACGAAATCGGAGGGTAATGTCTTTTTTCTCTAAGACAAATTCTCCATCTACCAGCACATCCAACAGGGATAACATTTCATCCGTCACTTCACATCGTGCACGACTTTCTGCAAGTAATTCCTCATCCAACACATATCCGGTATAACACCAAATTGTTTTCTCGGGATAGGTCTTACGAACCTTTTTCAAAAAAGGAAGCAGCCTTCTTTGATTATCTGGCTCGAAAGGTTCTCCCCCAAGCACAGTCAGTCCGGAAATAAACTCCGGCTTTAATGCCTGCAACAGCTCTTCTTCTGTTTCTTCTGTAAACTTTTTTCCAAAGTTAAAATCCCATGTTTCTGCGTTAAAGCACCCTTTGCAATGATGGGTACAGCCAGAAACGAACAGGGATACTCGTACCCCTGTTCCATTTGCAATGTCTGTTTTCTTTATTTCTGCGTAATTCATAATTTCCTCTTTTACAGATGCAGTACACGTTCTTGAATCTCTTGTGTTCTTCCCTGATTCCAGAACTGTGTTCCAATATATCCGCAGGTTCTTCTTGCTACGTTCATCTTGTCCTGATCACGATTTCCACAGTTCGGGCACTCCCAGACTAACTTGGAATCATCATTAGAAACAATTTTGATTTCTCCTTCATAGCCACATATCTGACAATAATCACTCTTTGTATTTAACTCTGCATACATAATATTGTTATAGATATGCTGCATTACGGTAAGTACCGCATCAATGTTACTTTGCATATTGGGAACTTCTACATAACTTACTGCGCCACCCGGAGATAATTTTTGGAACTGGGACTCAAAGGAAAGCTTACTGAATGCATCAATTTCTTCTGTTACATGCACATGATAGCTGTTAGTAATATAATTCTTATCTGTTACCCCTTTGATAATTCCAAATCTTCTCTGCAAGCATTTTGCAAATTTATAAGTAGTAGACTCCAGCGGCGTACCATACAAACTAAAATCTATATTTGTCTCTTCTCTCCACTTTTGACACGCATCATTCATTCCCTGCATTACTTTTAATGCAAACGGAGTTGCCTCCGGGTCTGTATGAGACTTTCCGGTCATGTAACGGGTACATTCACATAACCCTGCATATCCCAGTGATATGGTAGAGTATCCGCCATACAATAACTTGTCAATGGTTTCACCCTTTTTCAGTCTCGCTAATGCACCATACTGCCATAAAATAGGTGCTACATCTGATGGTGTTCCTTTTAAACGGTTATGACGATACATCAACGCTTCTCTGCAAAGCACTAAACGTTCATTGAAAATCTGCCAGAACTTGTCCATATCTCCACCTGAGGAACAGGCAATATCTACTAAGTTCAACGTTACAACACCTTGGTTGAATCTTCCATAGAACTTATACTTATCGTTTTCATCTTTGTATACCGTAAGGAAAGAACGGCATCCCATACAAGGATAGCAGTTTCCGTCTTTATTTTCTTTCATAATTTTTTCGGAAATATAATCCGGCACCATACGCTTTGCTGTACATTTTGCTGCTAACTGTGTTAAATGCCAATATTTTGTTCCCTCTTTGATATTATCTTCTTCTAAAACATAAATCAATTTCGGAAATGCCGGAGTAATATAGATGCCTTTTTCATTTTTTACTCCCTGCATACGCTGAATCAGCATTTCTTCAATAACCATTGCAAGGTCATCTCTGGTGCGTCCCTCCGGTACTTCATTTAAATACATAAATACTGTCACGAATGGAGCCTGTCCATTGGTAGTCATCAAAGTAATGACCTGATACTGTATCATTTGTACACCGCGCTTAATTTCTTCTCTTACACGCATTTCCGCTATTTCGTCTATCTTTTCTTCATTTAAATCAAGACCTGCTGCTATAAATTCTTCTCTTACAATTCTTCTCAATTTCTGACGACTCACATCTACAAACGGTGCCAAATGGGAAAGGGTAATACTCTGTCCACCGTACTGTGAGCTGGCAATCTGCGCAATCGCCTGTGTTGCCACATTACACGCAGTAGAAAAGCTCTTTGGCTTTTCTATCATAGTTTCACTAATAACTGTTCCATTCTGAAGCATATCCTCCAAGTTTACCAAACAGCAATTGTGCATATGCTGTGCAAAATAATCTGCATCATGGAAGTGTATGATTCCCTCTTCATGGGCACGCACAATATTGTCCGGCAAAAGGAATCTTCTGGTGATATCCTTGCTGACTTCTCCTGCCATATAATCACGCTGTACACTATTTACAATTGGATTCTTATTGGAGTTTTCCTGCTTAATCTCTTCATTATTACATTCAATCAAGCTTAAAATCTGCTGGTCTGTAGAATTAGACTTACGCACCAACGCACGTTTGTAACGATATGTGATGTACTTTCTGGCAACCTCAAATGCCTTCATTTCCATCAATTCATTTTCTACTAAATCTTGTATCTCCTCTACATTGTAAGTACGATCCATTGCTTCACAGAAGTCTGTAATACGTTCTGTAATATTTAAAATCTGCTTTTCTGTCAGTTGTTCATTCTCTGACACTTCTTTATTTGCTTTGCGGATAGCTTCAATAATCTTGGTAACATCAAAGCCTACTTCTTTTCCGCTTCTTTTAATAATTCTCATTTCGTTCCCTCCGACCTACAAAATATGGTGTTTTGTTTTATTTGTCATACCATATGTTGCTTATCTATTATATTATTATAGGTATGAAAAAGCAATATTAATATTGCCCAATTTTGGACACCATTTTAGGAGAGATTTTCTACTTACCATTTTTTTCTATGATATAAAAAAATACAGTGGCGATTTTCTCATCACCACTGTACTAATACTTTCTATACTATTTTTACAGTTTTATAAATACCTCTGTCTCTTGTTTCAAAGCTCCTGCAATCTGCTGGTTTTCATCCATATGTCCGGTAATACTGTCCATATCTCCAACCAGAACCTGTGTATTTTCTGCTGCACCTGTTACCCCGGTTACACCTTCGTCAATAGCTGTTGTAATCGTATCGATAGAATTTGCAATTTCAGAAACTGCAGACTTTAGTGCATCTGTCTTTGTATTAAACTCTGCCATTACATTCTCTATATAGGTTGCATTGTCTCTATACTCACTTCCGGCTGTAACAAATGCCTCAAACTCCGGTAAAATAGATTCGTTCATATAAGATACTAAACCATTTGCATGATTTGCCAAGTTATGTACTGCTGCGGTTACAACACCATTAATCTGCTGAATGTTATTGGCAGCTTCCCTACTTGCATCTGCAAGCTGGCTAATCTCATCGGCAACTACTGCAAATCCTTTTCCTGCTTCTCCCGCTCTTGCTGCTTCAATAGATGCATTCAGTGCAAGCAGGTTGGTCTGACTTGCAATATTTAAAATATCATCTGTTAAGCTATTTACCTGATTAACACTATTACTGTCTTCAATCGCCTGATTTAACACGCTCAAGATTTCATTTACCTTAATGCTGGTAGATTCCATATTGGTTCGTGCTGTATTTTCCATATTTTCTGCATGTTCTTTCATTTGAATGGAATACTCATTAATCTTACTTGTCTTATCTGCGATTTCGTTTACTTCTTCTCGTACTTCGCCGGCATTGGTATTGATTACCGCTGCATTGGCAGATACTTCTTCCATGGTTGCTGCCAATTCCTCTGTTAATGCAGACAAATCAGACACACTATTGTTGGAAGTTCTTACGCTATCCATAACCTCATTTACCACTACATCCATCTTCTGTGAATTATTAGTAATCATTTGGAGAATATGCTGCAATTTTTCCATAAATGCATTGATACCTTTTCCTAATGCTGCAATTTCATCATTGGAATATACGGTAACTCGCTTGGTCAAGTCTCCTTCTCTTCGGTCAATGTCGCTGATAATTTGAGAAATTTCTCTCTGCGCTACACGAATTGGCTTAATAATACGTTTGTTTACACTAAACATTGCCGCCAAAACTGCTACTGCACTAACCATAATTGCAATA
Organism: uncultured Eubacterium sp.; assembly: GCA_964436595.1. GTDB lineage: Bacteria > Bacillota > Clostridia > Lachnospirales > Lachnospiraceae > Petralouisia. The sequence continues at coordinate 10,335 of CAYTDI010000010.1, forward strand.
ACGTTACTAATTAAAGCAGTGTTATATACACTTTCTAATTGACTACGAGCACTTGCTGCGCCTTTATTTGCTGCCGCTATCAGAGTATCCATATTTTCCTGCATGGCATCTCCATAGGTTGCCAAATCTCCATTTGCGCATGCATATGCTGCTTCACTGTCTCCACTCGCACTATATGCTGCCACATTTGCCATTGCAACTTTTAACCCTTCATAATTTGCCATTAACTTTTCATAGGTTTTCTGCTCTTCTTCCGGCATTTTTTTCTTGTAATTTGCTAAGTTTTCTTCCAGTTCTATTTCTTCTGCTTTAATTCCATTAATAACGCTTATCATAGTATCCGCATCCGTTGCTATAATATGAGACAAAGCCTTATTGTGAAGTTCCTGTGTCTGCTTTTGAATTACTCCTAAGTCAGAAATTCCTGTCATATAATTATCCGCAATATTGGATGCATTGGCATTTACATTACGAATATTTATAACTGCCATAGTATTGGAAATAATTGATACTATTCCTAATATAATAACAGGAATCATAATATACATTTTTATACTGGCAAACTTACTTGTTTTCATATGTATTCCTCCTGCAATTTACAATTACTACTGCGCAACAGATGCAGTAATTGCTTTTACTGTGCTATCCATTAATTTCTGTAAATCCGTGCCTTCCGGATTACCAGCTGCTAAAGTAGTTCCTAATTCAGATATCGGTGTCCAATAATTATTTCCCACTCGCTGAAGAACTGCAAATTCTGACTGAGCTGTAAGTGCCTGAATTGCCGGTGCATTGTTAATTTCATCGGAAGCTGCCGCATTGTTATTGCTAGGTCGCTGTTCTCTTTGTGCAAAACGCAGTTCCTGATTCTGTTCATTGGTAATCCAATCTGCTAACTTCAATGCCCAATCTGTATGCTCAGAATATGCGTTAACACCTACCATCTTGAAGCCTTTATAGGATGCCATCTGCACCTGCTGACCTGCACAAGTATAGGTTGGTAATTTTACTGCTCCAAAATTATCTCCCCATGCTTCTTTTAGGGCTGATGCATTCCACGCACCACTGATTCCCGCTGCAACAGTTCCTGCCTTTGCTCCTGCAATAAAATCTGCATCTGCCATATTGCCAAATCCCGGATTTGCTGCTATTCCTAACATTGCCTGCGCAATGTCAACACCTTTGATATTTCTCTCTGTGGTATTCCAATCACAACTCATAGTAATACCATCATCATTTAAACTTAAATTCAATCCGGTATTTCCAAAAAATGAGTACAAATACCATCCTGAAGTCCAGTCCATTGTTACTTTTTTATTGGCTGCTGCCGCAACATTTAACATTTGGTCAAGACTTGCTACATCTGCGTCTGAAAAGACACTTTTATCATAATACATAAAATATCCATTGTCTGCTGTCATTGGATATGCATATAACGTATCGTTTACAGAAGCCGCTGCTACTGCTTCTTCCATATTTGCTGACTTAACTTCATCCGCATTATCCACCGGCTCTAATGCACCTGCTGCTACCAAGCTCAATAACTGGTCGTCTGCAAAAGCAAATACATCTGCACCGTTCAAGACATCTCCTAACAAAACTTCCTTACAAGACGCTTCGCCTTGTGCTTCAATTGTAATATCAAACTCTGCTTCACTGGCATATTCTTCCTTAAAACTCTCTACTATATCTCCTAATAATGCCTGATCTTCTTCTGCTCCCCAAAGAGTCAACTCCACTGTACCACTTTCTTTTTTGGCTTTCTCTGTCTTAGAGGTACCGGCTTCTTTCTTCTTGCTCCCTGCGCATCCACTAAGTGCCATGCTAACCACTAAGACAACGGCTGTAATTGCTGCTATCCTTCTTTTCATGTCACTACTTCCTTTCTTTTTGTGTTATGATATACATATTTATATTATAGCACATTTTCACATTTTTTTCATATTTTTATTAGTTTTATTGGCATTTATTACCAATTTTTACTTTTTGTGCTTATAATATTGTTTTTATTTCATAGATATATTTGTATGAAATCGTTTTTGTTTCTGTATTTGGTACTTTTTTACTATGTCGCTTTGACATTTTAACACGCATCTGGGTAATTGGCAACACTCTTTGAACAAAAAAATCTGCTATCCGGAATTATTTTTCTTTCTGCACCGTGGACACTTCTTTATTCTCTTAAAATTTCCATGCCACAGTCCTTACATATAATAGTTTTCTCATATAGTTTCTTTTTAGATAGTATCTTTCACAAATAGTTAAAACACTTCTATTTATCATCAATAAAACAACTTTAACATATTGTTGTTGTCTTTGCAAGAAAAACATCATTTTTGAGTAGGCTATCTATATATTCGAATGTTTTAAAATATTCTTAAGGAAAGGTGGATGCACATGGAAGAATTTGTCAGGTCTAGAATTACACAATTACGAATTAATAAAGGGCTTTCTGAATACCAACTCAGTTATGACCTCGGGCACAGTCGTGGATATATCAACAATATTACTTCTGGGAAATCCTTGCCTTCTATGACGGAATTTTTTTCAATTTGTGATTATTTTAATATTACACCCATTGAATTTTTTGATACAAAACATTCCAATCCTGAGCTGCTTTCTAAGGCAATTGAGGAAATACAAACCCTTGACGACGAGGATATGTTACTCATTCTTACGCTAATCAACCGTATTAAAAAAGAACATTAAATGAGGACATTAAATAAGCAGTAAGTTTTTTGAAAAAACGGTACGTCGAATACAAAAAACTTACTGCTCATTAGATTCTATTTATGGGAACTACCATAACAATAGGCGGTCTGTCTTTCTGATTTGCAAATGTAGTAGACAACTATACTAACCATAATGGAGGGTATGGCCCTACTTTCTTTTAATCCTTATATATGTATTTTTATAAAATGGATTCTTTATCATAGCTGTATTCCAAAGCTTTAGAAATTCTTTGTTATCCACTCTGCGATTATAAAATTCACCATCACAATTAACCAAATCCGCCAACGATTCTGCTATAAAAATATGCTCCTCGTCATAACCGACAACCGGAACATAATGCAGCCAATCCTTATCCTTTCTAACCCGAATTAACACGATTACCGGATTACCTTTACTAACATCTGTTTTTAAAGCATTTAAATTGCCCCTGCAATACTTTACTCTAAATCCATAACTTTGCAATAAGCACCGTATGCCCTTAGGATATACATACCCACTTTTCATCTTATTTGGCATTATTTCATACAGACTGCTGCCATCCGCTTGTTTATCCCAGTGTCTTAAAACATATGCAGTGGAAAATCCTGAACATTGATACCCTGTCTGAATATCAATTCTGTTTTTCTTTGTTATGATGTACTTCTTTAACTGACACTTTGGTAAAAATCGAAAAGAAAATGCCCCAAGTAAAAAAATATCAACAATGGTTGTAATGATAAAATAATTTATAATTGAAATGATTATTATTCCTAAAAATATTTTCATAAATTGTTGCCTTTCCATTCACCCATATCCCTAATTTGGATGAATTTTTTTCTTGATTCGCAAGCTCGCCTCAATATGCATAATCCAATGTCGGGAAAATGGCATTTGTATTAACCCCCGAATATCTTTTCCACACCAATAATCTATTAACCAACAGGCATTTTCATCTGTACTTACTACCTTTAAGTCCTTTAAATTATCTTTGTCTATGTCCTCAAATTTTCTCTTCAATTCTTTAAAGGACAAGTTTTTCAATATTTCTTGTGTACTTTCTTTTACTTCTGCAATATATTCATACAACTGCTCTAAATCTAGCATACCAGAAAAATTTGCAATCTGCTGTCCAAGCAGCTCATTCCCAGTTGTGATAATCGGCGAACAAATACGCTCTTGATAATTCTTCAAAAATAAAATTTGTTCATCTTTTTGAATAAGAGAATGTGCTACAATGTCTTCTATCCGAAAAATATGCCAAATAGAATACGTAATTTCAAAAGTGTTTCTATTCCTTGTGAAAAAGTCGCTTCTTTTTTTAATTGCATCTGAGCTTCTTTATTTAACTCTGACCATTCTTTATCCATCACTTATCACTCCATACAATTACAGCTTTTGAAATTTGAGTAAATTCTCCTGCTTATTCTTTTTGTGCTTTCTTAAATTCTATCATCTAATTTGTCTTCCTTTATTTTTTCTAACAGACCGAGAAACACTTCTGTAGTCATTGCACTAATCTCGTCACTGGTAAACCTGCAAATTTTTGTCACACACAATGTTGCTATTCCATGTGTGTAAACCCACAAATGACGATACAGTTGTTCTGCTTCTTTTTCTGTTAATCCATAGCCTTCTTCAATTGAAAGAAGAATCTCACCATAACTTTCATCAATCAACGGTAACACTCCCGAAAAAACAGGAATACTCTCATTTTCGGTCATAAATAGAAGCTTAAATAAATTAGGTTCATTTATTGCAAAAAGAATATATTGTTCTCCAACTCCTCTAAAAGCCGGATACTCTGGTATTCCTTTTTCAATATATTCCTTATATATCTTTTTTGCTGCCTCTATTACTGCCTGATGTACTTCTTCCATATTTGAAAAAACTGTAAAAATTGGACACGACGAGCATCCCAGAGACTTTCCTAATGTTCTGGCTGTTAATGCTCCTAATCCGTCTTCTCGAACAATGCTTAACGCAGCAGTTGTAATTTCCTCTCTTGTAAACCTTGCTTTGGGTGGCATATTTTTTCACCTCGCTTGTATAACGTTCGTTCTATAACACTTGTTCTAAGTATAAGTATTTTAACTATTTTTGTCAAGAGTTGCTATAAAAACCTTTGTATAGAGCCATATTTTTTGCATAAAAAGACCTCCAAGAAAATCTCAGAGGTCTTAAATATGCTAGTCTATTGAACTATTGCTTATAATTATTCGATAACTGTAGCAACACGTCCAGAACCTACTGTACGTCCACCTTCACGAGCTTTAGGAAATGGAATCTAAATATTTTTCGTTAATTTTACTGCATATTTTTATTCATATTCTCCATTTTTTCTCTTTATTTTTGTGGTTATGAAAAATTTTAGAGCCAAAACAGAGCCACGCACCACATACCGATTTTGTCCTTGTTAACCTTATCTACAAACCGCAGTCCTATAAACTGAAAATTAATTTACTTGATACATATTCCCAAGATTTCCTGTTCATGTGCCAGCTCTGTATTTTCAACTATAACATTCGCTGAATATACCGCATAGTTTATAATCTGAATATCATTCCCAATATACTTCCTTAATCCAGCGTCCATGCGATGTTGCATGGGTGAATCCTGCGAAAGAATAACACTCTTGAAATCAACATTCCACAATTTGTAGATTTGCACTCTAAGAAAGTTTCTGTTGTATGTCTAACTCCACCAACGATTATATATCTCTCTTTGCAATATGGTTTTGTATTGCATTTGCTAAAACATCACCTCCACACATGATGCTTCCACCAAAAATTACTATAACATCAGCTTGTTGAAACCCATACTTTTTAGAACGTTGCTCTGATATTAATTCTAAAATATCTCTTTTACCACAAAACGCTCCTAAAATATTTATATTTTTGCAATGCTCTCTACATAATCTATTAACCCTTACCTCGTATATATCATACTAACAAATTTCGCTTTATATTTCTAATTATACTATTTTTCTATCCTCATACCACCACAAAATGCAGGAGCATCTAATAGATAAGTAAAAGAGAGGACACAAAACCCTCTCTTTTACTCTCTAATATTTTCTGAATTATTCACTTTCCCTTGAACTTTAATGTTCTCTTTTTTATTCTCTAAATCATTGTTTTGAATCAGCTCAACTATTCGAGTTATATATTCTTCTTCATTCTCTGGAAATACATATTTAGTAATGGTTTGCAATAATCCAACGATTAGTCCAAGAAAAGTTACGCAAACAGATATAAGCTGTATGACATCAGGTATTGAATTAGCTTCTCCATTAAAATCAACATTGCAAATAAATACAATAAAACTTATACAAAATGCTACTAAGATAGCAACGCATATAAAAAACAAAATTCCTTTATACCATTTGTTGCTTTTACTTTTGTAGTTATAGGTTTCTACATACGTAGATAATAACTCGGTAATTTTACTGTCTCTAGATTTTTGCTGTCTAGTTGCATACATATCCACATACGCTTTATTTATATCATTATCATTGTCTACAGGATGAAAAAAAGTTAATGAATCCGATATGGAGTCTAACTCATTCAAAAAAACATTTTCTTGCTTCACGCTAATCCTAACTCCTCAATTCTTCTTTCTGTCATTCTAATAGTTACAACAAAATATTTTGATAATGCATCAACTATCTCGTTATCATTCTTGTATACTTGCTTTATTTCTTCATACCTTTTTTTAAAACTTTCCCTAGGCATGAGTAAATTCGCTGCAAAAAAATCTGCTTCATTCTCAAGCTCATTATGACCTCTATTATGATCTCTATGTGCATATAAACCTTTTAGATTCTTTTCTTTAAAATGCAATATATAATGTCCAAGTTCATGTGCAATAATAAAACGTTTCCATTCTAAAGATCTATCGGAATTTACACCAATCAATTTATCGGTTTTAATTCCCATTATTTCCTTTCTGCCTTCTTCAACAACAATAAATCCATCATCTTCTTCATTAAGAACTGCATTGCCAACAACAAATCCTAATCTTTTCGCAACATCAATTACGTCAACCGAACAATTACTTATAGTATATTGAGCTGAACTTAACGTGTTCAAGACACTTTTTTCAATTTTAGTAGCATCCATAGTTGCACCTCTCAATTGTAAGTTTATAGAAACCTTAGTATTATATCAAATTATATAATACTAATCAATAGTATTCTTCTTTTTATATAATTATATGTGCCTCTACTTAAATTGTATCACAAATACCTAATTTATCAACTTATTTTCTTAGCACCGCTGACCCAATTTTCACTATTTCTTTCACCTATGCCAAAGCATAAAAAGGGCTTTCCGATTTCTCGGAAAGCCCCATAAAATCTAGCTTTTCAGAAACACAATTAAAAATTATTCGATAACTGTAGCAACACGTCCAGAACCTACTGTACGTCCACCTTCACGGATAGCGAATGTAAGACCCTGTTCCATAGCTACTGGATGGATCAGTTCGATTGTCATTTCTACGTTGTCACCTGGCATGCACATTTCTGTACCTTCTGGTAAGTTACATACACCTGTTACGTCTGTTGTTCTGAAGTAGAACTGTGGACGATAGTTGTTGAAGAATGGAGTGTGACGTCCACCTTCGTCTTTTGTTAAAACGTAAACCTGTGCTGTAAATTTACGATGACATGTTACAGTACCTGGTTTAGCAAGAACCTGTCCACGAACGATCTGATCACGGTTAACACCACGAAGTAAAGCACCGATGTTATCACCAGCCTGAGCTTCGTCTAACTGTTTACGGAACATTTCGATACCAGTTACAACAGTCTTCTGAACTTCTTCCTTAACACCAAGGATTTCAAGTTCTTCGTTCAAATGCAAAGTACCTCTTTCTACTCTACCAGTAGCAACAGTACCACGTCCTGTAATTGTGAATACGTCTTCAACTGGCATTAAGAAAGGCTTATCTGTATCACGCTGTGGATCTGGAATATATTCATCTACAGTTTTCATTAATTCCATGATCTTGTCGCCCCATTCTCCGTTAGGATCTTCAAGAGCTTTTAATGCAGAACCTTTGATGATTGGGCATCCTGTGAATTCATATTCTTCAAGCTGTTCTACAACTTCCATTTCTACTAATTCGATTAATTCTTCGTCATCTACCATATCGCATTTGTTTAAGAATACAACGATGTAAGGTACACCTACCTGACGGGATAATAAGATGTGCTCTTTTGTCTGAGCCATAAGACCGTCAGTTGCAGCTACTACTAAGATAGCTCCGTCCATCTGTGCAGCACCAGTGATCATGTTCTTTACATAGTCAGCATGGCCTGGGCAGTCAACGTGTGCATAATGTCTATTTTCTGTTTCGTACTCAACGTGAGCTGTAGAGATAGTAATACCTCTTTCTCTTTCTTCTGGAGCTTTATCGATGTTCTCGAAATCTGTTGCTTCATTTCCTGCAACTCTTGCAGCAAGTACTTTTGTAATAGCTGCTGTTAAAGTTGTTTTACCATGGTCAACGTGACCAATGGTTCCGATATTACAATGTGGTTTGTTTCTTTCAAATTTAGCTTTAGCCATTTTATAACGTCCTCCTTAATTTTATGCCCTTAGGGCGATCTTCTATAATTGCAACCATTTACAAACAATGTCTGTAAATGATTGACTTAAAAAGTTACTCGGCTACCTCTGATTATATTAAATAATCAGAGGTTTTTCAAGTATTTTCTCTCAATATTACTCTGCTTTTGCAGAAATAATTTTTTCCTGAACAGACTTTGGTACCGGCTCATATTTCTCAAAGAACATAGAGTAGTTACCACGTCCCTGTGTTCTAGAACGTAAGTCCGTAGAATATCCAAACATTTCAGCAAGTGGTACGAATGCACGTACAATCTTACCACCACCAAGGTCGTCCATTCCTTCGATACGTCCACGACGGGAGTTGATATCACCGATAACATCACCCATGTATTCTTCTGGCATAGTTACTTCTACTTTCATGATAGGCTCTAATAATACTGGAGCTGCTTTCTTCATAGCTTCCTTGAATGCCATAGATCCGGCAATGTGGAATGCCATTTCAGAAGAGTCGACTTCATGGTAAGAACCATCATATACAGTAGCGTGTACACCAACTACTGGGAATCCTGCAAGAATACCAGCCTTAGTAGCTTCTTCGATACCTTCACCAACTGCTGGGATATATTCCTTAGGAATAGCACCACCAACTACTTGGGAATCGAATTTGAATAATTCTTCTCCGTTGGCATCCATTGGCTCGAATTTAACTTTACAGTGTCCGTACTGTCCACGTCCACCAGACTGTTTTGCGTATTTGTATTCCTGATCTACCGGCTTTGTAAATGTTTCCTTGTAAGCAACCTGTGGAGCACCAACGTTAGCTTCTACCTTGAATTCACGAAGCAGACGGTCAACGATGATTTCCAAATGAAGCTCACCCATACCAGCAATAATGGTCTGTCCTGTTTCTGTGTTTGTATGAGCACGGAATGTAGGGTCTTCTTCTGCAAGTTTTGCAAGAGCTTCACCCATCTTGCCCTGTCCAGCTTTTGTCTTAGGCTCGATAGCCAATTCGATAACTGGTTCTGGGAATTCCATAGACTCTAAAATTACAGGATGCTGTTCATCACAGATAGTATCACCTGTTGATGTGAACTTAAATCCAACTGCTGCTGCAATATCTCCAGAGTAAACTTTATCAAGTTCTTCTCTCTTATTTGCATGCATCTGAAGAATACGTCCTACACGTTCCTTCTTGCCCTTTGTTGCATTCAATACATAAGAACCTGCATTCATTGTACCTGAGTAAACACGAATAAACGCTAACTTACCAACGAATGGGTCTGTCATAATCTTAAATGCAAGAGCTGCGAAAGGTTCATCATCAGAAGAATGCTTTTCGATTTCATTACCGTCTAAGTCAACACCCTTGATAGCAGGAATGTCTAATGGAGATGGCATATATTCAACGATAGCATCCAATAACTTCTGAACACCTTTGTTACGATAAGCAGAACCACAGCAAACCGGAACAGCTGTACACTCACAAGTTCCTTTTCTTAATGCTGCTTTCATCTCATCTACAGATGGTTCTTCACCTTCTAAGTACTGCATCATTAAATCATCATCTAATTCACATACTTTTTCTACTAATTCTGTATGATACAGTTCTGCATCATCTTTCATATCATCCGGGATATCAACTACAGAAATATCGTCTCCCTTATCATCGTTGTAGATGTAAGCTTTCATTTCAAATAAATCGATAATTCCCTTGAAATCATCTTCCTTACCAATTGGCAACTGAAGAACGATTGCATTTTTACCTAAACGTGTTTTAATCTGCTCTACTGCTCCGAAGAAATCAGCTCCTAAAATGTCCATCTTGTTGATGAATGCCATTCTAGGTACGTTATAGGTATCCGCCTGACGCCATACGTTTTCAGACTGAGGCTCTACTCCACCTTTTGCACAGAAGACACCAACGGCGCCATCAAGTACACGAAGTGAACGCTCAACTTCAACGGTAAAGTCAACGTGTCCTGGAGTATCAATGATATTGATACGATGCTCTAACGCATCTTTCTTTGGCTTTGTAAACTCTTCCAAAGTCCAGTGACATGTTGTAGCGGCGGAAGTAATGGTAATACCTCTTTCCTGCTCCTGTTCCATCCAGTCCATGGTAGCAGTACCTTCATGAGTATCACCAATCTTATAGTTAACACCGGTATAGTAAAGAATACGCTCTGTTGTTGTTGTCTTACCAGCATCAATATGAGCCATAATACCAATGTTTCTGGTTCTCTCTAATGGATATTCTCTTCCAGCCAAGGTTTTTTCCTCCTAATTTTCTTAAACAAAGATAACACTGTTTCGATTAGAAACGATAGTGTGCAAAAGCCTTGTTTGCTTCTGCCATCTTGTGCATATCTTCTTTTTTCTTTACAGATGCGCCTGTGTTGTTAGCTGCATCCATAATTTCATTTGCCAATCTTTCTTCCATGGTCTTCTCGCCTCTCTTACGGGAGAACAGCGTTAACCAACGAAGAGCTAAAGCCTGACGTCTGTCAGCTCTTACTTCGATTGGTACCTGATATGTTGCTCCACCGATACGTCTTGCCTTTACCTCTAATACTGGCATAACGTTGTTCATAGCCTCTTCGAATACTTCGATAGCTGGCTTTTCGGTCTTCTCTGCAACTCTCTCAAATGCTCCATATACAATCTTCTGAGCTACGCCTTTTTTACCATCTAACATAATGTTATTGATAAGTTTGGTAACCACTTTGTTGTTGTACATTGGATCTGCTAAAACGTCTCTTTTCTGAGTATGTCCTTTACGTGGCACGTCGCTTCCCTCCTTAATCATGTTTTTATTTTTTCGATTAATTCAACGGTACTCACATTTTTGTGTTCGTGCGGAAATTTATCTATTCAAAAAGAATGTACGCTCTCGCGTTTTCCAACACTAACCATTGCAATTTTCTCTTATCAGATATGATATCTAATAAAATACTGCTCTTACTGTGATACTATTGCTACGCTAAAATTTATTTCTTAGCGTCTTTTGGTTTCTTAGCACCATACTTGGAACGAGCCTGGCGTCTGTTTGCAACACCTGCTGTATCCAATGTACCACGGATAATGTGATATCTGGTACCTGGTAAGTCCTTTACTCTTCCGCCTCGGATAAGAACAACGCTATGTTCCTGTAAGTTGTGTCCTTCTCCTGGAATGTAGCTTGTTACTTCGATTCCGTTAGAAAGACGTACTCTGGCGATTTTACGAAGAGCAGAGTTAGGTTTCTTAGGAGTTGCAGTCTTAACTGCAGTACAAACACCTCTCTTCTGTGGAGAAGATGTATCAGTTGGGCGTTTCTTCAAGGAGTTATATCCTTTCTGTAAAGCCGGTGCTGTTGACTTCTTAACAGATGTCTGTCTTCCTTTTCTTACTAACTGGTTAAATGTTGGCATTCTTTTCACCTCCTGTATTATTTATCAGCATGCATTCGTATGCACGCTAAATAATTATATAAGGATAAAACTTCTGTGTCAAGCATTTTTTAGTAATTTCCCCGCATTTTGCATGTTATATACACTTTTTTACTTGTAAGAAATACATTTTTCCACTTGTTTAGATTAGCATTATATAAAAAGGAAGCTGCCGCATGGCTGATTTTCACAGCTATGCAACAGCTCCCTTTTCTATCTCTATTACTCTTCTACTTTTTCTGCTTCTTCTGTCGGTTCTGTTTCTTCCGGCTGATAACTGAAGTCCATCATATCTTCATCAAAATAGATTTCATCCAAATTATTTACGTCAGTAGAAAGTTTGATGTCACGGTAACGTTTCATACCGGTTCCGGCAGGAATTAACTTACCAATGATTACGTTTTCTTTCAGACCAATCAACGGGTCAATCTTTCCTTTGATTGCAGCTTCGGTTAATACCTTAGTTGTTTCCTGGAAAGATGCTGCTGATAAGAAAGAGTTAGTTGCCAAGGAAGCCTTGGTAATACCAAGCATTACCTGTTTTCCTTCTGCCGGCTCTTTGCCTTCTTCTAACAACTTCTCATTCATATCTTCATAATCTAAAATGTCTACTAAAGTTCCAGGTAAGAAATCGGAATCTCCGTTGTTCTCAATACGAATCTTCTTCAACATCTGACGTACAATTACTTCGATATGCTTATCGTTAATTTCTACACCTTGGAGACGATATACTCGCTGAACTTCCTGAATCATGTAATCCTGAACCGCACGAACACCTTTAATCTTCAAGATATCATGTGGGTTTACACTACCTTCGGTCAGTTCATCACCAGCCTCTAATTCTGCTCCGTCCATCACCTTAATTCTGGAACCATAAGGAATCAGATAAGCCTTTGTCTCTCCGGTTTCATTATTTGTTACGATAACTTCACGTTTTTTCTTTGTATCCTTAAGTGTTGCTGTACCTGCAAACTCTGTAATAATTGCAAGTCCCTTTGGCTTACGAGCCTCAAACAATTCTTCGACACGAGGAAGACCTTGTGTAATATCGTTACCAGCAACACCACCGGTATGGAATGTACGCATGGTCAACTGTGTACCCGGTTCACCGATAGACTGTGCTGCGATGATACCAACAGATTCACCAACCTGTACTGCCTGACCGGTTGCCATGTTTGCACCGTAACATTTTGCACAGATTCCGTTATGGCAGCGACAAGTAAGTACGGTACGAATCTTTACTTTGTCTAATGCATTACCATCTTTGTCTACACCTTTGCTCATTACAAGTGCTGCTCGCTTTGGTGTAATCATATGGTTTGCTTTCACCAATACGTTTCCTTCTGCATCACAAATATTTTCACAAGCGAAACGTCCTGTAATACGTTCTTCCAGACTTTCGATTTCTTCTTTTCCGTCCATGAATGCTTTTACATACATTCCCGGAGCTTCTTTTCCCTCACAGCAGTCGATATCACGAATAATTAATTCCTGTGATACGTCTACCAAACGTCTGGTCAGGTAACCAGAGTCAGCAGTACGAAGCGCTGTATCGGACAGACCCTTACGAGCACCATGTGCAGACATGAAATACTCCAATACGTCCAGACCTTCACGGAAGTTTGACTTGATTGGCAACTCAATGGTACGACCGGTTGTATCTGCCATCAAACCACGCATTCCGGCAAGCTGCTTAATCTGCTTATCAGAACCACGTGCTCCGGAATCAGCCATCATAAAGATGTTGTTGTACTTATCCAAACCGTCTAACAGCTCTTTTGTCAAAATATCGTCTGTCTCTTTCCATGTTTCTACTACTTCTTTGTATCTTTCTTCTTCCGTAATCAAACCACGTTTGTAGTTCTTTGTAATTCTATCTACGGTATCCTGAGCTTTCTGGATTAATTCCGGTTTCTTTTCCGGTACAGTCATATCAGAAATAGAAACGGTCATAGCAGCTCTTGTAGAATACTTATATCCCATGGACTTAATATCATCCAAAACTTCAGCAGTCTTGGTTGCTCCATGAATATTGATAACTTTTTCCAGAATCTGTTTCAACCCTTTTTTACCAACATGGAAATCTACTTCCAATTTCAGTTTATTTTCTGGATTTGTTCTATCTACAAATCCCAAATCCTGCGGAAGAATTTCATTGAAGATAAATCTTCCTAAGGTGGAATTTACCATTCCTGTAACCACTTCACCGTCCTGCATAGTTCTTGTCATACGAACAGTAATTCTGGAATGTAAAGTCAAGGACTCGTTCTCATATGCCAAGATTGCTTCGTTTACACTCTTGAAGAACTTACCTTCTCCTAATGCACCCGGTCTTTCCTGTGTCAAATAGTAAATACCAAGAACCATATCCTGTGAAGGAACGGCAACCGGACCACCATCGGATGGCTTTAGCAGGTTGTTTGGTGACAACAGTAAGAAACGGCATTCTGCCTGTGCTTCAACAGATAATGGAAGATGCACAGCCATCTGGTCTCCGTCGAAATCGGCATTAAATGCGGTACAAACCAATGGATGAAGCTTAATTGCTTTACCTTCTACCAAAATTGGCTCGAATGCCTGAATACCAAGTCTGTGAAGTGTAGGAGCACGGTTCAGCATAACCGGATGCTCTTTGATTACTTCTTCTAATACATCCCAAACTTCCGACTGAAGTCTTTCTACCATTTTCTTAGCACTCTTAATATTGTGAGCTGTTCCATTTGCAACTAACTCTTTCATAACAAATGGCTTAAATAATTCGATTGCCATTTCTTTTGGAAGACCACACTGATAAATCTTAAGTTCCGGTCCTACTACGATAACGGAACGTCCGGAATAGTCAACACGCTTTCCAAGCAAGTTCTGACGGAAACGTCCAGACTTACCTTTTAACATATCAGATAAGGACTTCAATGCTCTGTTACCAGGTCCTGTAACCGGACGACCTCTTCTACCATTGTCAATCAAAGCGTCTACTGCTTCCTGCAACATTCTCTTTTCATTACGAACAATGATATCAGGTGCGCCTAACTCTAACAGTCTTCTCAAACGGTTATTTCTATTGATAATTCTACGATACAAGTCATTTAAGTCGGAAGTTGCAAAACGTCCACCATCTAACTGTACCATCGGACGTAAATCTGGTGGAATTACCGGAATTACATCCATAATCATCCATTCCGGCTTATTTCCAGAACCACGGAATGCTTCTACTACTTCCAAACGTTTGATGATTCTTGCACGTTTCTGTCCAGTGGCATCTTTCAATCCGGTCTTTAACTCAACAGCATCTTTTTCCAAGTCGATAGACTGCAACAATTCTTTGATTGCCTCTGCACCCATTCCTACACGGAAATCGCTGCCGAATTTTTCTCTTGCTTCCTGATATTCTGCTTCAGATAATACCTGCTTATACTGTAAATCTGAAGTTCCTTTATCTAATACGATATAGGAAGCGAAGTACAATACTTTCTCCAATGTTCTTGGAGAAAGGTCAAGGATTAATCCCATTCTACTTGGGATTCCCTTGAAGTACCAGATATGGGAAACAGGAGCTGCAAGCTCGATATGTCCCATACGCTCTCTACGAACACTCGCTTTGGTGATTTCAACACCACAGCGATCACACACAACGCCTTTATAACGGATTTTCTTGTATTTACCACAGTGGCATTCCCAGTCCTTGCTTGGTCCGAAAATCTTTTCACAGAACAATCC
Organism: uncultured Eubacterium sp.; assembly: GCA_964436595.1. Classification (GTDB taxonomy): domain Bacteria; phylum Bacillota; class Clostridia; order Lachnospirales; family Lachnospiraceae; genus Petralouisia. Next base: position 25,768 of record CAYTDI010000010.1, read on the forward strand.
GTCTTTTTCTGGTTTTAAAGTTCTATAATTAATGGTCTCCGGCTTTTTAACCTCGCCTCTGGACCACTCTCTGATTTTTTCAGGTGATGCCAGACCAATCTTGATTGCATCAAATGTGATTGGCTGGTAATTTTCTTTATTCATTGTCTCTGGCATGTATGACACTCCTTTCCCTTTTTATTCTTCGTCAAGAACATCATCAAAGTCGCCGAAATCGTCCTCTTCGTTTGTCTCTTCTTCTACATCTACTAACTCTTCGTTTTCATTGAACTCCTGCTTCTGGAAGCCCATCTCACCGAAGGATTCGTCTTCTTCAAATGCAAAATTACGATCTCCTGCAATAACAGAATTCAAATCAGTGTTTCCGTATTCACTGGTTTCCATCAGTTCTACTTCTTCTCTATTTTCATCAAGGACTTTTACATCCAAGCCTAAAGACTGAAGTTCTTTTAAAAGTACCTTAAAGGATTCTGGAATTCCCGGTTCAGGAATATTGTCACCCTTGATAATTGCTTCGTATGTCTTAACACGTCCAATAACATCATCGGATTTTACAGTTAAGATTTCCTGCAATGTATAAGATGCACCATATGCCTCTAATGCCCAAACTTCCATTTCTCCGAAACGCTGTCCACCGAACTGTGCCTTACCACCTAATGGCTGCTGTGTTACTAAAGAGTAAGGACCGGTAGAACGTGCATGAATCTTATCGTCTACCAAGTGATGCAGTTTCAGGTAATGCATATGTCCAATGGTTACCGGACTATCGAAATATTCTCCTGTTCTACCATCACGAAGTCTTACTTTACCGTCACGGGAAATTGGAACACCTTTCCACAATTCTCTGTGGTCTCTGTTTTCAGATAAGTATTCTAAAACTTCCGGTAAAAGTTCTTCACCGTGTTTCTTCTCAAATTCTTCCCAAGACAGATTTACATAATCGTTTGCCAAGTCTAAGGTATCCATGATGTCAACCTCGTTTGCTCCATCAAATACAGGAGTTGCAATATTAAATCCTAATGCCTTTGCAGCTAAACTTAAGTGAATTTCAAGCACCTGTCCAATATTCATACGAGAAGGTACACCCAATGGGTTCAATACGATATCCAAAGGACGTCCGTTTGGCAGGAATGGCATATCTTCTACTGGTAATACACGGGAAACAACACCCTTGTTACCATGACGACCAGCCATCTTATCACCTACAGAGATTTTTCTCTTCTGTGCGATGTAGATACGAACTGCCTGATTTACACCTGGAGATAATTCGTCACCGTTTTCTCTTGTAAATACTTTTGCATCTACAACGATACCATATTCACCGTGCGGCACTTTTAATGAAGTATCTCTTACTTCTCTTGCTTTTTCACCGAAAATTGCTCGCAACAATCTTTCTTCGGCTGTAAGCTCTGTTTCTCCCTTTGGAGTAACTTTACCCACCAAAATGTCTCCGGCACGCACTTCTGCACCGATACGAATAATACCTCTTTCGTCCAAATCCTTCAGTGCATCATCACCAACACCCGGAACGTCTCTTGTAATCTCTTCCGGCCCTAATTTGGTATCACGAGCTTCTGCTTCATATTCTTCGATGTGTACAGAAGTATAAACATCTTCCTGAACTAATCTTTCACTTAACAGAACAGCATCTTCGTAGTTATAACCTTCCCATGTCATAAATCCGATTAATGGATTCTTTCCTAATGCTAATTCTCCGTTAGAGGTAGATGGTCCGTCTGCAATAACCTGACCTTTTTCTACACGTTCACCCTTGAATACGATTGGTCTCTGGTTGTAGCAGTTAGACTGGTTACTTCTTGAAAACTTAGTTAATTTATAAACATCACGGTTACCATCGTCTGTCTTAATGGTAATCTCGTTAGATACGGAACGTTCTACAATACCTGCATTTTTCGCAACCACACAAACTCCGGAGTCAACTGCTGTCTTAGGTTCCATACCGGTTCCTACTGCCGGTGCTTCTGTTGTTAAAAGCGGTACTGCCTGACGCTGCATGTTAGATCCCATCAACGCACGGTTCGCATCGTCATTTTCCAAGAAAGGAATTAACGCTGTCGCTACTGAGAATACCATCTTAGGAGATACGTCCATGTAATCAAACATACCCTTTTCATATTCCTGTGTTTCTTCTCTATAACGACCGGATACAGAATTACGAACAAAATGTCCTTCTGCATCTAATGCTTCATTCGCCTGTGCTACATGATAGTTATCTTCTTCGTCCGCTGTCATATATACAACTTCATCGGTTACACGTGGATTCTTTGGATCTGTCTTATCAATCTTACGATATGGTGCTTCAATAAATCCATATTCATTAATTCTCGCATAGGTTGCAAGAGAGTTAATCAAACCGATGTTAGGACCTTCAGGAGTCTCAATTGGACACATTCTTCCGTAATGGGAGTAATGAACGTCACGAACTTCGAATCCGGCACGGTCTCTGGACAAACCACCCGGTCCTAATGCAGATAAACGTCTCTTATGTGTTAATTCACCCAATGGGTTATTCTGATCCATAAACTGGGACAACTGAGAAGAACCGAAGAATTCTTTTACCGCAGCCGTTACCGGTTTAATGTTAATTAAGCTCTGTGGAGAAATCCCCTGTAAATCCTGTGTAGTCATTCTTTCACGAACTACTCTTTCCATTCTGGAAAGACCAATACGATACTGGTTCTGTAATAATTCACCCACAGCACGAATACGTCTGTTTCCTAAGTGATCAATATCGTCATCGTTTCCTAAGCCATATTCTAAATGCATATTATAGTTAATAGATGCAAGAATATCTTCCTTAGTGATATGTTTTGGAATCAAATCAGAAGCATTTCTATGGAGTGCTTCTTTGATTTCATCCAAACTTTCATTTTCTTCTAATATTTTTTCTAAAACAGGGTAATATACTAATTCTGTAATACCAAGTTTCTTTGCCTCTTCTTTGTCAACATCAACATAGCTTGTAATATCTACCATCATATTAGATAATACTTTGATATTACGCTCTTCGCCCTGAATCCATACAAACGGAACTGCAGCATTCTGAATAGACTCTGCTAATTCTCTAGTTACAATTGTTCCGCTTTCTGCAAGGATTTCTCCGGTAGATGCATCTACTACATCCTCTGCCAATACCTGTCCGCTGATACGGTTCTTAAGAGCCAGTTTCTTATTAAACTTATAACGACCTACTTTTGCAAGGTCATAACGTCTTGGGTCAAAGAACATGGCATTAATAAGACTTTCTGCACTTTCTACGGTAAGAGGTTCACCCGGACGAATCTTCTTATACAACTCTAACAAACCTTCCTGATAATTGGTGGCTGTATCTTTTCCAAAACTTGCAATGATTTTTGGTTCTTCACCAAATAAATCGATAATTTCCTGATTTGTTCCAATACCTAATGCACGAATCAAAACAGTAACCGGCACCTTTCTGGTACGATCTACACGCACATAAAAAACATCGTTAGAATCTGTTTCATATTCTAACCATGCACCACGGTTTGGAATTACGGTACAAGAATAAAGGGTCTTACCCACCTTATCGTGTGCAATCCCATAATAAATACCAGGAGAACGTACCAACTGGCTAACGATAACACGTTCTGCACCATTGATTACGAATGTTCCTGTTTCTGTCATAAGAGGCAAATCGCCCATGAAGATTTCGTAATCTTTGACTTCTTCAACAGCCTCTTTGTTGTAAAATCTTACTTTTACTTTCAAAGGAGCGGCATAAGTTGCATCTCTTTCCTTACACTCCGCGATTGAATATTTTACATCGTCTTCACACAATGTAAAATCAACGAACTCCAGACTCAACTGTCCGCTGTAATCTGCGATTGGAGAAATATCGGCAAATACTTCTTTTAATCCTTCGTCAAGGAACCATTGATAGGAGTCCTTCTGAACCTCAATCAAGTTTGGCATTTCCAATACTTCTTTTTGTCGCGAGTAACTCATACGAACGCTTTTTCCTGCTTTAATCGGACGTATTCTGTTTTTCTCCATTGACGTTTCACCTCTCGTTTTATATTTATATCTATCTAATAGCAATATGCAGTTAAATTAGAATGAGAAACCTCTAAATGTTGTACTCATCCTCACACATTTCACAAAATGTATGTAAGGCTTGATTTTCCTATATTCCTTAATAAAATGAGCCTATGTCACCACAATAGTGCACCCTATATGATAGCATAAGCCCCTATAAAACGTCAAGATGTTTTTTAATTATTTTTTCTCGATAAATGTAAGAGGCTTTCCCACTCACATTGAGACGTGATTTCCACAGAAAACAACGTTTTCCGTAGAAACGCGGGCTTTCGCCCTATAAAATAAAAGGAAGTGATTCCTCTGAGAATAAATTCTCTCGAAATCATACCACCTTTTCAGCGGATTGCCAGTGGCAGGGTGCTGCCGCTGGCACGCGTTGCGCTTTCAAATAGAAAAAGAGGAAGTCTCCTGCATAAAATATGCCGAGTCTTCCTCTTTTCTATTCTCAATCCGCTGAATCGCGATTATTTTAAAGTAATCTTAGCGCCTTCTGCTTCTAACTTAGCTTTGATATCTTCTGCTTCTGCTTTTTCTGCAGCTTCTTTTAATACCTTAGGAGCTCCGTCAACTACTTCTTTAGCTTCTTTTAATCCTAATCCGGTTACTTCACGAACTACTTTGATAACCTTAACTTTGTTTGGTCCAACTTCTGTTAATTCTACGTCGAACTCAGATTTTTCTTCTCCTGCTGCTGCTCCGTCTCCACCAGCTGCTGCTACTACAACACCTGCTGCTGCGGATACACCAAATTCTTCTTCACATGCTTTTACTAAATCATTTAATTCTAATACGCTTAACTCTTTAATAGCTTCGATAAATTCTGCTGTTGTTAACTTTGCCATTATAGTTTACCTCCATTTAATATTGGTTTTATTTTTCTTAATTTTATACTATCGTTCTTTAATAAGAACAAATTTGCAACTCATTTCCACCAAATCCAAACGATTTCTCGCTGTTTTCAGCTTCTTCGGTTGCCTATTCTGCTACTGGAGCTTCCTCAGCTGCAGTAGCTTCTTCTGCTGGTGCAGCTACTGCTGCATCTGCTGCTCCACCCTGTTCTGCGATCTGATTAAGAACACGAGCAAGGTTGGTAATAGGAGACTGAATACTTCCAAGCAATTTGGAAAGTAATTCTTCTCTGGATGGAACAGAAGCAACTGCTTTGATTCCATCAGCATCATAGAAAGTACCTTCTACGACACCTGCTTTTAATTCTAATGCTGGCGCTGTTTTTGCAAACTTAGAAAGAATTCTTGCTGGTGCTGTTGCATCATCCTTAGAAATTGCAATAGCATTTGGTCCTTCTAATAAAGAAGACATACTTTCGAAATCTGTTCCCTTGAATGCAAAATTCATTAATGTGTTCTTATATACCTTATAAGTAACACCAGCTTCTCTTAATTCTTTACGCAATGCTGTAACTTCTTCAACAGTAAGTCCACGGTAGTCAACTAATACGACTGCCTGTGCGTCTTTAATCTGTTCAGAAATTTCCTGTACGATAGGCTGTTTCAGTTCTACTTTTGCCACGAATCGTGCACCTCCTTATATTTTTTATATGTGGGCTTTTAAATTGCTAGTAAGCACTTTAAAAGCCCCTTTGTCCGAGACAAAGAGGCTTGAAATAATCATTTCGTATTCACCATTCGGTAAATTCCCTCGGCAGGTCCTATGGTTATGCCTTGCGGCACCTGCTGTCTTCGGCAATATGCTTTGCTATTATAGCACTGTCTATATTAGATGTCAACACCAATCTTAAACAAACTTAGCTGTGTTAATTTTTACACCTGGTCCCATTGTAGGAGCTAATGAAACGCTCTTTAAATACTGACCTTTTAAGGTTGCCGGTTTAGCCTTGATGATGGCATCCATAAGAGTCTGGAAGTTGTCCGCTAATTGTTCTTCTGTAAAAGATGCTTTTCCAACTGGCACATGGATAATGTTTGTTTTATCTAATCTGTACTCAATCTTACCAGCTTTAATGTCATTTACAGCTTTGGTAACGTCCATAGTAACAGTTCCTGCTTTTGGGTTTGGCATTAATCCCTTAGGTCCGAGTACACGTCCTAAACGACCAACAACACCCATCATGTCAGGTGTAGCAACAACAACGTCAAAGTCTAACCATCCTTCGTTCTGAATCTTTGGAATCAGTTCTTCTCCTCCAACGTGATCTGCTCCTGCTGCTAATGCTTCGTCTACTTTATCGCCTTTTGCGAATACCAAAACTTTTACAGTTTTACCAGTTCCGTGTGGTAATACTACCGCACCACGAATCTGCTGTTCTGCATGACGTCCGTCACAACCGGTTCTGATATGAGCTTCAATTGTTTCGTCAAATTTAGCAACTGCAACTTTTTTTACTAAGCTGATTGCTTCTGCTGTGTCATACTGCACAGTTCTGTCGATAGCTTTTGCAGCTTCAACGTATTTCTTTCCTCTTTTCATTAAAATAACCTCCTAGTGGTAATATCGGGAGTAGGTCCCTCCCACGATTTTTGCGTATCAATTTAATTTCATAAGGTAGTTCTGTTCGCTAATCTCAGTCTTCGCCATAGGCTAGACTTCGCTAATCTCACAGAACGGCTTCGCACTAAGGCTCAATCTTCGCCACAGGCTCGATTCGCCAAGTTGCTTTCAGCCTATTCCTCTACTGCAACACCCATACTACGAGCTGTTCCTGCGATCATGCTCATAGCTGCTTCTAAAGTAGCTGCATTTAAATCTTTCATCTTTAATTCTGCGATTTCCTGAACTTTTGCCTTGGAAATAGTTGCTACCTTTGTCTTGTTAGGTACTGCAGAACCAGATTTGATGTTACATGCCTTTTTGATTAATACTGGTGCTGGTGGAGTCTTTGTGACGAAGCTAAAGCTTCTATCTGAATATACGGTAATAACTACCGGAATAATTAAGTCTCCCTGATCAGCTGTTTTTGCGTTAAACTGTTTTGTAAATTCAACGATATTTACACCATGCTGTCCAAGTGCAGGTCCAACTGGTGGTGCAGGTGTAGCCTTTCCAGCAGGAATCTGTAATTTGATGTATCCTTCTACTTTCTTTGCCATTTGGAAATTCCTCCTTTAAATTTTTGCATCTTATAACTTTCTAATATCTGTGAAACTTATTTCTACTGGTGTTTCACGACCAAACAAGTCAACATTGATTGTAACCATCTGCTTTCCATGGTTAATGGATTGGATAAGTCCAACGGTATCTTTCCACACACCGCCGGTAACTCTTACGGAATCGCCTTCCTCAAAGTCTACAACCACATTGTCGACCTGGATACCCAACGGTTTCATTTCAGCTTCAGTGAGCGGTACCGGCTTGGATCCCGGACCAACAAATCCGGTTACGCCTCTGGTATTTCTAACCACATACCATATATCATCATTCATAACCATGTTAATAAGAACATATCCCGGAAACATTTTCTTCTCAACGGTCTTTTTCATACCGTTTTTCATTTCCACAACGCTCTGCATCGGAACCCTTACTTCCAGAATCTGATCTTCTAAGTGCCGATTTTCAATTGTTTTCTCAATGTTCTCTTTGACTTTGTTTTCATAACCAGAATAGGTATGAACTACATACCAGTTTGCCTCTGCCATAAATCACCTATGCCTCCTATAATTTTACCAGGATATCCACACCATACTTAATAAACGCATCCAGTATGGCAATAATCAGACCCAAGATAATTGAAACAACTGTAACAGCCGTTGTCTGTTTGATAAGTGATTTCTTGTCTGGCCAAATAATTTTTGAAAATTCAGCCTTAAGACCGGTGAACCAGCTCGTCTTTGGAGCTTTTTCTGTATTGGTTTCTCCCATTTTGTCACTTCCTTTGCTCAATCCTATTACTTCGTTTCTTTGTGTAATGTATGTGTCTTACAGAATCTACAATATTTCTTAGTCTCCATTCTGTCCGGATGAGCTTTCTTATCTTTTGTCATGTTGTAATTACGTTGTTTACATTCTGTACATGCCAATGTAATTTTAGTGCGCACAACTTCCACCTCCACTTAATTTCTAATTTTAGGCATAAAAAAAAGACCTACTTCCATCGCTAGTCTAATATATCACAATCCCTTTTTCACGTCAACTCTTTTTTACATAATTGACTGATTTGAATATTGTAGCACTACATATGGTAGAAATCAAGTCTTTTTCTATTTTCATTTTGTTAGTGACAAATTTCTTTTCTTATTATATAATATGAAATTATAAATTATTTACAACATCGAGTATAATTTTTTTTAAGAATTTACCGATATACTCCATAAAGGATTACACGGAGTAACAGAACCCCCATGCTTCGGCATGAATTTCACGGATGAAAGGAGGGGATTGATGTGGCTACAATAGATACTGCTTACGGCTATTATCTTAGTACTTATGCCAGTAAATCAGCATCCCGATATGATACGCACAAGAAAAGTGAACTGCGTAACATCTACAATACAATCGTAAAAATCAACAAAGAGTCCCCTTTGTATAAAATCCAAAATACGGGGGATGTTCAGAGATTTGCCATTGACATCAAAGAAAATGCCCGCAACATCAAAAATGTAGTGGCTTCTCTTTCCGATGATGACGATATCACCAAGGCTTTCCAAAAGAAAATTGCTTTTTCTACTCAAGAGGATATTGTATCTGCTAATTATATCGGAACTTCTCAACAAGCGGAAAATATAGATAGTTTTCAGATAGAAGTTCAGCAACTTGCACAGCCTCAGGTAAATCTTGGTTCTTTCTTGGCAAAGGATCACTTAGACTTAAGACCGGATACTTATGCTTTTGATTTAAGTACAAACTCAGCAGCTTATGAATTTCAATTTACTGTTGCTCCTACGGATAGTAATTATGATGTTCAGGAAAAAATTGCAAATTTAATTACAAACTCTGGTATTAATCTGCAAGCCTCTGTTATCGAGGATTCACAAGGCAGAAGTGCTATTCGAATTGAGTCTGTAAACACAGGACGCAATATCGGAGAGGAATATCTTTTCAATATTACACCTCAGGGAAATCATAATTCCATGACTGCTCTGAATGTTTTGGGAATTGACCGTATTGCAGAACCTTCGCAAAATGCTGAATTTCTTTTAGACGGCAAGGAGCGTTCTTCTTTTACAAATACATTCAGCATCAACAATGCTTTTGAACTGACTTTACACAGTATTAGCGAAGAGGACAATCCTGCTACCATTGGTTTTAAAACAAATGTAGACGCAATTGCTGATAATATCCAAGCGCTGGTAGATTCCTATAACAACATTATTGAGACTTCTGATAAATATTCCGAATCGCAGCCTCAAAGTGCTCTTTTATATCACGATATGAGCAGCGCTGCCTTTACTCTGCAAAATGATTTGGAGACTTTAGGTCTTATGGTCTCTTCTAACGGTGAGATTTTCGTAGACAAAGCGCTGTTGGCAGATGCTGTTGATACGGAGCATCCAGATGAAAGTTTTTCTGTATTGAATGACTTTAAAAATTTATTGGATAAAAAAGCGACTACGGCTTCTCTCGACCCGATGAAGTATGTGGATAAAATTGTTGTTTTTTATAAAAATCCGAACAAAACACTTGTTACACCTTATATTACTTCCATCTATTCCGGTATGATGATGGATCGATATTGCTAGGGTATATGCAAAAAGGGCTTTAGACTTTGATATTTGTCCTGTCTACTTGACAGAAACATATCAAGCTCTAAAGCTCTTTTTTATATTCTTCCTTCTATTTCTAATATTCTTTTCTCTGCCGGTTCATAATCGCCGCATTTTTTATAATAGGAAATGGCTTTCTCTTTTTTCTCAAGACATTCGTATATGACACCTATATTATAATAAGCGGAATAAGAATTTACGCCCTTGTTTTTACATTCTTTATGCCGGGTTGCTTTTAAAAATTCGTTTACAGCCTGCTCAAAACAAGCATTATTCATATAGATAAGTCCCATTAAGAACTGAAAATCTGCGCTGTTTCCAAACTCCTCATAGATATTTTCAAAAAACAATGCAATTTCTGCCTGCCCACTATTTAAAAGCGCATAGCCATAGGTTTCTACCATGTCTATGACATATTCCAACTTCGGATTTAAATCATAGGAAAGCCCTTTTGCAAAATATTGGCATGCCTCCCTATATTGTTCTGCCATATAGCAGCTCTTTCCTAATTGATAGAGAATATATGGCATTTGCCCTTCTGCTTGCTGATATTGTGCTGTGTGTTCTTTCTTTTCGACTTTTTCTAATTGCTGCAGCTCTCGTTGCAATAAAGTAAAGTTTCGTTCTGCCTTTTTCTTTCGTTCCTCTGGCGTTAAATCATATCCGGTATGGACTATTACAACCGGAGCCTGATAGGTTTTATAATCACTTCCATCTTTTGCTGCAACCTGCTCATGGATTTTTCCTTCATAACAAAATCTATCCTTAGAAAAAATGCGATTAATCCATTCCTGATTTTCCTGCTGTTGCTGATTTCGGGTAAAAATATTTTTTCTTCGTATTCTTCCCACTTGTTCCGGATATTTTTTCAGCAATTGGTACAATTTTTCCGTATCTATTTCTTCTAAAAATTCATCACTGTCTATCACCATTACATATGGATTTTTAGCTTTTGATATTGAAAAATTCTTTGCTGCCGCAAAATCATCACACCATGCAAAATCATATACGTTATCGGTGTACTGTTTTGCAATTTCTTTGGTTCTATCCGTAGAACCTGTATCTACTACTATTACCTCAAACTCATAAGGTTTTAGGCACTGAAGACAACGTGCAATATTTTTTTCTTCATTTTTTACAATAATGCAAACTGATAACATATGACATTCCTTCGCTATATAAAATATTTTTCAGCATAACAATAATGCATCTGCTTTAACATATGTAAAACTTCTTGTCACTAAAACATTCCGCAAGATTATGCTCCAAACAATTCCCATACTCGCCTTTCAAAAGCATCCTGTGAAAAAATCTTCTCATACACTTTTCTACCGTTTTGTCCTATCATTTTTAATTCTGAAAAGCTATTGATTACTAATAACAATCGTTTCTTTAATTCTTCTACATTTCCTGTTGGAAATACCAACGCACTAACGCAATCTTCTAAATAGCGTGACACTCCTGTCATATCAGAACAAATACATAACTTCGACAACATCAATCCCTCTACAATGCAAGCATTGGTCGCATCTTCTCTTGATGGCGCTACCAGACAATCCATGTTTTTCATCAATTTTAACACTTCTTCGTGTTCCATAGGAGACAGGTAGTGAACATTCCCCCATGCACTCTCCAACTTTTGAATGATGTTATATAAGTGCATCATATCTTCTTCTACATAGCCCAAAAAGTAAAATTCTGAGTGCTCTAAAAATGTTTGAGGCAAATCAAGGATTGCCTTAAGTAATAAATCTTGTCCTTTTATATAATCAAAATAATAGCTTGGAAGCAAAAAACGTACCTTAGGCAGAACATTTTGTACACCACTCTCATCAATGTGCTCTATTCCATTGACTGCCACTATATCCTCTACGCCAAAGTTCAATACCTTGGTATCATAGTTATATGTGTCCTTTATATAATCATGTACAAGGTCGCCTGCTGCATACACTCTGACATTATCCTCTAATTGATTCCAAAAATCATCCTTCACGGACTCTTTGCACACTTTGAAATAAGCTGGTGGCTCATGTATCCACCAATGTATCGTTTTTCCACATCCATTCAATTTTTTCACGATAGGACTCATGGAAAGTGTATTAACGAAAATCTCATCCGCAAGCATTACTTCTGCCAGAAATATCTCCCCAAGCACATCCGGCTCAATTTTGACTTCCATTCCCATCTGTTCAAACTTTTTCCGCATAGCACCTTCTAACTGCGAAATAACGGTAATTTCATACTTTTCTTTTAATACCCACAATAAATTTCTTAATACGCCAATTCCTCCCGCACCTTCCAGACATGGCACTAACACTGTCATTTTTTTCATTTTATTACCCTTCTGCCGCAAAAACAAACCGCTCCGCTTCATACAATGGTCTTTCTGCCGGATTTCTGTTTTCCATAAGTTCTTCTAACTGCTTTTTTTCTTCCTTATTAAGCACTGCTGCTCTGTAATGAAACTCTTTCAGCACCAATCCACACTCATTAAATAATACTACTATTTCATCTAGAGTAAATCCATCCTTGAATTGTTTGATACACTGTTGATTATCCACAGTAAGCAAGAGTTTTCCTCCTTGTTTTACACATTTCCTTGCCTTTTTCAACATATTAACTGCTTTATTTTTAGAACTCAGCACTGCATCTAAAATTACATAATCGTAGTCTGTTGCTGATACCTCTGTTTCTAAAAAATCTGTGCATTCCACTTCTACTATATGTTGGGCAAGCTCCGCTAATTTTTCGTTTTTCTCTATTCCCTGTACTCTGCTTTTGGGATATTTACTCTGAATTCTTGCTAATGTTGCTCCTAGCTTGCACCCTACTTCTAATACTGAAAACTCTTCCTGCTGTGGCTTTATCAGATTTACCAATGCTGATTCTACATAGCTATAAGGGATATAATCTATTCCATATTTATCTGCCAGTTTAGACTGATTTTCTAATAATAGTTTTGTATATTTTTCCTGCTGTTTTCCGAATGACTTTCCACCATGATGAAAGATAAAGCTATTTTTACACAACAAGAGTTCATATCCATTTTTTAACAGCCTAATACTCAAGTCATTGTCTTCATAATTTCCGGGAGAGAAACGGTTATCTAATACTTCCGGCAAGGTATCTTTGTATTTTCCTTCTGCCATTAATATCTTATTAATCGCTGTTCGCTTAATTAACATAGCAAAGCCTACCAGCCATCCTTTTTTCTCATAAGGATATTCCATTTCTACGTTATTTTTTTCTGCAAATGTCATCCATTCTTCTAATGTGTCAAACTGCTCCGGCACCTGTTGATAATTTACCACATTATTGGAAACACTTCCGACTGCCCCCACTTTTTCACTGGAATACAGTCCCTTGCGAAGCCAATATAATGCCCCTTTCGGTACAACCGTATCATTATTTAAAAGAAAAATATCTGTCTCTTTGTTGGCTGCAGCAATTCCCTGATTGCAGGCATATGGAAATCCTTTGTTTTCTTCATTTAAAATAAGAGTAATATCTTTCTGTTCTTTTAACCAATCTACGATTCCATCCGTTGATGCATTATCAACTACAACCAACTGGTATATTTCTGCCGCATTGTTCGCACGAATACTCTTAATACATTCTTTGGTTAATTCTGAGTTATTATAAGATATAATTACAATTGCTGTTTTGGGATAACATACATCCCCTTGGTTTTTATTATAAGTTATCATAGACTTCTTTCTCCCTTAAGTATCCCCAAAATGTCTGATTCTGTGTTAACGTCATTTCTTCTAAGCTTGCTCTCCAATTCAGTTTAAAAAATGAGGTCTTTCGTGTCCATTCCTGATACTTCTTTTTATCAAACTTTCGATTCAGATGTTTCTGTAATTCAAACACTGCTATCTCACTTTCCGGACACTCTTCTATCATTTTATGTACTTCCGGAAACGTATCATATGCCACCGCCACTATATAATCACTCAAGACTATGTCTATTAATGAATCATTTACTTCCCAATAATACCAAAGGCTCTCCATTAAGAAACGTGCAAACAGACTTTTCGGCGGAACTTTCAAGAAATTTCCCGACCAACGCCCCTGTGGTGCATCGGACTTCCAAACGCCCTCGGAATATTTTACTGTCCAAAATGTATCTCTTTCAAAAAACACTTCTTTCATAGGATTATTAATAAAATATGTGGCATCTATCCATATTCCACCATAACGATACAACAATTCGGCTCGTAAAATATCCGACAAATGGGTAAGTGTTATCTTACCCTCCTGAAATTTCTTGACAATGGTATCTGTAAATGTAACATATTCCATACAGTTCTCCAGCGTAATTAACCGAATTACTGCCTTTTCCTTTGGAATATTTTTTTGAATGCTGTTTAGGCACACCTTTACTAACTCCGGAAGATTATCTTCTCCTTGCCACCAACACACCCAAACGGGTATTTTACCTTCAAAATCATCCTTCTGATAAATGTCCTCTGCCAGACTTTTTACCTGTTCCTTAGAACCCGCATAGGTCTCATACAACTGCAATAATGGTTTGAGTACGGTTTTTACATATCGATGTTTGAGCTCCATTGCCTTTATATCGTTTGAAAAGTCTTTTGTTTCTATCAGCTTAACATATTCTTCCCGAACGGAATATGACTGGTTTAAAAGCCACACGCGAAATAGACGTTCGGATAAAAATCCCATAACTCTTCGCTGATAATCATCGTATTTGGAAAAATCTATTCTCTTTTCTACTTCAAATAAAATATCAAACAACCATGCACAATACGCATCAAAAATTTCTTTTCGGGTAATCCACATATTTCCCATGGTGATTAAATTGGCATTCATTGCAACTCGAAATGCAGTTGTATATTCAGGATATTTTTCCCTTATGACTTCACCGCATAACTGCAAATCCTTCACATCATGTCTTGCCGCATAATGGGCTTCCATACACCCTTCCTCTGCACATCTGCTATCCGGAATGATAACATCATAACTTTGCAACGTCTTCTCAATGTATTCCTTATCGAGAATCTGTTCATCTTTTACAAAGAATCTCCTATAATGGCAAATTCCTACAATATCACAGTTTACATTTTTCCATAACCAGTATAAACCGGTCAGTTCACAATAACTGCTATTTTTTTCTGAAATAGAATCCCCAGTATCATCCCCTATATAACCAAGGTCTTCTTTTCCTTTTTTCCCTACCTGAATCGGAATATAGATATCATTTTGAATTGACTCTATTTTTTTGTGTGTCATAACATAGATTCTTGTATCCATACTCTCTTCTCCTACATGGTAATAAAACTATATGACTTACCGTCTACCGCTATTTTTCTTTGATTCTTTACGTTTATCACCTTTGAAATTTCATCAAAATCCCAGTCTGTTATCACATAGGACACATGATTTTCCAACCATTTCCACATGATAACAGCCTCCGCTTCGCTCATACAATCATTTAACTGAATCACCGTTGCCAGATTGTATTTCTTGGGGTTCTCCTTTTGGAAAAGTTCACTTGGTGTATAAACGACATCGTATATGCGATTCCAAATCGGACATATTACCTCTGGGAAAAAATCTACTCCTACCAGTGTCTTATCCATAGAAATCTCTTTGTCTTTAATCTGTCTAGACACACTTCCTACTCTCTTTAAGAACATTCCTACATCCAAAATGCTCTCCGCCTCCACTTTATCGATTATTTCAAAAAAAACATATATGTCCGTTTCACTGGTAAGTATCATTTATCCTTCTCGCTCCTAATGCTCATTTATTATTGTAATATTATTACTATACACTGCTGCACTTTCTACTGTTTTCTTATCCACATACCACTTTACAGAAACATCTGTCCGATGCCATTGCTCTACAATACGTTTCATATGGTCTCCTATTACAATGACCTCTTCAAACTGCCAATACAACTTATCTTTCATATCCCATATCAAATATATTTGCTGGGGCATATAAAAAGTCTCTATCTGTATCTGGTCTAATTCCTGTAAAACATTTTCTTCATATTGTTGTACCACCAAACAGACCTCATATTGCTCTTTCATGGTTCGGCATAATTCTATGACTTTTTCGCTCTGTTGCCCTATGAAATCTGCCACTATTAGCACTTGCTTTTCAGAAACTTTCTTCCAATCCTCCTCTCGCAAAATAAGCGGACACATATTTCGCATCGCTAACTCAGATGTTTCTCGCCCCATTTGTTCAAGTAAAAACATTTCTTTTATTTTTACATTTTTTTCTTGGAGATATTTTCTTATATTTTCATAGATTCTTTTTCTATTTTCACAATAACTGATAGAAATCATACAAATAGCGTATATTGAATAGTTTTCTATAATCTCTCGCAAGCTATCTTCTTGCACTCCCACCTTATATTCCACTCTTTTTAATAGGTGTCTTAGTCTTCTTACATGATTCAATGTACTTTCTGCATTTTCCCGACAAATCTGCTTTTGCGTATCAGCTTTTTGCTCTTCCTTGTAAATATTATTTATTTCGCAAAACTCTCTTACCCAAAGTTTTTGTTTTATCTCACTATTAGAACAAATTGCATTAAATTCCTGCATTTCTCCTCTTGTGAGATGCTGTTTCAAAATCTCAGAAAGGCTGTTTATCAACTCCTGCATTTCTTTCTGATTTTCTGTAATACGTTCATTATATTGAAAAGGATATATGTCTTGATATTCTTCTACAAACCTCTTGCGCCACTTATCGTAATCGCCTAATCTGCTGTATTTATTATCATGATAGCACCAACATTCTGTTTGTTCCGGCACAACCACTTTCCAGCCTTTTCGATGAAATTCGTAACATTGGGATATATCATAGTAATCCCATCCCTGAAACAAATCTTCTCTCCACGAAATATCATATTGTGTTGTAATCAACAGTCCATCCACTGCATCTACTTCGCAAATATCGTGTTCATAGTAACTGCACATTTCCAAATTATGATAGACTTTTCCTGTGTTCCAGCTATCTACCGGAAATCCATCCTCCGGCATTCTTCGATGACCAACGCATCCTAACATACCAATCTTTGCATCAGCTTCAAACACTTTTAATAATTCATATATAAAGTTGGGGTTTATAATAAAAGTATCCTGATGTAAATACACCTTATATTTTGCATTGCTTTGCCTCATTCCTGTATTATAACCCGCCGCCATAGACACAGCATTATAAACCGGAATGATTTCTATACTATATCCTTTTGGAATTTTCAAATTCTTCAGATAAAACAAACATTCTTCTGTTTCCTGCTTATCATTGCTGCAAATAATAAAAGCAATTTTTCTTTCATTTAATTTCATTTTTCTGTACCTTATTGAAATTTATTTTTCACCCATTCAACCGCCCGTTCGTAATCGTTAATGGTATCTATTTCTCTGGTACGCAATTCCATAAATGGTACTGGAAGATATGGTTCAATCAATTGGAATACATGCCCTGTTCCGTTTTGCATCTTCTGACTTTTCATCTGCGTAATTCCATTCCATTCATATGTTCCGATATTTTTAGAAAACGCACTTACAAATTCTTTTCCATCCTGTTCATAGGTTTGAAGCATCCACGGATCATCTGTTTCCGGAATCCCACCACTTACAAACTCATGATCACAAGCCAAAATCTTCTTCATATCCTCCGGATGGACTAACAAATCACCATCCAAAGACAATATAAACTCATTGGCATATTTTGCAGCAAGTGCTACACTTGCTCCCGTACCTGTTTCTCTGTAATTATGGTTAAATACAAACAAAACGTCATCCCTATATTTTCGTACCACCTCAATTACTTTTTCTGCCTGATATCCCACAACTACCCGAATATCTTTTTCATCCTCTAACATTTCCAGATGTCTTACAATCAGAGGCTTTCCATCAATTTCCACCAGTGCTTTTGTGGTTCCAAGTCCCAGCCTGTTTCCCATGCCTGCACAACTTATGATTACTGTTCTCGAAACTGCCATATCTTCGCCACCTCCTACACTAATCTTTCTAAAAGCTCTACTAATTTGTCCTCATTATAAACCGCATGACTGGCACAAGTCAGCACCGCCGGAGCAATATTACGCACTCCACCATATCCAATCCCCACTTCTGCCGCTTCTATCATTTCCGCATCGTTATTTCCATCGCCCACCGCAACAAACGGAAGTACCATCTGGCTGATAACCGCATTTTTATCTACAATACTGAACACATCCTGAATACGGTCATCTTTTACCAACGCTTTCGAGCAAAATGTATTTCGTTCCATTCCCAGCTTTTTTACAAGCTCTTCAATCCATACATCTAAATTTCCTGTCACAATGTGACATCTGTCTTGATTTCTCCGGATAAAATCTACCAATCGTTCATTTAGTTGAATTTCTCCTACCATCCGACGTACTTCACTTACCGGAATATCCTTTAACAACTCTACTCTCTGCAAAAAACTCTGTTTAAATGGTATTTCTCCTCGCATGGTACTTTCTGTTAAAGCGCTCATTCTTTCATACATTCCCAGCTTTTTAGAAATCGTAGGTAATATTTCCTGTCTTGTAACTGTGGAATCTAAGTCAAATAAAAAAATGTATCGGCTCATTTTTTCCTCCCATCTACCCTTTACACCAAATTATTTCTTAACTTCATAATTGTCATTTCTAAAGGGTCTAAAAAGTAATATTCTTCCAAATTTAATCCCAAACCTAATATGTAATTCACAAGTACCGGAAATTCCGTACATCCTAATATTACATTCTTCGTTTTAAATGATTCTAAAAACTGCATAAACCTCTGTGCCATATCTTCACTCAGTTCATTCCTTTTTACCCCCTCTATAAAATATCGTATCTCATCATAATATAGCTCTCCGGGATTAATGCATGATACGTTGTATTTTTTTAACTTTTTCACATATAACTCTTTTTTTAGAGCTCCCTCTGCAGCTATTATAAGCGCCTCTTCTTCTCCCCGTTTTTGTAATTCCTCTCCTAAGACATCTATAATATCCACAACTCTATCTCTTGCCTGCGGAACCAACATATACACATCTTCCAAAAAGTAATGGGCAGTTCCACATACCAATATAATTTTCTCCACTCCCTGCTGTATCATCATCCTCATGGATTGTGCAATTCCCTCTACAACTGCATCATACTCCTCATCATACAATAACGCTCTTGTTCGGCTGGGCATCGTAAAATTATTATCCATAATGATATGAGGATAATTTCTTTCACTTTCTGATGCAAATACTTCTAAAATTCTTTTATAAAAATTTAATGTTGCATAGGCACCGAATCCCCCAACGATTCCTATTTTTTCTTTATACATGGTTAAGCTACCTTTCCAGAATATAATAATACTGAACTGTCTCTTTTCGATTATTCAATACATCTTCTTCAAACAAAAATCCTTCTTCTCTAATAGAAAATCCTTTTTCCAGAAGTGTTGGTTTAAAAAATTTCATTAGTTCTTCTCTTGTTCTATAAATAGCATTATAATTATCCTTTAGTTCCTCCGAAAAGAAGTCCTTTAATGTAAGTCTGTCCTTTATTCCAATAGGCTCACGAATACAGATAACTGCATGTTCCTCACAAATTCGTTCTATTTGTTCCAGAGAATCTGTCATATCCTTATCATTCAGATACATCAAAATTCCTATCATCAAAATTGTATTATACTTCCCTTTACCATTTTTTCGAAGTACCTCTTCTATTTCATATGTTGCTCCCTCATAAAAAGAAAATCCTTCCTTTTCATTTCGTCTATTGGCAATTTCTATCAGTTCTCTACTAAAATCCACTCCACAATATTCTTCTATTTCATTTGGCAATGCATCCGCCCAGCGTCCTATTCCACATGCAATATCAAGCACCTTAGATTTCACTTGTAATTTCAGCATCGGCAATAACTTATTTACCTCTTTTTGATTTCGTTCTCTAACCAATTCCTGATTATCATCCTGATACATTGTCACAGAGTATGGATTATCCTCTTTAAATTTTTCTGCTCTATTTTTAAAAAACTGTTTTGTTTCATCGTAATCAATATCTGTTACTTTCTCTGTTATCCGCATATTATCACCTCTCTTTTGCATTTTGCGCCAATGCCAAAGCAAATAATTGTTTATCTATCTCTTCTTCGATATATGGTTTCTCTGTTACACAAGAAAAACATGGCATATTCTCTATTTTTCCCTGTAAATGTCCATTTCGAATTGCAGTCATTTTGGTTCCTAACCACGCCTCTTTTACGCTCATATTATTTACATCCTCTACTGCTAATCTGTTATCAGACTCGCTGCAACATAAAGAAAGATACCCTTCACATGTTACATTGATAGAATTCCACAGAACTGCACAAGGTACTGTATGCTTAATTTCGAAAGATTTAATTGGAAGTGCTGACATATCGCAATACAACTCCTTTGCTTTCTCTATCTTTTGACCAGCATATGCACATGGATAATAGAAAACTACCTCATCACAATATTTATTTGCCAACACATTAAATTCCTCTAATTCATTATAATTTTCCTTTGTTCCCACACATGAAACAAAAATTTTATACTTCTTCCCATGTTCTTTCCTATACTTCCATGAAAATTTTAATGCATTTATTGCATTATCATAATCATCAGCTCCATGAATTTTTGCATAAGTTTCTCTCGTTCCAGCATTAATGGAAAATTTTATGCTATCCAGTCCCGCTTCAAATAATTGTGTTAATAATTCCTCATTTGCCACCGAGCCATTCGTAGTAACAAAAGAATAATCATATCCTAATTCTTTGGAATATTTTACTAATTCCGGCAGTTGTTTGTATAATAGCGGTTCTCCATTCATGTGAAAACAAATTCTTTTATCATTCTCTAAAAAATCTGCACATTCTTCCATGACACGTTTTGCCAATTTAAAATCTATCATTTTCCGCTTTCTTTTACTATCTACATTGGGGCAAAAAACACATTTATGATTGCATGCATTTGTTACTTCTAATTGCAGCAAAACTCCGTCTAGCTTTATTTCTTTTTGTTCCGCTTCTACACCCAATTTTTTACTATAACGTTCTGTAAGATTCATCCTTTGCTTCTTCCTTTCCTACTTCAGTCCTTTATCTAATTCTTCATATATATTAGCTGACGCATTTTTCCCACTTATCTGAATATATGCTAAATTTTCATCAAAAAATTTTTCTCGTTCTTCTTTCTTTTCATCCTTTTCATTAATAACAATATCTACTATGAACTTTTCTATTGCGTTCTTGTCTGCTCCTTCTGCATTATAATGAATTTCCATCAACTGCTTTCCAAAATCATTAAAATACTGCGCATTCCCTTTTAGCAACAACAATGGCTTAAACGCATACAAATACTCTGCTAAAAATGATATGCTATCTAATATCATAGCATCCGAATCACGAAACAGTTTATAATACATTCCCTCTTCCATAATTTCCGCATTTTTCAAATTTCGCCATTTTTGTTCATAAACATTCCATTCCTCTGCATCTGCAAATATTCCCGCTCTTATTGCCTTATATTTTAACTGTGGATGTGGTTTAAATATCCAAACTGTCTCATCTTGATATTTCTCCGCAAGCTCTAACATGAATTTATAATTAGCGGAAAATGTAGAAAAATGTACCGGTTCCTGTTCATCCAATGTGTGGTGAGGCGCATATATAATCCGCTTTGCTTTAGGATTGCCTGCGCGTTCTGTCAGCTTACTCCAAATATCCTCTCCTGCATCCTGTTTTTCATAAAACGCATCCATTTTGGGGTATCCTGTATATACGGCATTGCTGTTTCCTACAAATGCATATTTCCCAGCCATATCCACCGCAATCTGACTTTCCTCAAAATTCATCCATGCAACATTATGAATATACTGGTTATACTGATGATATACGAAGTTCTCATTTTCATTCTCTGCTATCATAAATCCATATGGAATATATGTATGAAGCGTGTCTAAGGAATAATTCAATAGATGAAAATGCTCCCGAAACAAATCAACCCACGGTGTCAACCAAATACATATCTCAGGCTTAACACCTATTTCTTCCCATGTGTACTGTTTTCCTGTATTAAAATCCAGAGTCTGAACCACCCGCAGATTCCTTTCCTGAAAGAACGTCAGATTCTGCTCATATTCTTCTTTTATGAGTTCTTCGCTCTGCCCATTGTGATTCGCAATCAAAAACACATATGGTTCAAATCTTTCTGACTTTTCCAGCAACTCATAAAGTCCCTCCCCAATCCATGTTGAAGAATAATTGGCAATAAATCCTACTACAATTTTCTCTTGTTTTCGTAGTCTTTGAATATTAATATTTTCCAAATATGACTTGATTTTCAAATAAAACGCTCTTCCATTCTCCATCTGCATAGTCATTTCCATCAGAACTGCCAAATGAAAATACGAAAACTTTCCAATGGTCTCTTCGTTCATGTATCCTAAATCTACAGCATCCAGTAACTGATTTACCATCCGTTCTTTCCACTCCATCTATTACCCTCCCTGTATCTGTAATCCTATTCTCTGCCACCTTAACACGATAAACAGCTCACCTGACTTTTCCAATTTTCATATTCTTTCTTTCGCAAGGAAAACCAATAAATATCCTTATATTCTCCCTCTACACACAAATGTTCTGTAAAGCATCCTTCATAGGTAAGGTGATTCTTTTTATAAAAAGCTACTGCCCTTTGATTATCACTTCGAACATAAAGATAAACCTTATTCAGATTCAGTTCTTCAAATGCCTTTTTCATGATTTCCTGCAAAGCTGCTGCGGAAATCCCTTTTCCCATTGCTTTTGGACATAATGCAATGGCAAACTCCGCATTTTGATTTTTTCGGTCAATATTCTTTAAACTGACTGTTCCCAAATACTCATTCTGCTCATTGGTGATGGCACAATGAAGATTTTCCTTATCTTCCCAACTGTTTTGTATAAAGACAGAACACTTTTCCAAATTCTGCTCTTTCGGATCATACTGCATATTCTTGTATATGTCTGGATCTGTCATCCATTCCAGCATCGGTTTTGCATCTGTCAATTCCAACTTTCTCAAAAATACTTTATCTTTTAATACTGATTTACGCATGATATCACCCATCCTATCTCCTCTTCTGTCATTCCCGGATACAAAGGAAGGCTTACTTCCTGCGCACAAATCTTCTTTGTTACCGGATAGGTCTCTATCTGTCCTCGAAACTCTTCATACGCTTTTTGTTCTACAATAGGAATCGGATAATGCACATTCGTTGCAATCCCCTGCTCTCGCAGATATTCTATAAATTCTGTTCGATTCTCTACTAATACAGGATAAATATGATATACATGCTCTTTTATATCTTTTGGCATCTTAGGCAATACCACTTTCACATTGCAAATCTCTTTTGCATACCTTGCCGCAATCTTTCTACGTTCTTCATTCCATTTATCTAAATACTTTAATTTTACAGATAAAAATGCCGCCTGAAGCTCGTCCAGTCTAGAATTACATCCTTTGTATACATGATGGTACTTTTCATAGGAACCGTAATTTCCTAATGCCCTTACTCGGTCCGCAACTTCTTTGTCATTCGTCACTACTGCTCCTGCATCTCCCAGCGCACCTAAATTTTTCCCCGGATAAAAACTGAATGCTGCTGCATCTCCCAAACTTCCGGTTCTCTTTCCTTTTACTACTGCTCCATGTGCCTGTGCCGCATCTTCTATCAACTTAAGCGAATATTTATCTGCTATTTCACGAAATGGTTCAACATCAACAGCCCGTCCATATAAATGAACTACAATAATTGCTTTGGTTTTGTCTGTAATCTTTTCTTCTACCTTTTGAGGATTAATATTATAAGTATTCTCATCCGCATCTACAAATACCGGTGTTGCTCCTACATAAGTAATCGCCAGTACCGTAGCAATAAACGTATTTGCCGGAACGATTACCTCATCACCATAACCAATTCCATACGCCTGAAGAATAAGACGTATGGCATCCAGCCCATTTCCCGTTCCTATACATTCTTTTACTCCGCAATAAGAAGCAAACTCTCGTTCAAACGCCTCGTCTGCCTTTCCATCAATAAACCATTGGCGATTCATCACCTGATGATATGCTTCGTCTAACTCCTCCTGTATTCCCTGATGTATTTTTTCTAAATCCAAGTATGGTATCTGTGTCATTTTATTTTCCTTCTTTCACCATCTGCAAAAATGTATCATAATCTCTTATGTAATCTTCTTCCTTATACACCTCAGAAGCCAACACCATAAGCACTGCATCAGGAGAAAAATCATACATTTCTCTCCACATATTGTTAGGCACATACAAACCCTCATACGGCTTTTCCAAAGATACTATCTTTTTTTCTTTTCCATTATCTAACAGTATCTTACATGAACCATGAATACATATTAATATCTGTTCTAAACATTTATGAGCATGATATCCTCGTCTTACTCCTTCTTTTGTATCATACATATAATAAACTCTTTTTATTTCAAATGGTATATCATTAAATTCTTCTAGCGCCACCAGCATTCCTCTGTCATCACCATGCTGCTGAAATGCATATTTTATAATCTGCATAAAATCCCTCCCTGCATCTGCTTCTTTTCATTCTGCATACTCTACATCTTCCGATAGTTTTCTATCAAACGTTCCTGATATCTTACTGTCTCCAACAATGTATTATCAAAATACATCGGCTGTGTATTCATCTTATAAAAATCCTTTAACTCAAACTGATATTTTTCTTCCAGAATTCCCCTGCATTCATCATCCTCGAAAAGTTCAATAAAATGTTTCTCTGCAAAGCAGTTTCTAAGCTCCCATAGTAAAAATGCTTTCTCACACAATATTTCCTTTTCACTTCTGACATCCGGATTCTTCATATCCTGACGGAATACCTGAACAAACTTTTCTGCTGGAAGTTTTTCAATATAATTATCCTGAATCCACTGTGTTTCATGTCTGTCACGATTCTGTGTCTCCATGCTTATGGTACTTAAATTTTTTCCCGCCTCATTAAATCTTCTGTAATAGGTGAGTTTTTCTTGAAGCACATATACCGGACCTTCATTGAGTAATCTTATCCACAAATCATAGTCCTGCAATTGAACCAAAGCATATCGATAATATCCACTTTTTTTCAAACACTCACTTCTAATACATGCACTGGGAGCACAGAAGTAGTTTCCCTCCATTATCAACTTTCTGCTCCATTGATTTGCTTCCATATTATCCCTAGAAAATCTCGCATATAATCCACCCCATTTTTCATTATTCAAAGCTCCATTCTCATCTACGATATCTGCCCATGTAAAGCACACACTATAACTTGGATGTTCCTCCAAAAAAGAAATCTGCTTTTCTAACTTATCCTGTTTCCATACATCATCATGTCCGGCTACTGCTATATACTTTCCAGTTGCCTGCTGAAATCCAATATTTCCCGCATAACAGATATTGTGATTTTTTTCCAAAAAAATAGTCTTTATTCTCGAATCCTCATAAGACTCAATGATTTTTTTACTATTATCTGTTGAAGCATCGTCTATCACGATAACCTCTATATTCTGGTAGGTCTGCTGTAAAATGCTTTCTAACGTCTCCCCAATAACCGTTTCTCCGTTATAAACTGCTACTACCACACTAACCAAAGGCATTTCTCGTTCTTCCTTCAGCAGATATTTATAGACGTTAGACGTATTTTTTAACGCAATACCAGATATTTTGCGAATTGCATCTCTGGATATTTTACCGGCTTCTACCTTTTCTTTAAGTTCTCCGGCTCGTTCATCTTCTCTTTGATATTCAATTCTTATAAGCACCCTGCGAATCCAGTTATAATATTCATAAGTCTTTTCCCAATTATGAAAATCCAGCCATTCACTGTGCGTTCCTGCCACGCACTCCTTTTCAATAGAATAAATCTCCATCATATTTACTATTTCACGAATTTGAGTATCCATAGGCCAAATTTCACGAATTTCCTTAGCAATCTCTCTTAATTGCTCATATGCTCCGGCTTCCATCATTTGAATGAGACTTTTGCGAATACTTTCCATTTCTAATATCTCTTTCTGTCTCCGGAGCACTTCTTCTTCATTTATCTCTTCGGTAAATACTTCCGGATATTCCAAAAGCATCTTCTTTCGATAGGTATCATAATCCTTTGATGAAGATACTCCACAATCATGATAACACCATGGGTTTTCCTGATATGGCACTACTACTTTATATCCGTGTTTCTGCATTTCCAAGGATTGAGCTACATCATAAAAATCCCATCCATTTAAGAAATCCTCTCGCCACGGCACATCGTACTGAGTAACCATAAGCAAGCCCTCTATCGCTTTTACAAAAATTGTCTCATCCTGCACTTGTGCAAAATTTCCCTGATAAATATTTCTCCCATTATATGTCAAAATATTTCCTATATTCCAATCCAAATAACAGTTTGCATTAGCAGACAAATTTTGCGCACCAATTACTCCCATCATACCAATGGTTTCATCCTGCTGAAAAACCCGCAATATATCCGCTATAAAATTCTTATTCAATATAAAAGTATCCTGATGAAGATATACTTTGTACTTAGCATCACTTGCCTGCATCCCTGCATTATATCCCTGCGTCATTGAATCTGCTTCCTGTATACTGATAATATCTGTACTATACCCCTCCGGCACATCTAATTCTTGAATATATCGAACACATTCACTATAATACTGTACATTGTTCGTACAAATAATAAACGCAATCTGCTTGGTATTCATTTCTACTTCTCCATTTTTTCTATATTATAACAAAACAGGGTTCTCTTTAATTTAAAGAGCCCCTATTTTTCATTTCTAAATCTCATTCAGTTTTTCTAAAAACGGTAACAAATGCTCTTCCAATACTCCGGCTATCTTCTCATCATTTTTATCATTTACGGTTTCGTTTAATTTCATGATTATCTCATTAGCACTGTCTTTTGAGATAACTTCCTTTTCACGATTCAGATAATTCATTGTTCCATTCAAAACCTGAAGTTCCCAGTTAATTCCTTTAAAAATATGCTGTAAATACTCGTCTGTATCTTCTTTCTTTTCACCTTTTAATTCCGGTATAATTTCTTTTAGAGCTTTTACCACCTTAACGTTGTATTGTTTTAAAGTCTCAAGTGCCTCGATTTCTTCCCTGAATTCATTCTGCATGTTTCTTTCTCCTTCCATGGTCTTATGTATAATATATATATCGGTTTCTTCTTAATATATCTTAATGTTTATCGCTTATATTCCTTTAAGAATTTCTTTCGTTCCACATAATAGTTTTTCAAATCAAAAAAACCATCATCATGGATACACCAAGGAGTTTCCATATTCGGCACTACTACCTTATACCCTTTTTTTCGAAATTCAAAGCTCTGGGAAACATCATAAAAATCCCACTTCCGGAATATATCTTCTCGCCACTCTATATCATACTGCGTTGCCATAAGGAAACCATCCACCGCTTCTACTTCCATGTACTTTCCAGATATTTCACCAATCACACTGATTCCTGCTTGATATATCATGCTGTAATATAACTTTCCACATCGAAAGTCATTCCACATGATTGCATTTTCCGGCATCTTAGGAGCTCCCACCATACCCACTAATCCTATTTGGTCATCTTGAAAGACTTCCAATAAATCCGCTATAAAATTTTTATTTATAATAAATGTATCCTGATGAAGATATACTTTATATTTCGCATCACTTGCTTTCATTGCTTCGTTATATCCAGATGTCATAGATGCAGCTCCATGCACATTTAATACATCTATTTCATAACCCTCCGGCACTTGTAAATGATTTAAGTATGCTATCTGTTCTTCCATATAATCTTCATTATTTACGCACATAATAAAACAAATTTTTTTATCATTCATCACACTATTCTCTCCCGACATATTTGCTGCAATTTTAATATTATTTCACTAGGTTGTTCTATTTGTTCTAAAAATACTAATGCCTCTTTAAATGCACCCTGATTAATATACATATCTGCCAATAACGATAAAATCATTTCATTTCCGGGCACTACTTCCTTAGCAAACAATAATGTTTCTTTTGCAATTACAGTTAATTCTTCATTTAACATAACATTCGCCAATAACAAATAATATTCCGGCGAAAGCACAGATTCATTCTTCAAAAAGCATTTCCATCCTTCTGGTGATAACTGTATCTTTTCTATTTCTATGGCTATTTCTCTACCTGCTTCTTTTTCCTTGTAACGCAATTGCCAAAGTTTTTCCTGAATAGAAAGAACCTGTTCTTGATTTCCGCAGATATCCTCCGGATAATTTCCCATTTGCGCCAAACATTGCTGTTCCAATTCTTGATACCCCACTCGCCCATACAGTTCTGCTTGTTTTTTTAATACTCGTTTATTTCCCGGATATTTTTCATTGATAAAATTATATATCATGAACAATTCCTTCAGCATTTGATGCTGTTCAAATAAGCGTTCTAACTTCCGCACAACAACAATCGGTCGCATAACAACTGTTGTCAGCATTGTCTCTATCACAATAGTTGAGGTATTCTGTTCTTTAAAGTACTGTATCAATTTCTCTCCTGCTTGAGCATCTATATCAAAATCCAAACGAAATAAAAGAAATTTTATGGTTTGAATATAGTTTCTTAACTGTATGACATCCCTCCCACTATCTAAAATACCGGGGGTAATGCCTCCATTTCGTTCTCTTTCAAAAATTTGCATGATTACATACATGGTAGCCATTGCATCTGTCTGCTTATATTTCTCAAAGAAACTTTTATCCAAAAACATTCCATGAATCTTCCATTTTGCTTCTTCTGTCCCCTCTTTCAGCAATTCGTTTATTTGTTCCATTACTATGGGAAGTTTTTTCCCATACTCCTGCTGCCACTGATTTTCTCTTTCTTCTTCTTCTATTGCAAATTGTTCTGTCTTTTTAAATTCTTTTCTGTCTTCCATTTCTTAACCTCTTATTTCACAAACTTTCTCTTGTTTCTTCCCTACTTTTTCGCTACAATAATTATATATTGTTGTACACTATTTTTGGGAGGTTACCATGAACTTTTTATTTATTCCAGCACACAATTCTATCTATGATATCCTATGGGCATTGCAAAGCATGAACTATTCTGTTGATGTTCTTGACTCAACCCCATTTGACCCAAATCGTTCCATAGAAACGCAAAATGAATATTTACGGAAACAATTATCCTCACATTCTTATGATTGTGTTATTTCTTATTTATTTGTTCCTGCTGTATCTGACATATGTGCGGAAATGTCCATTCCCTATATTTCATGGACCTATGACTCTCCGTTAATTTCGCTTTTTACACCAGCTATTTTTCATAATACAAATTATACCTTTATTTTTGACAAAATGCAATGTGAACGGCTGGAAAAAGCCAATGCTCCACACATTTACCACATGCCTCTTGCGGTAAATGTAGAACGTACCGGATGTCTGGACATTACCGCTGAAGATGAACAATTATATTCCCATGATATTTCCTTTGTGGGAGGACTCTACGAAACCAATACATATAACACTATCATCCGAGCTTTTCCGGAACATTTGCAGCTTAAATTAAAATTATACTTAATGCAGAATATGTGTCATTGGGAAGCACCACGCTATTGGAAGGATTTACCACAAGATTGTGTTGATTTTCTACTCCAGCAAGCAGATGTTTCCAGTTGGAACCAAACTGCCCTTTTAAGCGATGCTACTTACTTGGGTCTGTTGTTCTTTCCACGAAAGCTGGCAGAATTAGAACGTATTACCGCACTAAATACCCTTGCGCAAAGCTTTGACGTGCACCTATACACCAAAAGTCCTACCGACTTTTTACAAAACGTAAATGTTCATAGTAGTGTTGACTATTACACCATTATGAATAAAATCTTTTACTTAAGTAAGATTAATTTGAACATTACGCTATCTTCCATCGAAACCGGTGTTCCCCAAAGAATCCTTGACATTATGGGTTGTGGCGGATTTGTCCTCACTAATTACCAAAAAGAGTTGGAAGACTTGTTTGTAATCGGACAGGATATTGAAGTATTTCGCAGCATAGAGGAACTTCAGGAAAAATGTGCTTATTATCTTACTCACGAAAAGGAAAGACTCACCATTGCCATAAATGGATATAAGAAAGTGCGTGACTTCTTTTCCTATCAGCACCAGCTTGAGAAAATAATTTCCATTGTACGGGAGGATTTAAACTAATATGAAAATACTATTTTATCGCTACGGCAGTATTTGTGAACCGGATATTATTGAAGCTTTTGAAGAACTTGGACATACCGTATCACAGATCACAGAAGAAATTACCAATAAAGAACTTGTTTTCGGAGATTCTGCCCGTATTGCGGGGGATTATCTCATGGAACATCCGCAGGATTGTGTTTTCACTGTAAATTTCTTTCCAATCATTTCGGATGTTTGCAATATTTTTAAAATTCCATATCTTTGTTGGACCGTGGATTCTCCTGTTTTAGAGCTTTTTGCTAAATCTATTCAAAATCCCTGCAATCGGATTTTTCTCTTTGATCGGGCACAGTACGATGAGATAGCTCCGCTTAGTCCGGGACATATATTTCATTTTCCACTGGCAGTTAATGTAAAAGCAAAACAACAGGTTATTCAGACTGCTTCTTCTACGGATATAGAACGTTTTTCTTCTGACATCTCTTTTGTCGGTTCGCTTTATACAGAAAAATGTCCCTATGACAACTTAGCAGACCCTCCCGAATACCTTTTAGGTTATCTAAATGGTTTGATAGAGGCTCAATTACGAGTATATGGTTATTTCTTTCTTGAAGATTTGTTAACGGATGAAATTGTAGCTGCTTTTAAGGCACACCTACCCGGATTTTACACTTATCCTTTGGAAACCTTTTTAACTGACCGAAAAACAATGGCACAACTGTATATAGGCAACAAGATCACTGCCGTGGAACGGTTGCGAACAATGAAAATTTTGTCAGAACATTTCCACTTAGACCTCTATACCGGAAGCGATACTTCTTTGTTACCTAAGGTTCACAATCGTGGTTTTGCAAAATCATTAACGGAAATGCCTATTATTTTCCATGAAAGCAAAATCAATCTTAACACCACCTGCAAGGCAATCCGTTCCGGTCTTCCACAGCGAATCTTTGATATTATGGGATGTGGTGGCTTTGTATTGACAAATTACCAACCTGAGCTTTCTGATATTTTTAATATTGGCACAGATTTAGTAACCTATGGTAATTTAGACGAGCTAAAAGACATTACAGCTTACTATCTTGGACACGAAAAAGAGCGTCAGGAAATTGCTCAAAACGGCTTTGAACGAGTAGCCAGAGATTATAACTACACTGTTCGATTAGAGCAATTACTTCAACTGGCATTTTCTATTTCTTAAAATTAAAAGGAGATTTATCATGCGTATTTTATATTTAGATTGGCCCTGCTTTGGAAAAGTTGATGTACAATTTACACTAGAACAAGCCGGACATGAATTTGTACCTTTTTTTCACGAAGACTATCAGGAACGAACCAGTGCCGCCTTTGACAAGGCATTTACAAAATTTGTTGGAGACACTTTTTACGACTGCTGTTTCTCCTTTAACTATTTTCCAATTGTGTCTAATAATTGTAAAAAATTGGGAATCAAGTATATAGCAGCTCTTTATGACAATCCCTATGTCATGCTTTATTCCTATTCTCTTATCAATCCAAATAACTATGTTTTTATGTTTGATAAGCAGGAATATTTAAAACTGAAAAACGGTGGTATCAATACTGTTTATTATAGTCCGCTTCCGGTAAACAGTACAATTATTGATTATTTGCTGGAAAAGCCTTACGACCATGAAAAGCTTTCTGCTGATGTATCTTTCGTTGGCTCTCTCTATAATGAAGACCATAACTTTTTTGATCGTCTTGCCACTGTGAATGACTATACCAAAGGTTATCTCGACGCTATTATGGAAGCCCAATTAAAGATACAGGGTTATAACTTCATTGAAGATGTTCTTACTCCTGATATTATTGCGGAGCTGCAGCGAGTTGCTCCTTATCAATCTACTCCATCAGGTATAGAAACACCAGAGTATATCTACTCTAACTATTTTATTGACCGAAAACTAACCTCCATAGAACGTCAACGACTCTTAACTGCCGTTGCTAAGCATTGCAATCTAAAACTTTACACCTTGAACCAAAACGCAGTTATTCCAAATGCTACAAACATGGGAGCTATTGACTATTACTCAGAAATGCCATATGTATTTGCAAATAGTAAAATTAATCTAAATATTACCTTGCGAAGTATTCAGACTGGTATTCCTTTAAGAGGAATGGATATTTTAGGTGCTGGCGGCTTTTTACTTACCAGTTTTCAATCTGACTTTTTGGATTATTTTGTTCCAGATGAGGACTTTGTCTACTATGAAAGCGAAGAAGATTTAATTGAAAAAGTAGAATATTATCTTTCACACGAAAAACAAAGAAAAGATATTGCTCATAATGGACATGAAAAGGCAAAGAAAAATCACAGTTTTGAAAAATTCTTCCAAAATATTTTTCAAATTGTATTTCCTAACACTTAATATTATATTACGAAAAAAGAGTTGCATAAGCAACTCTTTTTTGTATGGTAATTATTATAATTACTGAAGCAAGGATAATACACCCTGAGTACTCTGGTTAGCCTGAGCAAGCATAGACTGTCCAGCCTGAGCAAGAATGTTGTTCTTGCTGTATTCAACCATTTCGTCAGCCATATCAACGTCACGGATACGAGACTCAGCAGACTGAGTATTTTCAGCAACGTTGTCTAAGTTAGCAATAGTATGCTCTAATCTGTTCTGTAATGCACCAAGAGCAGAACGCTGTGTAGATACGATATCGATAGCGGACTGAATCTTTGTCATAGCAGATCCTGCAGAATCGAAAGAAGATACAGATAAGTTGTTAACTCCGATTGCAGAAGATTCCATGTTGCTTACGCTGATAGCAATGTTCTGTCCCTGAAGAGCACCAATCTGAAGATTTTTGTTCTTGAAGTCACCATCAAGTAAGTTCTGAGTATTGAACTGTGTAGTAGAACGAATTCTATCGATTTCAGATGTTAAAGCATCCATTTCAGCCTGAATTGCATTTCTATCGATGGTTGTGTTAGTATCGTTAGCAGCCTGAGTTGCTAATTCGTTCATTCTCTGTAAGATAGAATGAGTTTCATTTAATGCACCTTCAGCTACCTGAATAGCGGAGATACCATCCTGAGCGTTAGAAGAAGCTTTGTTTAATCCTCTGATCTGGCTTCTCATTTTTTCAGAAATAGATAATCCTGCTGCGTCATCGCCTGCACGGTTGATTCTGTATCCAGAAGATAATTTTTCTGTGGATTTAGCCTGTGCGTTTGTTGTGATTCCTAACTGTCTGTTGGCATTCATTGCCTGCATATTGTGCTGTACTACCATAATATTATTCCTCCTTGAATATGTTGCAGCATCCATGCTGCATTTAATAAAATAATTAGTTTGTGACTTCTCGTCCGGCCGTACGCTCCTTCCGATTCCGCCACTGAAGCTTTAGTAACTCGCTTACTTGTATTTTATATCGGACTCTTTTCCCAATACTTAATACCTAAAATAAAATTTTTTTACATTTTTTTATTTTTTATTGCAAAAGCTGTAAAACACCCTCATTTATCTTCCCTGCCTGTGCCAGCATAGACTGTCCTATCTGCTCTAAAATATTGTTTTTTGCATACGATACCATTTCTTCTGCCATATCTGCATCTCTTATTCTGGACTCTGCTGACTGCACATTTTCTTCTATATTGTCAACATTATTCTTCGCCTTTTCCAAACGATTATAGATAGCTCCCATACTGGAACGATATTCCGATACCTTATCTATGGCTTTATCAATTTTATCAATAGATGCACCTGCATCACTAAAAGACATTACACTTAGCGCATCTACACCTAACTTTTGCGCTGTACAATTTACTAACGGAATGGTAATTGCCGTATGCGCCTTATCACTTGCCTGAATATTTAATTCCACCGGAACAGAATGACTTCCTGCTAAAACCGGATTCTGCAACGGGTCAGATACTCCGTACATGGTTGTATAACCACCAGAAGTACTTCCTGCTGCAACATTGATATTATTCCATCCCACATCATAGGCAGAATCGTAAATCGTAGTATTTGGTGTCCAATTGTCCCCCGCAATACTGTTATACTGCCCTATTTTTACATAATCCGGCGTTGTTGTTCCATATCCATTTACAATTGCCTGAACATTCAAATAAGGATTATTGTTGGAAAACAGATTCATTACTCCCGGCATATTTCCCCCGGCATCCGGATATTTAATCGAGCTTGTAATAACTGTCTCGTCTACATCATCGTCCATGAGAAATGACGGATTATCGTTACCTGTAAACATAACATCTAAGCTCACTTCAATACTTCCGGTCATGGGTTGTGTTGTATGATTTTCCAAAGCATAACTCATCTTGTACACTTCTCCGGTACTTCCCGTAGGATTGGCTATCTTTTCCACAGTTCTTATTATAGAAAATATCGGGTCCCCTGCTGCATCGTTATATGTAAATGTTGTCTTTACTCCATCCGTAATACTAGTTGTATCATTTGTTACTACACAATTAGACGGCAATGGTGTTTTTGTCCGCAGCGTATAATCATTTCCGTCAACAGATACTTTTGCTTCTACAAAAGAAGTAGATGCAGTATTTCCCCCGAATAATAACTGGGATTGTATATCTCCTGCTGCATTAGTCGCCATAAACCCTTGTAATGTTCCATTGGCATTGCTGCTGGGTACTCCCAACAAATTTGTGATTGCAGTATCTGCATTTACCGGACCGTGGGTTAAGTTTCCACTGCAATTTAATATATTTATTCCATTAAATGTAGTATCATTCGCAATTCTGGTTATTTCCGTAGAAAGCGCATTAATTTCCTGCTGTATTGCGTTTCGGTCAGCTGCTGTGTTAGTGTCATTTCCTGCTTGCACAGCCAGTTCTCTTTGACGCTGCAATATGGCATGAATTTCTTCCATACCTCCATCTGCCACCTGTACCAAGGATGTTCCATCTTCGATATTACGACTAGCCTGATGCAATCCCCGCACAGACCAGCGCATCTTTTCCGATATCGCTAATCCTGCCGCATCATCCGCTGCACGATTAATACGATATCCGCTTGACAATCTCTCTGTCGTTTTTTTCTTATTTCCTGTACTAATCTCTAATTGGCGATTCGCATTCACGGACGCCATATTATGTTGTATGACCATTGGACAACCTCCAGTTATACTTTTTTATTTCTTTTGATCTAAAAACTGCGAATCTACCACATTCATTTTCGCCATGTTCTTATAGTACTGACTGGCTGCCTTAGTAGTAGTTCGTGCTTTTTTTATTTCTTTCTTAATTGTAGAAAACTTTTGAACCGCTAATTCTCTGTTTCGCAGCTCCTGTGTCTGTACGGTTGCGCTCTTATCCGTAATTTCTCGTATCAGTTCCTGCATCTTTTTGATTTCATCACGATAAGTATCTTTTTCTTTTGCTAAAATTTCTTTTATTCTTTGATACACCTGTTCAAATCCATCATCTAACTGATTTAACTGATCTATTAATTCGCCCTTTTCTTTTAAATTTTCCTCTAATCTTTCCGGCGGTATTGTTTCATCCGAAAAAATAGCTCTCTGTTCTTTATTCTTTTCAATAATCAAGTCTAAAATTCGAACTTTCTTTTCTAAACTTTGACGTAAAATTGCAACATATTCCTTATCCTGCATAATACCTGTAACCCTCCAATTCTTCTGTCCACACCTACGATAACACATATGATACTTATATAATAAGGGACTACTGCTTTTTTTGCAATAGTCCCTCACTCTTTTACTATTGTTTTGCCCGAACCATGACTTCTTTCCATGTATCACGCATAGCGCGAAGATGCTTTAAAACTTCTTCTAAAATTTCTGTATCTTTTTTCATATTCGCTTCTACCAAGCGATCATAGATATACACATAGACTTTTTCAAAATCCTGTGCTACCGGGTACTTATGATCCAAAGTTGCCCGAAATTCTTCTATAATATTTTCTACTTTTACAATATTGATATGTGCCTTTTCAATATCGTTATGCTCAATTGCCACAATTGCTATATTGCAGAACTTAATCGCTCCTTCATATAACATCAGTGTCAATTCTCCCGGTGAAGCTGTCATAAGCTTACTGTTACTGTATGCTGCATATCCTTTGTTTGCAATCATCCTTTATTATCCTCCTTGATTTATTAGGATGTTCCCAACAAGCTGCTTAATGAGCTTGTATTTTGCTGTAATTTTGACAATGCCGTCTCCATAGCAGAAAATTTATTATAATAGTATTCTTCCATATCCGACAATTTTTCTTCCCATTTCTTTATGGTATTTGTATACTCATCATATTCTGTCTGCATTGTCTTATCATTATAAATAGTATAAATACTGTGGGTACGAGTACTTGTTCCCATCTTCTTATATAATTCATCATATAAGTTTCCTGTCAAGGTCTGGAAGAACTCCTGTACTCCATCCGGATCACTTTGAATTGCAGTTAACAGCTTATCTGTATTTCCGGAAGATATCTCATCATCAGCGTCTCCGTCAATGTGATACATAGAACCTTCATGTTCTTCTGCCGCAAGATATCCCTGTGTCTTAATACCAAAAGAAGATAAGCTATAAGTCTTTCCATCGCTTAAAGTGAAGCTCTTTGCCATCGCAGTAGTAAGAGTACTCATAACCGTAGACAAACGGTCATCTCTTCTTAAAATGGAATCCTTAATCTTCTGCTCCCACTTTTCTATTTCTTTATCAGACATTGCGTCTTTTTCATCATCCGTTAATGGCTCATATCCCTTAGCAGAATCTGCATTATAAAGGGTATCCATTTCTTTAATCAGTTCATTATACTGCTTTAAGAAATCCTTAATGGTATCATATATACCCTGTGCATTGGCAGAAGTTGTAATACTGATTTCTTCTCCATTTGTTTCCTGTAATGCAGTAATGGTAAGACCATTTACGGTAATACTATTGCTTGCTGAAGTATATTCTACACCATTCAGTTCAATTACAGCATCCTGTGCCGCAACCTGCTGTGCTGCGCTATATCCACCTGCCGGCCCATTTACTAACTGGTCTGCCGCAAAGTTAACCTTGCTCATTAATGCATCTACACGTTCATCAATTGTCGTGGTATCATTTTCTGGTGCTGCACCTGTTAAAAGTGCATGGCTATTTATATACGCATTTTTCTCGGTAATAGCTTCTGTATTAGCATTAATCTCTTCGTTATTTTTGCCAATCTGACCAGTCCATCCGGTATAAGTAGTAGTTCCGCTCTCATCTGTTTCTATATCACCTACTAACTGTTGAACACCTGCTGAACCATCTGCTGCGTATGCTGCCTGAACATTTGCAACATCCACCGCATTATCATCTTCTGCTTCAAACTTCTTTACCGCAGATACATGACCTTCAATTTTTTTCCAGCCTTTTTCGTCTGTATCCAGTTTTTCTTTTAACTCGTTTAATCTGGTTGTCTCTTCCTCTGTTAAGTCATCCTTTTTCGTTAAAAGCCCGAACATTTCTTCCTGTTCCGCATCTGTCAGCTTAGAAACCAATACCGGAGTAATTCCATCTGCTTCATATACTATATTACCCTCTGCATCAGTCTGTGTAGTCTGCGCATTCAACGCCTGCTTTAAAGATGAATAGTTGTTTGCATATGTAATCTTTGCTAAGAGATTGGTGTTTTCTGTTCTCTTATTTGCAGAATCCTGCTGTAAGAACTTAATACTGCTGTTCTCTCTATCGGCAACATTTCCATTGGCATCCAACTGATTAATTGTACCGCCATTTACAGTACTATCCGCATCACTTCCCCACTGATACTTACGGATTGTCTCTAAATATGTCTGAAGATTTTCTTTTGTCTTTGTTTCATCTACAGCCGCAATCTGATTGCCATTTGCATCAAATGCAGCATTTCCAGACGCATCTACTGCATAAGCTGTCCATGCTTTATAAGCATCTGTATTAGAGCTCTTATTTACATAAATACCAAGTCCCTGCAATGCCTTGATACCCTCAGCATCCGTAGCAGTCAATGCAAAATCATTCTCCACACCACTATCCTTGGCACTTACGAAAAATCTTTTATTTGTTTCATCATAATTTGCAGAAATTCCCGCATCTTTCAAAGCAGAAACTACGTTGCTCACAGTCATATCACCATTAAGCGTAACATTTTTTGTCACTCCCTTTGATGTTACCGCAATAGAAGCTTCTCCTGTTACTCCTAATTCACTCAACTTTGTAGAGTTGCTTACAGAGCTGTCGAGCTTTTCACCGGTAATATATCCGGTTTTTGCAACCTGAGTAATTTTTAAGCTCTGTGTTCCGTTAATTGCTGTATTAGAAGCAGATACTAATGCCTTTGTTGTATCTGATGAAGTTGTTGTCTTCTTGGTATAAGCAGTTGATAACTTTAAGTTACCAAGCTTCTTATAAAGGCTGTTTACCTTCTTATTCAAATCTTTCCAGGCATCCATCTTCCATTCCAGTTTTGTCTGCTTTTTTACATACTTATCTTTCTTGGTTGCGTATGCTGATACTAATTCCTGTACAATGGAATCGGTATCTAATCCTGAAACCAGACCTGATATTCTGATAGCCATATGTATTCCTCCTATCCTTTCTCATCCACCAAAAGTCCTGCCAATTCCCACACCTTTGCAATCATATCCAGTGTTTTCTCCGGCGGATATTCCTTAATCACTTCTCTTGAATCTTTATCTACAATTTTAATGGTCATGCGATTTGTTGCTTCGTGAATACCAAATACCACTTCTGAGTTTTTAGCATTCTTATTAATTTCCTCTACGGCTTTTTTTAATGCCTCTGTCGGAGAAGTCATTTTATTCTCCGATGCGTCTTTTCCATCGTCTATATTCAGCTCTTTTTTCTGCCACTTAGCTGTGCTGTTTTCTTTCACTGTGTCTGCTTGTACTTCACTTTCTTCGGCACTGCTTACTTTCTCTACGGATGTGGAGCTCTGGCCACTTCCCTGATATGCCATTCCCGCATTCTTAACTCCGTCTATCATTTGATTCACCTCCATGTGACTTCCAAACTTCCTTATTCTATGATAATTATCGGTATTTTCATATAAAAATTTATGACTTTACAATATATTTTTTAATGCATCCAGACTTTCTGCAGTAATTGCAGCCTTGTTTTCTTCCTGAATCTGCAAATATACTTCTTTTCGATAAACAGGAACCTCTTTTGGTGCAC
Source organism: uncultured Eubacterium sp. (assembly GCA_964436595.1). Classification (GTDB taxonomy): domain Bacteria; phylum Bacillota; class Clostridia; order Lachnospirales; family Lachnospiraceae; genus Petralouisia. The sequence continues at coordinate 64,964 of CAYTDI010000010.1, forward strand.
TGATGCCTATCTTCACCTGATCACCACGCATTTCCAGAATGCTGATTTCAATGTTGTTATTAATAATAATGGATTCACCCTTTTTTCTGGTTAATGCCAGCATCCTATTCACCTGCTTTCATCTTTTTGCTTTGCAAAACATCATATACCATATATTTTACCGGATAACCATCGTCTACAATGAGCTGTTCTGCCTTTAATTCATCTACATTGATAACAATTGGTGCCCGCAGATTAACGCTTATTTTCTTAATATCTGTCGGTACTGTCACGGTTACTAATACATAGGTATTTTCTTCTGTAAGATTTCCAAGGCTCTTCATCAATTCATGCTCTACCTGTGGATTATAGTCTTCCTTTACTAATAATGGATCCATCACCGGAAGCGCAAAAGAAGGCTCATCCAACGACTGTAACCAGGAAATATTTTTTCGCTCTCCATTATCCGTTTCATCAAAAATCAACGTAAATTGTTTGCAGTCCGGAAATCCGATAATTCCATTTTCAAAACAGATAATCTTTTCCTGTTCAATCTCAATTTCCCCAAATAGCCTTGTATTTACCTTCATTTGTTTTCCTCCAATTTACTATAAGTAATTTAACAATGTCTGTCCATTTGCTTTTGCTGATGCCTGTAAGGATGCCTGGTACGCTGTATACGCAGATGTATACTCAATAATAATATCTGACAAGTCCATATCCTCATTATTTGACTTCAGCTCTTCATAGGTTGCCTGCTGATTAGACATACGATTCTTAGTGAGCTTCAATCGGTCTGCACGGCTTCCTAAGTCTGTGGTTGCTAATACTACATCACTCAAATAACCATCAAACTTACCAATTCCCTTTGAGTAAAGCTTTTGCATATTGTCATCCGCATAGCTTGCCTCTTTTTCCGCTGCTTCTAACCACTGCTTCAATCCCTCTTGAGATACGGTATCGGAATACTGTGTCTCTTCCATCATAGCCTTGATTTTATCTACCTTATCATGCGCTGCAATTGCCGCTTCTACTGCATTGGTCAGGTCATCCACATCTCTTCCTATGGAAGAATTAAACACATCAGAGCCTTGTGTATTTACTACCAATGTCTGATTAAATGCAATTGTATAAGATATTTCCTGATTTTCCTTGGTATAAGTTATTACATTTGCCGGATCGGTAATATTCTGGCAATCAAAGTACTGTTCCGGTCTTAATTCACCATTCTTAAATCCTTCTTTGGTATAATTTACCGTCAATTTCATTTTTTCGCTATTCATCTGATTTGCAACATCTTTTCCAAGAATCAATTCACCTGTTTCTTTTAGATAAATAACTTCGTCATCTCCTACCTGATAACCGCCATTTGCCCAAGTAGTATAATCCGTTGTAGTATTTACGCTTACGGTATGATCGTTTCCGTCTGCATCAGTATAAGTATACCCATCTAATGATGTTTCTGTTCCATCTGCTGCAATATATTTTAAATCATCTGCATTCATATCGCCCAAATCTTCATAAGATAAACGGATGCGCTTATTTGTAACCTGCTGTGGTAAATCTGCCACAGCTACTCCACCGGTAACTTCATTGGTACTGGTAGGTACAGTTACTAAATTACTATAATAATTCTTCTCTTCAATATTTTCATAAGATATTGGCTCTTTAATGCTATACTTAATTTCAGTTTCATCCTTTAAGAAGGTAAGTGTAGAATTGGTCTTATATCCGGTAAACACGGTTCTTCCTGCATAATCAGCATTGCCTTCTGCATACACCTGTTTTCTTAATGACTGCAAATTTTTCAAAATAGAATTTCTATCTTCTGCTGTTAATGGGTCATTTGAACCATTGTCACACTGTGTTCGTATGGTTGTCAAAATATCCTTCATGTTAGTTAATGCATCCTCTGTAATTTCCATCCAAGATTCTGCATCAGGAATATTTTTTTCATAATACTGATTCAACTCATTCAGATTACTTCTTAAGCGCAGTGCACGAATTGCTACAACCGGATCTTCGGAAGGTCTGGAAATCTTCTTCTGACTGGACATCTGATTATTCAGAGTGTTCACATTGGTCTTATTTGTGTTCATATTATTCATGCTGTTTCTGCTAATCATGCTATTAGTAATTCTCATTTAAGTTCCTCCTTATACACCTGTCTCCAATATCAACCGGTCATACATCTCACTCATCGTTTGTATCATTCTGGATGCTAAGTTATAGGCATTCTGGAATTTCAACATATCAAGTGCTTCTTCGTCTTCATCTACTCCTGAAATAGACATTCTCTTTTGTACGATTGTCTCTGAAATATTACTGTAATTTTTCAAAAAAAGCTCTGCTTTTTCTGTATCTACGGAATTATCACTAATTAAGCAACGTAAAAATTCGTTTGCCCCTGAGCCACGGAACATTTTTACATCCTTATATAACAGTGCCATTTCATTTACCAGTGACGGATTGTTTGTACCGTTTGCCAATTCATCTGCAGTAAGTGTTACCATATTTTCCGGTGTTTTCACTACATTTTGAGTCACCTTAACATTTGCTCCCGTCAACCAATAATAGTAGTTTCCGGAGGTATTCATATTGTTTCCAACAGTAGTGTTATAGTCTCCGAAGTTCCATTCTGTTCCGTCCGGCTTTTCTGCTACAAAGAAAGAATCTCCCTGTGTTCCGTCTAAGGTAACACCTTTCTTTTGAATCTCATTAAACTGTTTTGCAAATTCTCTCAAAAATGCATTTGCCTGCGCCTGATAATAAGGAATTCCCATTGCATCGATATTTTCACCAATTGCCGCATCCTTGTTCATCACCTTATTCTTTTCTTCTACGGAAAGAGTACTGTCTAACTGAAACTGATAGGTCTTGGTAGCTTCATCATAAGTAAATCCGGTATATCTGTACTGTGTATTATTCATGGTAAGAACGCCTTCTGTTGGCATTGTCATGTAGTTTATGTCTGTAATACTCGGATTTTTCAAGGTTACCACATCACCGCCTGTACCTGCTGTAACATTCTGCACACGTCCGGTAAATCCTTCTGAATTATTACCATCTCTGATTTCAAACAATGCTCTTAATCGTCCATCCGATGCCTTGCTTGCCGCATTATATGGAATATTGCTGTCAGCCCAATAAATATCATAAAGTCCTTCTACGTCAGACTGATTTACCTTTTCTTCTCTTGCCACACATTTTAAGGTTTTATACTCAAAGTTATTTACCAGTGTTTTTCCATTTATCTTCAATACATAATCCGTCGCTCCGGTATACATATTTGGATAGTTACTGTTCTTAACCTGTGTCTCTGTCACTTCCACCGGAACCAGCTCAGACAATTCGTCTACCAAAAGCGCTCTCTGATCTCTTAATTCATTTGCATTGGTTCCCTGAAGTTCGATGATATTAATCTGTTTATTTAATAACGCAATTTTCTGCGCTATGGAATTGATATTTTCTACCTGTGTTGCAATTTCTTTATTACAGTCCTCCTGAATCTGGCTAAGTCCTGTATTCAAACCGTTAAAAAATGTCGCAAAACTCTGAGACTTACTGATAAACTGCTGACGTTTATCTAAATCACCCGGATCACTATTCAATGTATTCAGCGCACTAAACATTTCATCTAATATGGTGGAGAAACCTTTTGCACTGTCATCATCAATAAGATAATCTTCAATCTGCTGCATATAGTATAATTTACTATCATACAGTCCCACTTTTGCATTATTTTCCCAATATCTTACATCATAGTAAAAATCACGAATCTGCTGAATCTCTGTGGTCTCAACACCACTTCCTGCCATACCATACTTCTGATTTACCCTAAGCGCATCTGCCGCTACACGAATTGCCTCTTGTCTGGTATATCCTTTGGTGTTTACATTTGAAATATTATTTGCTACGGTATTTGTTGCAGCCTGAAAGGATGTCAGGGCTGAACTTGAAATTGTTAATCCAAAAAATGTTGATGGCATATTTTCACCTCTTATTCTTATCCAAGTTGCGTTATAATGTGTTCTAACATTTCAGAAATGACATTAATGTATCGGCTTGCTGCATTATATGCATTCTGATATTTAATCATATTGGTCAATTCTTCATCGGAAGATACTCCAATCACCTGTTGGCGCTGATTGTCGATACTTGAAACTGATCCAGACAAGCTTTGCGCCATACTTTCGTATACGTTTCCCTTTGTAGATAAGCCATTCATGAACTTCTCATAATATCCTTCAAAGGTACATGGGTCTGTATCATTCGGATTTAAAATTAATCCTTTATTGTTCCATACCTCTACCAGTTCTTCCGCCATGTCCTGTGCAACTTCACCGTTTTGTCTTAAATACGGAATATTGGATTCTGCATTTAGTAAATCCTGATTTACTGACACGCCAGACGTTGTGTACATTTTGGAAGTATCTGTTGTATCTTCTTCGTTATATACATAATACACTTTTCCGTCATTGGCAGTTACTTCTGTATAACGCTCCATACCTCTTCTTGCAAAAAGTTCACGCCCCGGCTTTTGTCCATCGTTTCCAACACAGCCTTTTTCTTCATCCCAAACCTTTACATTGTCATAAACGGTTCCGTCTGCTCCTGTAAAGCTTTTGGTTGTCAACGGACTTAACACATCATTAATCGCTGTTATAACTCCATGTACTAACTGGTCAAATTCCGCCTGAGCAGAAAGCATGACAGACATTCCTGCACCATCATTGTACTGGTCTGCGGTAAGCCCTGCTACATCAGTGTAGTTAGCAATATGGTCACCTCTTGCCAATACCTGTGCTTTTAAGATTCCGATATCTGTGTTCATTTCAGAGCTGATATCTACGCTATAATCAAATACATTGGTATAATGTCCCAATGATGCATCGGATAAATGCGGCCAAGTTGGTGTGATAAACCCTGTGGCTTTATCTACCTTTTTGCCCATTTCAAATACATGCACTTCATCCACGAACTGTACGCCTTCTAGCTTTACCTTTACAATTCCATTGGAGTCTTCGCTAAAATCAATCTGTGCATATTGAGAAAGCTCATCCAGTGCATTATCCCTTTCATCACGCAAGGTCATTGCCGTTTCTACTTTACCAGCTTCTACTTTCTGAATCTGCAAATTCAATTCCTGTATAATATGTCCCAGTTCATTAATACGGTCAACGGATTCTGAAACTTTTATATTAATCTTACTCTGATAAGACTTCATGTTATCAATGATTCCCTGTGCACGTTCTATGAACAAAACGCCTTTTTGTACCACAAGGTTTTGATTTTCAGTAGAATCCGGTATTTTTGCAAATTCCTGAAATGCTGTCCAAAAATCATACATTCCACTTTGGAATGTAGTTCCTTCTAATTCTTGAAAAGAAGTAATTACCTCTTGAACCGCCTCGTTTGTAGCATCATAAAATGCCTGTCTTCCGTTCTCAGTACGATAATACTTATCTAAAAAATAATCTCTGGTATGTACTACATCTGCAATATTTACACCAAGTCCTGCCTGCTGCTTACTAATTGCTGATGTGGTATCAAATGTATTGTAATCTCTATCTGAAAATAATACCTGCTGTCTGACATATCCGGTAGTTTCTACGTTAGCCAGATTGTTTGCCGTGGTATTTAACGCATTCTGACTCTGTTGTAATCCAGATGCTCCGATATACAGACTTCCCATTCCGTTTGCCATCGCTATTCTTCCTCCTACTGTTTCGCATCAAACCCCCGGCTGCCTAGTATATCGCCGGTATTATTCGCTCTTTTATCATAATTTGCTGTGGTAGGTGCCTGTCGCATACTTTTAAAAAGTGTTAAATCAAACTCTACCATTTCCATTGCCTGTGTCAGTAAAACTTCATTCTGTGTATTGATATCCGCCATTTTGGCAAGGGTTTCTTTCAATCTTTTTCGAATATCCTGTAACTTTTGCTGTTCTTCCGGCTGCTTATTTAAAAATGCTATCATATTAGTAATAGTAAGCTCTTCCGGCTCTTTACTAAGTACGATAGCCATATCTTTCACAACCTGTTCTCTTTTATTTTCCAGATTCTTCAGATTACTGGTTATTTCCTGTTCTCTTCCTGTAATCTCCTCGAGAGCCGGAATATCACCGTCAATGATAATCTGTCTTTTTTCTAAAGACAGTTCTGTCAATTGCTCGTATTCTACATTCTCTTTTTCAAGGACATCCATGAAATCTTCCATTAAACTAGCCACGTTTGAACCTCATTTCTAAAGATATACATTATATGCATTGTACTTTTCAATTAATTTTGCTGCAAAATCTCCTGCGTCTACCTTGTAGCTGCCAGATGCAATCTCCGACTTTAACTGCGCAACCTTATCTTCTCTAATATCAGAGCTTTCTGCTACCGCCTGCTTTGCTACCTGATAGTCACGACCCGCTTGGGAAATCTGTACTTCATCACGCTTTCCTGCTGCTTGTGCTCCCTTTATTTTAGAAGTGCTTGCTGTTTTATAAATTTGAGCTACCTGATTATATGCTTCTACACGCATAACGGCATCTCCTTTCTATTTTCTACTATATTTTTATAGTATTTCTCATGATTCTAATTTATTTATCGGTTATTCCCCAAAAAACTTTAGAAAGAAACAAAAAAAGAATTCCCCGAAAGGAATTCTTTTTCGTTCTATATACTTGTATTTCCTAAATTTACCAAAGACTACTAAAGTTGCTTAAGCTTCTTAAACTGCTCAAACTATCTGCCATATCACTTGGCAAATACAGCTTTATTCCCTCTCTTACGCAGAAATAGTTAATTACTACGAATATAAGGTATATTAAAATCATAACCAATGGTAAATCATCACGCATTGTTTCATTTGCAATTGGCATTGCCTGAAGAATCCCAAAGAATCCCCAGATATTTCCTACTGCAAACACCATCATTCCACCAACCGGATTGATTAAGCATACGATAATTGCAAGAATATTGGTAACTATTACTACACTGCTTCTAATAGAAACTGCTCCTATCATCTGTCCAAAAGAAACGCTATTTCTCATAATCAGATTTCCAAGGAATAACAACAATGCCAATACAAATGATAATGCAGCAGAAATTGCTAATGTTCCGAAAATAATCTTTGCATACGGAACGCTCATATCATCAGAAGAATAATATGACATTGTCTCAAACATTGTGCCTAAGGTCTTACTTGCTCCAATTGCACCGAAAATTCCGGTAAGAAGTCCCTGCAATACTATGAGTGCTATTCCTACTGCTACATCTCCTGCAAGAATGATATCTCTTCCTCCAGTAACCGGATGCTTTATAATATTCCCAAAGTTTCTGAACATTTTTCCCAAAAATCCCGTTACTGCCTGCTGAGTCTGCTGGAACTGCTGTGAGTTCTGTGCATATCCCTGCTGCTGGAACTGCTGTCCGTTCTGCGCATATCCCTGCTGCTGGAACTGTTGCTGAAATTGTGGTGCCGCCTGCTGTGCCTGTGCTGCTTCCTGCTGTGGCGCTACCTGCTGTGCCTGTGTTACTTCGGACTGTGATGCAGTCTGCTGTGCTGTTTCCTGCTGCGCCTGTACGGTTTTCTGTCCACAGTTACATACTTCACCTTCTTCTAATGGGCGTCCACATCTTGTACAAAATTTTGCCATTTTTGTTTCCTCCTAGTAATATAAATACATTCCGCTAAGTTCAACGATAGCCCATTTTCCATCCTTATATGATAAGCTTATATAAGAGTTATTGCTATCGTCATAGCTCTCATTGGTTACTTCATCAAACCAACTTCTTGTATAGTCAACCACATAGTCATACTCAAGTTCAACTTCTACAACCAAGTTTTCTTCTGATGACCAGTTGTCCTGATATGCTGTTCCTTCTACATTAGATATAGAGACTTTATTTACAGCCTCATAACTGCTATCTTCTAAACAGCTTACCATATTTTCATAGCTATACTCTACATCATCCATAGCGTCCTTATCTATTATATCAGAAAGCTCTTTCATATCTTTTCCTGCTGCTGCAGCTTCATAAAGCTTCTGTAAATCTACGATTGCTGTATCAAAAGCCTCTTCTAAAAGTTTCTCATCCATAGACATATTGTCCACATAGAAACTATAATCATCATCTGTATTAACAATCTTTCTTATTTCCTGCATTCCTTCTTTGGTTACTACAATCTGATGCTCTCCTGCAAATATTTCAGGAATAACATAACAATCATTATAGTCAGAGGATTCTTTCTTACTGTAATAATCCTTACCAAGCTTTACATCATCAACAGTAACTTCTGCACCCTTTGGAACATAGATACAATAATCATCCACAATCAAAGCTTCCGGACTCACTTCCCATTTATCAAAAAACAGAAAGTTCTTTCCACTCTTTTTGTTGACAGAAACATAATAACTACGGTTAGAAGAGCTTCCCTTTGTACGATACTCTATCTCAATATCCTTACCAAGCTTTTCTGTTCCGAGGTGTTCCTTTACTTCATATGTATTCACCTTACTTAACTGCGTATTGCAGCTTGCATTTGCAAAATTCTTTTCATTGATAAAATCATTTTCCTCTACATCAAGGGTTTTATATGCTTCCTTGAAGTTATGGTTCGCAACTTCTACGAAAAACTTTTCTGCAACTTTTTCCGCACTGTTCATTTCCTTTCCGAAATTAAAAAATACGGCAATTGCTGCTGCTAAAACAAAAGCTTCTGCCACTACAACAATCCAAGCTTTGGAAATCGGCTGTTTCGGTTGTTTTGGCTGCATTGGCTGTGCTGCCATGTTTGGCTGTGCCTGCTGCGCTTCCATATTTGGCTGTTCCCATTGAGTAGCCTGCTGAACCGGTTTTTCTAATTTTGCTCCGCAGTTTTCGCAAAATACGGATGCGTCATTATTTTGTGTTCCACAATTTTGACAAAACATTCTTCTTCTCCTCCCTACTGTACATATGGCTGCAGAAATTCAACATTTGCTTTTTCTACATCAGACATTCCATTAAAAACGGCGTCCATATCATCTGTTTTTTCTGCAATTTCCTGATACCATGTTTTAGAGTTGAAGTAATCCTGAATGGCTGTATCTGTAAACTGATAGCCTTTCTTTGCATACATTTCATTAATTACCATCTGAATGATATCCTTACCCTCTGGAAGTCCTTCTACGGTTTTACTCTGTAATGCTGTTACATCTGACTCTGTCAGTTCTCTCTCACTTGTTTCCGGGCAAAGGTAATCTGCTGTTTCTTCGGTGTTATTCTCTTCTGTCTGCGCAGACTCTCTTACAACAATCTCAAAGTTCTCTCCGTTTCCTTCGTATTCAGCGTTATCGCCTGTTTCTTCTGTTTCTTTGAAGTCGCTCTTTTTCTCTGTTATTGCTTTCTGGTTCAATTTTCCAACAAAACCATTCATAAATACCAGAACACAAAGAGCAATCATTGCTGCACATAATACGCCCAATATAACTGCAACAATAATACTTGTTTTGCTTTTCTTCTTCATACGTTACATCTCCATAAATTTATTTATTATCCCGTACCTTTTCCTATTTTTATCTCCCTTTTTTAAGAATTGCACGCGATATGAGAATTTTGTCATTTTTTGTCTGGTTTGTCAACTATTTCTTGTAATTTCTCTTGTTTTACTTATGTATTCTATATATCTGGTAATTTTTTTACAAATACTGTTTTACTAAACGTTCCACCTCTGACTTTGCTTGTTTCACTACGGCATCCGGTCCGATGATTTTTGCGCCTTCTCCTAATGCCATTACCCAAGATAAAAACTGGCGGCTTACCGCAACTCTTACCGTTACGGAAAAATGGTCTTTGTCCACCGGTATCAGGGAAATGTCCTTTCCAAATCTGTCTATCATAACTCCTGCAAGGGCATTATTGCACAGGATTTTTACCATTTCCTCGTCCCCATCAAACATTCCAAACATTTTTCTTGCATAAACCGCAATGTCAAATTCTTTGAACACAGAACGCCCTTCTCTTTTTTCTTCCGCCATTTCAATATGCAGCATCTTATCCACACGAAAGTGTTTGATTTTCTCTTCTTTGTCATCATATGCAATTAGATAGTAGTTTTCATCATCCCAAGACAATGCCCACGGACTCACTTGATACAGTGCTCCGTCATGCCGCAATTCCATTTGCTTTTTTACATTCCACTGAAAATATTGAAATGTAATTTTCACGTTTTCTGCAATGGCATTGTAAATAGCATCTACATTATAATAAACGCCTTCGTTTTTGGTCTTAATTCGCTCCGCCATATACACCTGACGATTTAACTGTGTTGCTTCGTATTGACTGGCAAGCCCTGTAATCTTTTCTATCAGTTCTCTGGACTTTTTCGTGGTAATGAATTTTGCAGACTGCACGGAGTCTACTAATAGCTTTAACTCTGCTAATTCAAACTGACGGTCTACTACCTTGTAATAATAGGTGTGTTCTTCCTGATAACCTATAATTTCCATTCCATAGGTTTTTAAACATTCTATATCCCTGTAAAGACCTTTTCGCTCTGCCAAAATTCCATACGCATGTAACTCTGAAATAATCTCCGGCATGGTAATCCCGTGCGTTTCGTCTGTTTTTTGTAATAATATTTTCATCAAATACAATAGTTTTAACTTCTGAGATGTTCTCTCCGCCATGGTTTTCTCCAATTATTTTCTAAAGTATTTTTATATTATATCGTGATTTCATCAATCAATAATTTTGCCATTCGTCAAGAGCGAGAAAACTCATACCGAATCACTGCACAGTTTGGTACACCATATGCTGCAAATTCATCGTTTGTCATCTCGTGAAAATAGGAATGTACCATTCGGGCAATTCCGTTATGCGCTACTAAAATATAGGTCTTGCCAGATGCGGCAAGCTCATCTAAAAGATTGTAAATTCTCTGAGCTAAGTGAAGCATTGATTCACCATTTCCATAACGATTCAAAAACTGCTTTTTCGCTTCCTTAAATTCTTCCCCGTTTCTCGGTGTGGATTCATATTTTCCAAAGTTCTGCTCTTTTAGCCGCATTTCTTCCTTTGCCGAAATTCCGGTCATTTCTGCTATATGAAGTGCAGTATCTTTGGCTCTGCTCAAAGGTGAATAGAGAATTTCATCTGCCTTAATTCCTTCTTCTAAAATCTTTTTTCCTGTTTCAATTGCCTGCTGGTGTCCAAGCTCTGTAAGGGCGATATCGGTTGCACCACATATTTTATTTTCTACGTTCCAAATTGTCTGTCCATGACGGACAAAATATAGGTATTTCATTGGTTTCCTCCGTAACATTACACTTTCTTGCACATTTTACACTTCAATTCTCTTATCCCAAGGGGTATATCCGGCATTCTGTGCAGACAAATACAACGGTTCTATGATTTTTAGAATTCCTTCTTCATACTCTGATTCTGAAACAACCTTGGTATATAAATCAACTCGTATACTACTATCATTAAGATTATTATCTAAATATAATTTGAATAACTTTTTTATCTGAACATTCGATTCGGCTATTCCAAGTGCCATGTGATGTTGAAATGCCATCTTTTTCAAATCAATTTCCATATTCGGAAGCATATTACTCTTATTTAGATTCACTTTTCCGAATGTTGGCGTGAGATTCCATACCTCATCATTTGCTATAAACGCCCATGGAATAAAATGGTCCATTTCCATTTCTCCCAGTTCTTCAAAATTTTCCTTGCATAACACTTTTCCGGTATAGCAGTCCGTAATTTCTTCTCTGCTAATAATTGCCTTCCAAAAATTTTTCGCATATTTAAGTTCCCGTCTCTTAGGCGGCATAATCTTATTTGGAATTCCCGGAATTGCGGGGTTTCGCTTCTGTAAGTATTTAATTAAATTATACTGAACCCATCCCAATAGAATTTCTCTATTTTCGGATAAATACCGAAACCATTCGTCTTCAATAATAATTTCCGTATCATACTGCATATATTCACTATAATAATAAAGCAATCGTTTCTGTTGATTCAGTTCATTAATTCGCTCTGCCTTTTTTGTTGAAATATTTGCAAGCTTCTTATCGTGCAAAAAAGGTGACTGTAAACAATACGGAACATTATTTATCAATTTTGCCCTAAGTTCGGTTATCTCTTTTGCCCTATACCCCAATAACATCTGATAAAGATTTTCTTCTTTCTCTGTTGCTTTAATACCCGTTTTGTCAGCAATAATTTTTACAATTTTCTCCAAGCTGTCATTGGGTCCCAAATTCAAGTGATACTCATTAACCATATAATACGCATCTGCCATCATACTGCAAATAAGCTCGTTATATGTCATTTTCTGTTTTCCATTCTTGATGTTTTTAAGAATTGCCTTGAACCAAAAAAGCTTATAACATTCTGTTGTATCTTCAAAAATTTGCTGCAAATCCGCAATGTTTAGTTTTTCTGATTCAGGTAATTTGGTATTCATCTGTATATCCATCTCCTTTTTTTGTCAAGGATTGCTTTTTCTGATTTAATTACTTTTTTCCTTTAAATTCGAAACTTTATTACTCCGTGTAACACCTATTACAGTAAGTGGTCTACCATTTTTTGTCAATATACTTTTATGGCAACATCTTTTATACAAAAATAGGACTTCCGTTCTTGGAAATCCTATTTCTTTTAAATGTATTCTCTTTAATTAGTCATAAATTTTGACTTCCAATTGCCAAAGCCCTTGATTTTACTGGGTTTATTTATCCAAGCTTTTCCTTGTCGGGAAATCTTTCCGAATTTGCAACTATGTCTTTATAACTGTATATGTCTGTTTTTCTGTTAATCCTATTTTTGCCTCTTATTTTATAAATCTGTACCAATTTTCATAAGTGGTCGCAAATCAGTCGCAATGTCTTCAGCAATTGATTCTACACCCCCATACTTCTTTGTATGTTCCAATACCTCATGAACAGGAATATCACAAAACACTTTTCTGAATATGCGACTTCAGTAATTCGATGTTCATCTAATCTTAAATCTAAATATGTTATATTTTCTCTACAATATCGTGAAAAAAGAACTTTTGTTTCTATTGCCCTACATAAAAAGCAAATTTCAGGCATAAAATGAAATAAAACATTTGCACTCATATTGGGTCTGATTTCATGCGGCTCATCTACATTTATTTTTCCCATTTTCTTCGCTCCAAATTTTATTTATTAACAATTTTTCCATTCTACCGTCATTGAAACATATACTTGCTCTACAATTTCCCAATAGCCTGACTTTGGCGAACCATGACGAATCAAAATACCTAACTCTTTTAATTTCTTGATATTATTTTCAACAGTTCGACCGGACACTCCTATTTTTTCTGCTATCTGCTTAGCGGAAATATATTTATCTTCTGCTACACACTCAAGTATTTTTCGCTGAGTATCCGTCACTTTCTGTTTATCTTTTCCTATCGCAACTTTTTCTCCGAAGTTTTCTCCACCATTTTCTCCGAAATTATCTCCGAAGTTTTCTCCGAACCCTCCATTATTTCCGTTGTCCTGTGTATTTCTATACAAATTCACACGAAACATATCATCAAACACTTCAATCTTTGGAACAGGAAGTTTGTATTCTGAAACAGCATTTAAAATTCTCCTTATACCACTTCCCCATGATTCAACCAATCCCATTTGACTGAAAACATTGGCAATTACCTTGTTACGGATTTTTGAATGTCCACTCATTACTTCTTCATAAGTCAATCCATTATACAGTCCTCCCGGAGATGTCACTTCCAATCGGTCATCATAAACTGCCACCTGTATGCAAGATTCGTCTAACAGATTTCTATGGCAATGTGCGTTGATTATCATCTCACGAATTGCTTCTGCAGGCAGTTCATAACTTTCCCGACGTACTAAGCCATCTATTGTTGCCCCAAGTCTGATATTTCTTAATACAAACTCTACTGCACTTTCAATCTGCCTGTATATCGGTCCTGTATATTCACGCTTGTCCAAAAATACAGTTCTATCTGTTCCCTTAAATACTGCACATTGTGTTTTTGAAAATGGAAAATAGTCTGATGTCAACAATGCATACGCATTGGATGCAAGCACATTGCCTCACTATTTTTCAAAATTTTCCAGTTAAATAACTGCTCTTTTTTTACCTCATGGTCTGATAACCCTGCTTTCTTGCGAAAACTCTCTATATCCGCACACAGAACATCGGTTGCTGCTTCCGTTACCTCATATCCTACACAGGTCAGCTCATCCCACGATATTCTTGCACCCTCCATTTCAAGTTCTTTTATCTTTTCCGGGTATGCAAGCCTTGAAGTTCCTGCAACACGAATATAAGTACCATTTTCTTTTCCTTTGGATTTGATATAATATGGACGATTTTTTCCAGCTTCTACTGTAACAACAATTACAGTCTTTTCATCAACTGTCTGTGGTTCAATGTCCGGAATAATCTGCGGTTCACAGGAATCAATACCACCCGTCAAACGGGTGGTTTGCACAACGGCTATAAGCCTTTGTT